>CAIYPA010000078.1 GCA_903927965.1 uncultured Bacteroidia bacterium | reverse complement strand
TCCCGCTAGCGTTCATCCTGAGCCAGGATCAAACTCTCCGTTGTATAGAAAATTTTAAATATGTTTCTGTCCTGACCCGGCTTTCTTGAACTCTCTATCTTATCCCCAAAAGCTTCCCAGCTTTCGTCTTCTTAGTTCGTTTTCTTACCTTCTCAATATCTTCAATGAACTCTGTTCTTCTTTGTATTTTAAATCCACCCCCGGCTTTTTTTAAGGCGAAAGTTCGGCAAAGGTAATCCCTTTTTCCATTTCCCCAAAACTTTTTTGAATTCTTTTTTTGAACAAACGGCCTTTCTTTTCAACCCCCCAAAACCCTCAATGAACCCGACCTTATCCCCCGTTACCGTTCCCTAAAATCGTGGTGCAAATGTAGAAAGGTTTTCTTCGTATCTACCAAATTCAACAAAAAAATATGAAAAAAATAAAAGATAGCTATCTACCTGTATTCGTGCGTATTAAATTCAATAATTTAATCATATCTTGAATTATTCTTAACTAACTTGTCAATTTCGTTCCTAATAGGCAGCGTATTTTCACTCAAATGATCCATAAATCAATCAAGTATAATCATCAAAATGGTTACCCGATCACTTCAAAACATCATAAAATTCCAATAAAACACTCAAATCCGAGCAAAATATTCTTCCTGATCCCTTAGATTGGCTTCAAAAAATATTTTCACGAAATTGAATAGGCAAAAAAAAACCGGAATAAATCCGGCTTTTTCTTAGTACTTGTAGTGTCCTATATCTTCCAGCGAAGAGGCCCGAATGAATTCGGCACGCGCTTTTACTTCCCCTTTGGCCATTTTATTAAAAACCTGAGTGGAGCGGAAATAATCCATATCGCGATTTGAATCCAACACGAGTAGATAACTCATAACAATATAAGTTGCCATTTCGACCATCCGGCGGGAGTGGAAATCAATAAATTCATTGTCACCTACTGCAATCACTTTTTCGACAGCCTCTTCATAATCTGCTGTTAATGAGATTAAAATGCGACGGAACTTTTCGAGTTCAGGCTTAAGCTCGATCTTTTCGTAAGCGCGGATCTGTTTCAGATAACCACCCGTAGTTACACCACGAATCGCAGCAACCACCTGTAACTGTGTCGTTCCTTCATAGATGGAGGTAATCCTGGCATCCCTGTAGATACGTTCAACAGCATAGTCTTTCATAAAACCTGAACCACCATGGATCTGAATTGCATCATAAGCATTCTGATTGCAAAACTCTGAAGATATCCCTTTAACCATCGGTGTAAACAGATCGGCCAAACGTTGGAACTCTTTCATCTCATCGCGCTCAACATTGTTCAATTTGCGTTCCTCGGAAATATGTTGATATGTCTTATACAAATCGACAAATCTTGAAGTTTCGTAAAGCAATGTTCTGGAAGCGTCCAACTTTGCTTTCATCACAGAAAGCATTTCATAAACTGCAGGGAACTGGATAATGGTTTTCCCAAACTGGGCACGTTCTTTGGCATATTGCAAAGCTTCACGATAGGCAGCCTCGCAAATACCGACAGCTTGAGCTGCTATACCCAACCTGGCTCCGTTCATCAGGGCCATTACATATTTGATCAGACCCATCTTGCGATTGCCGATCAGCTCGCCTGGAGCATCTTTAAAAACAAGTTCACAAGTCGGGGAACCAATGATTCCCATTTTGTGCTCGATACGCCTTACAGTAACGCCACCTAATCTTTTATCGTAAACAAACATCGACAATCCACGGCCATCGCGGGTTCCTTCTTCAGAACGGGCCAAAACAAGGGCAATGTCACCATCACCATTGGTAATAAAACGTTTTACACCGTTGAGTAAAAAAGTCCCTTTTTTCTCCGACCAGGTTGCTTTAAGTTGAACAGCCTGAAGATCCGATCCTGCATCTGGTTCTGTAAGGTCCATAGCCATTGTTTCGCCATGCACCACACGTGTGAGCCATCTTTCTTTTTGTTCTTCAGATGCAAATTCATTCAAGGTCTCGGCACAATCCTGAAGTCCCCAGATGTTTACAAAACCCGCATCGGCACGCGAAACGATATCGGCTGCCATAATGTAAGGGACAATCGGGAAATTCAATCCACCGAACCTTCTTGGTAATGTAATCCCAAGTAAACCGGCCTTAACCAATGCGTCAAGATTTTCCTGGGTTCCCCTGGCATAAATGACGTGCCCATCAACAACTTTAGGTCCTTCGGCATCAATTGATTCAGCATTCGGAGCAATAATATCACCACTGATTTCGCCAACAACCACAAGGACACGTTCATAACTGTCCATAGCGTCCTCAAAATCGAGGGGCGCATAATCAAAGGTTGACTTATCGGTGAAATTGCGTTCCTTTAACATCACCAGCTTTTGCATCATGGGATGCGTGAGATGGAATTTTAAGTCTTTATTATCGTTATAAAAATTTGCCATTTCTAATGTTTTTAATGATCTAAACCGGTTAACTGCGATTTACTTCGTATTTAGTTTATAATACTTAATCATTTTAGGAATGATTTCTGACAGATCGCCGGTAATTACATAATCGGCCAAAGAGTTGATCGGAGCATCAGGATCGGTGTTGATTGCAATAATCTGAGCTGATTCTTCCATTCCTGCCCTGTGCTGAACCTGACCTGAAATACCGCAAGCGATGTACAATTTTGGACGGACAGTTGTACCGGTCTGGCCAATCTGCCTTTCGTGTTCAGCAAAACCAGCATCAACAGCAGCACGGGATGCTCCCACTTCGCCACCCAATACAGCCGCAAGGTCGTACAGAAGTTTGAAGTTCTCTTTCGATCCAACACCGTATCCACCTGAAACGATAATCGAAGCACCCTTGATGTTCAATTTGCGTTTTTCCATATGGCGTTCGATCACCTGTACAGCAAAATCAACATCAGATACATATTTCGCCACTTCAAGACGGTTGACTTTCCCTGGGTATTTGACATTCAGAATTTCTTTTTTCATCACGCCTTCACGAACAGTTGCCATTTGAGGACGGCAATCGGGATTGATAATCCAGGCAATGATGTTGCCACCAAATGCAGGACGGATCTGATACAACAGGTCCTTATAGATCTTACCAGCCTTTTTATCTTCATGGTCGCCAATTTCAAGACTTGTACAGTCGGCTGTGAGGCCACTGTGCAGTGCTGAAGAAACCCTTGGTCCCAAATCGCGGCCAATCGGAGTAGCACCCATCAAAGCAATCTGAGGTTTCTCTTCCTCAAAAAGTTTGATCAATACAGCAGCATGGGGAGCTGTTGTATAAGGAGATAAACGCGGATCTTCGATAATGTGCAAAACGTCAACACCAAAAGGAATAATTTGACTTTCAACATCTTTCAGTCCGCCACCAACTACTACGGCTTCGAGTTGACACTTTAACTCATTGGACAAACTGCGCCCTTTTGTGAGAAGTTCGAGGCTGACATCAGCCACAACTCCATCTTCAACTTCACAATAAACAAATATATTATTCATTATTCGATTTTTTTTACTTTATAAAACTAACTGTTATCCAATAACGTGACTGTCAATTAATTCCTTCATCAAGTCATTGATGCCTTCATCGGCAGCAGTCAATCTTTTAGCATCTTTAGCCTGTAATACAACATTCTCAATCCTTTTTACTTTTGTCGGAGAACCTGCAAGCCCAAGCTGATCGGGAGTTGATTTAATCTCATTGACAGTCATTTCCTGAATGTTAAGGAACGGGCGTGAATCATAGAGAAAAAGGTAGTCTTCAGTAGCTTCCTGACGCTCAGTAACAGTGCGTGCATGTTTGTACTTCATCAACAACTTGGCATTACGCGAACGGCAATCTGGTGCAGAACTGTTCACTGTCAATACCAATGGTAACGGCGCTTTTACCGTTTCAACGCCATTGTCGAGGCGCCTGCGAACGGTCATCTTTGTCTTTTCTACTTTAAGGACAGCCTCAACATAAGTTACCTGTGGTAAACCCATTTTTTCTGCAACCTGTGGACCTACCTGTGCCGTATCCCCGTCAATCGCCTGACGACCTGCGATGATAAGGTCAAATTCACCCATCTCCCTGATGGCCTGTGACAACGCATACGAAGTTGCCAATGTATCAGAACCGGCAAAAGCACGGTCTGTCAACAAAACGCCACCATCTGCTCCACGATACAAACCTTCCCTGATAATTTCAGCGGCACGTCCTGGGCCCATGGTTAAAACCGTAACGGTGGTACCTGGATTCTCATCTTTTAAGCGCAGCGCAAGCTCCAGCGCATTGAGATCTTCAGGATTGAAAATTGCAGGTAACGCAGCCCTATTCACAGTTCCATCTGCTTTCATGGCATCTTTCCCAACATTTCGTGTGTCGGGAACCTGCTTTGCAAGTACAATAATTCTTAAACCCTTCATAATTATTCTATAATGATTTTGAATCTTTCGGACGGCAAATATAAAACATCAATTCTTACTGACCAAATTTGGTTAATTAGACCAATTTATTGAATTCATGGTGCAAACCGGTAAAACCGATACAAATAAGCCGAATACCTAACGTGAAGCCAAAACTCTCAATGCATTAGAACATATAACCCGATCATTCGAAAGTTAGATCCACTGTTTTACATCGGTTAATTTAGAATGATTATTGAAAAAAGTGAGATGGTATTAGTTAAAAATCGATTTCATAAATAATAGAAATATCATATTATTCATTTACAATGAATGAAGGATTATCCACCTCATTATTGCAATAGCAATTATTCAAAGCAAGTCAGAAATTTAGTCCAACCAAACCATGCCATATTAGGTCAAGTACAAAAAAAATAAATTTATCTTTGCTCTATTACTACAGTGCCATCCAAAAATAAATTCGACCATGCTTCATTACTGCAAGTTCGCATCAAAATAAATTTGCCCTTGCTTTCTTATTGCAAGCTCGACAGAAAATTAATTCGTCATTGCTTCATTTTAGCAAACTGATATTAAAACTGATTTGCCCTTACTTTAAAACTGCAAAGACGTCTAAAAACCGGTTTGACTTTGCTACATTAAAGCAAGCTAACCGAATTTAACCAATTATTGCTGCTTAGGAATGTGATTGTTGAAAAAATATTTTAAGAGTAGTAAAAATAATTAATAAAATATTTGGCGTTTTAAAATATTATATACCTTTGGTGTAGTTATTTTACAATACAAACCTTAATACCCAAATTATCTTGAAAGCAAAAATCAATCGTTTGCAATTAGTCCGTCTTTGGAACAGCGAGTATTCCATATTCGTAAATCAAATTATGGCCATTATTCTGAAGTACCAACCAGAAGTATTGCATTTACAAAAAGCTTATGCAAAACTAACGGCCATGTTGCCGAATCTTGCCAAAATTAAGGCACAAGAGTTGAGCAATTCTTTAACCAATTCGTTGCAAGAACTCGATACCGAGCGCGGCGACCTGATTAGTGCCATTGCGACCGTAGTAAAAGCATTGGGTAAACTGAGCAAACTATCAATAGCCCCTGATGTGGCGGTGATGAAACGGTTTCTCAATATTCACGGAAGCGACATTTCGAAGGCCAATTACATTTCTGCTACCGAACGTACCCGGGAACTGTTGGCCGACTACAATGCCAAAGCCGATGTGAAAGCGGCTGCATTGGCTTTAAACCTGAAAATGCTGTTTGACCAGTTAAGTGTTGTGAACACACAGTTTGCCATGCAATTTTTACAGCGCACCGCAGACGAGGCCGCCCAAGAAAAAGTAGATGCACGCGCTATTCGTACCGAAACCGATGCAGTATTGACCGCCTTCTTCGATGCTTTCGAATTTTGCAGCTTGGAATACGATGAACCCGACTATGCGACTCCGGCCAACGAACTAAACGACCTGATTGCCTATTACAAAACACATCTCAAAGCCCGTATAACGCGCAAAAAGGGTGGCAAAGTTGTGAGCACTGAAACACCCATAGTGCCGGCATCCAGCAAAGTAAAACTTTAGGGATCAGACTTTTTAAAAATCAATTAACACCTTGAAAATTTTGACTATATTTTTATTAAATAATTCTATTACAACTTAATCAATATTATATATGTCAATATGGTATCCCGAATATGGCACAAGTTTCAGCAATTAAAAAGCAATAAATTTTATTAAAAAGAAAGGAGAAATAATCATGTCAACAATTAAATCAGGAGATCGCTGTGCCGATTGCACTCACTGTAAAGTTTGGTCAGTTGACCATAAAAAGGCAAGTTGTACTTTATACTCCAGTGATCAGGGCTTTCATCCTGATAGGCCTGTACCTGCAAAATGTGTAAATAAAGTGAATAGAAAATACTAATTTAAAATTTGAAAACATGGCAAAATATCAATTCTTCGATTTCCTTATGACTGGAGATGTATTTACAGGAGATAATTATTCCACTGAAGAATATCAACAATATTTAAGCAAATTCGAATTTATCCCATTCTCATTTGACGGTGTCATAAAGTCATTACGATTTGATCTGACAATGAATTCGAGTAGTAGAGTTTGTAACTGCTATGCTTATGATAAAACTTACGATCAAATTGTAAACTCTGGGAATGAACGTTATCCGCGTCCAGTTGCATATCTTACTTTAACTTTATGGCGTAATGGAGCCCCTGAGATAAAAATTGATAAAAATTCTTTGCCTTAACTTAGCAACTATGTTATAATAAGTTTATTTCATAAGATTTTAATAATCATAACACATATTGATATGGATATGTTTAAAATTTTCAAAAAAGAGAATCCTGAAAAAGGAAAAGAGCATTTTAATGTCGCAACAGAACAATTAGGAAAGGAAAACTGGGAAGAGACATTTAAAAATATTTCTGAATCAATATCATATGATTCAAGTAATCCTTTTGCCTATTTTGTTAGAGCCCTATGCTTTGTGTATTTTTTCAAAAATTATGATAGCGCTTTGAAAGACCTTAATAAAGCAATTGGACTAAAAGAGGCGGATCGATTTTACATTGAGAGAGGCAAATTATATAAGACAATTGAAAAATTCTCAGAAGCTTTACTTGATTTGAATAAAGCGATTAAATTAAATACAAATTTAAGCGAAGCTTATTCATTATGTGGGAGCATTTATTGGGAATACAAAAATTATAATGAGGCTATAAATAATTGGAATAAATTTATTGAATTAGAACCAGATAATGCTAAAGGATATTCATTTAGAGGTTATAATCGAGCACTCCTTCAAGAATATGAATTGGCATTAATTGATATTAAAAAAGCTATTTCCCTTGAATCAGATAATAGTTTATATTATTTTCATTTAGCTACAACATATATGTTAATGTTAAATTTAGATGAAGCAAGAAGATTTTTTCAAAAGTCTTATGAATTAGGAGATGAAGGTGCTCTTACTTTATTGGAAAGCATACAAAATAGGTCATTTATTAAGTTTGGGGAAATTGAAGCTACTACTTTACCAACAGTCAATGAAGATGAAGCAAAATTGTTTTTATCACATTTATCACCAAATGATGGTTTTATGTTTGAAGGAATTGAAAAGCCAAAGGCATCTTTATTTTATTCACTAAAATACGCTTTCCCACGACATTGTTTTGGTGATGCTTATTTATTATCAATAGATGTTTCTGAGTTCAAAGAATTATGTAGAAGTAGTCTGTGTAGTAGTTTAGAACCAATATTACAAGGTAAAGTATTGGGAAGAATGCATTTGGAATTCGGTGGTGGTTTAGATGATCTAAAAATTGAAGTTAAACCAATGTAATTATTTATAATTATTAAAACGAAAAATGAAAAGAAATGAGCGATTGTCCTTTAGCTCCCCATCCCAGATTATTTACCTTTGATTAAAATTGGTAGGATGAGAATTGATAAAATAAAGGTATTAAAAGATTTGAGCTTCCGGTTAAAGTCAAGATTTGCTGATGACTTAACGGATATTATACTTTTTGGCTCTCAGGTTTATGGGCAAGCCCATAAAGATTCGGATTATGATATTTTAATAATACTTAAGCAAAAAGCTGACTGGAAAATTGAAAGAGAGATTTCAGATCTGTGTTATGAAGTGGATTTGAAATATAATATAATTACAGATACTCATATTATTGGAGAATCTGAGTTGAACACACTTAGGGGAAAACAACCAATATTTGTTAATGCAATAGCAAATGGTTTACACGTATGATAGACGAAAACGATAGACATTCACTTGTTGATTATCGGTTACGACAAGCAACCGAAACGATTGAATTGGCTCATTTTCTGGCGATGAGCGAAAAATATGTCATTGCTGTTAACAGGATTTATTATGGAATGTATTATGCTTTAACAGCTTTAGCCTTGAAAAATGGGTTTGAAACATCAAAGCATGGACAATTAATCGGATGGTTTAACAAAGAATTTATTAATGAAATAAAGAAAATATTGTAGTAATAAAGACGTGCCTAATAAATAAAAAACTCCTCCTTTCGGAAGAGCTTTTCTTATAATGCATTATATATTAACCAATTATGCCTGTCCTGTTGGTCCGCCAAATGTCATTGGCAATACACCTTCGTTTCCACCATGAATATGGATAGGGCCATGCAACGATTCAAATTTAAGGATGTTTTCCTGTAACGCCATCATCAACCGTTTGGCATGTTCGGGTGTCAAGATAATCCTCGACTTCACATTGGCCTTGGGAATACCCGGCATGATCCGAACGAAATCAACCACAAATTCCGAAGGGGAATGGGTGATGATTGCCAGATTGGAATAAGTGCCCTGGGCAATTTCCTCGCTAAGCTCAATGTTCAACTGATGCTGATCCTGAAATTCGTCGCTCATAACCGTTGATTAATAATTGTCGTCGTCATCGTCCACCCTTTTTGAATCGATCAAACGATCGTACTCATCCTTTGAACCGACCACTATGTTTTTAAACATCGGGTTACCGGTACCGGCAGGGATCAAATGCCCACATATTACGTTTTCTTTCAAACCTTCAAGGTAATCGATCTTACCATTGATCGCAGCTTCGTTCAATACTTTGGTCGTCTCCTGGAAAGAGGCAGCCGACATCCATGACTTCGTCTGCAACGATGCACGGGTAATCCCCTGTAACACCTGACTTGACGTCGCAGGGACAGCATCGCGGGCTTCTACTGTCTTCTTATCCTTACGTTTGAGCAGAGAGTTTTCATCCCTCAAACGACGTGCTGTAATAACCATACCTGGACGAAGTACTTCAGAATCACCGGATTCGATCACGATTTTCTTGCCATAAATCCAATCGTTTTCAGCGGTAAAGTCGCTTTTGTCAACAATCTGCTTCTCAAGGAAACGGGTATCGCCGGCATCTTCGATCTCAACTTTGCGCATCATCTGACGCACAATGACTTCAAAGTGCTTGTCGTTGATTTTCACGCCCTGCATACGATAGACATCCTGCACTTCGTTCACGATGTATTCCTGGACTTTTGTTGGCCCTTTGATTGCAAGGATATCTGAAGGTGTGATCGCACCATCGGAAAGTGCAATACCGGCACGTACGTAGTCACTTTCCTGTACAAGGATCTGCCTCGACAGTGGAACAAGGTATTTCTTCACTTCACCTGTACGGGATGTGATGACCACCTCGCGGTTACCTCGTTTAATTTTACCAAGGGTCACTTCACCGTCAATTTCAGACACAACTGCCGGATTAGATGGGTTACGTGCTTCAAAAAGTTCAGTAACACGTGGAAGACCACCTGTGATGTCACCTGCTTTACCTGAGGCACGCGGGATCTTCACCAATACATCGCCGCTCTTGACCATCTGTCCGTCCTCCACACTTAAGTGGCCACCAACAGGAAGGTTATAGGAACGTATCTCAGTATCGTTTTCGTCAACAACGTGCAATGTTGGGTTCTTTGTTTTATCACGGGTCTCAATGATCACTTTCTCCTTGTATCCGGTCTGCTCATCCGATTCTTCACGGCATGTTACACCGTCAATCAGATCGTGATAAGCCACACGACCATTGAACTCATTGATAATAACCCCATTGTATGGATCCCATTCGCAAATGATGGCATCCTTTTTAATTTCAGCACCCGGTTTCACATACAATTTGGAACCATAGGGCATACTGTGTGTCGATAGGGTTATACCGGTATTTTTATCGATAATTTTCAATTCAGCAAGACGGCTGACCACAATATCAATGGAATCACCTTTTTCATCAATCGACTCTACTGAACGCAATTCCTCAATCTCGGCAAGACCATCATATCTGGCCACAACTGTTGATTGTGTTGAAACGTTCCCTGCGATACCCCCGACGTGGAAAGTACGAAGTGTCAACTGTGTTCCAGGTTCACCGATAGACTGCGCAGAAATAACACCGACAGCTTCACCCAATTGGATCATCTTGGCTGTGGCAAGGTTACGTCCGTAACATTTTGCGCAAACCCCATTCTCAGCTTCGCAAGTCAATACCGACCTGATTTCAACCCTTTCAATCGGTGAATCTTCGATCACGGCGGCGATATCCTCAATAATCTCTTCGCCGGCTTTGATGATCAATTTCCCGGTAAGTGGATGATAGATATCGTGAACTGTAGTACGCCCCAAAATACGCTCCGACAACGATGCAACGACCTCCTCATTATTTTTAAGTGCCATTGCAATCAACCCACGTAGCGTACCGCAATCATCTAGATTAATGATCACATCCTGGGCAACGTCAACAAGACGACGGGTCAGATAACCTGCATCGGCTGTTTTCAATGCCGTATCGGCCAAACCCTTACGGGCACCGTGCGTTGAGATAAAGTACTCAAGTACCGAAAGACCTTCTTTAAAGTTGGCCAAAATTGGATTCTCGATGATCTGTGAACCGGTAGAACCAGATTTTTGAGGTTTTGCCATCAATCCACGCATACCGCACAACTGACGGATCTGTTCCTTGGAACCACGGGCTCCAGAGTCAAGCATCATATAAACAGAGTTAAACCCTTGTTTATCAGAACTAATGGTACTCATTACGCTCTGCGTCAGCTTGGCGTTGACATGTGTCCAAATATCAATAACTCCATTGTATCTTTCGTTATTGGTGATGAATCCCATGTTATAGTTGTTCAGGACCTCCTCAACTCCGGCGAATCCTTCTGCAACCATTTCAGTTTTTACATCTGGAATGATCACATCATCGAGGTTGAACGACAGACCTCCACGGTAAGCCATTTTATAACCAAGATCCTTGATATCATCGAGGAACTGGGCTGTTGTTGCGTTATCGGTCCTTTTGAGAATATCGGCAATGATATCCCTTAAAGCCTTCTTTGTCAATATTTTATTGATATAACCCGCTGCCTTTGGTACATATTCGTTAAATAAAATACGTCCAAGCGTGGTATCGATCATCATCGTTTTAAGGTTTCCATTTTCGTCAAGGTCCACTGTGCGGACATTCACGATCGCATGCATATCGACTTTGCCTTCGTTGTAAGCGATGATCGCTTCTTCAGGTGAGTAGAATGACAAGCCTTCCCCTTTGGCACCTTTGCGTTCCTTGGTCATGTAATACAAACCAAGAACCATGTCCTGAGAAGGAACAGTAATTGGTGCCCCATTCGCAGGGTTCAAAAGGTTATGCGAAGACAACATCAAGACCTGTGCCTCAAGAATCGCAGCATTACCAAGTGGTAAGTGTACCGCCATCTGGTCACCGTCGAAGTCGGCGTTGAAACCGGTACAGACAAGTGGATGGAGACGGATCGCTTTACCTTCGACCAGGACTGGCTGGAACGATTGGATCGACAAACGGTGAAGGGTTGGCGCACGGTTTAACAAAACCGGATGGCCTTTCATCACATTTTCAAGAATATCCCAAACAACCGGATCCTTGCGATCGACAATCTTCTTGGCAGATTTCACGGTCTTTACAATACCTCTTTCTATCAACTTCCTGATAACAAATGGTTTGTAAAGTTCGGCAGCCATATCTTTGGGAATACCACATTCATGTAGTTTGAGGTTTGGACCCACGACAATCACAGAACGCGCTGAATAATCGACACGTTTACCCAACAAGTTCTGACGGAACCGCCCTTGCTTTCCTTTCAAAGAATCGGAAAGTGATTTTAACGGACGGTTGTTATCTGTTTTGACAGCATTCGATTTACGGCTGTTATCAAACAATGAATCAACAGCTTCCTGCAACATCCTCTTCTCGTTGCGAAGGATCACTTCAGGGGCTTTGATTTCTATCAAACGTTTCAAACGGTTATTGCGGATAATCACACGACGATAAAGGTCGTTTAAGTCGGAAGTTGCAAAACGGCCGCCATCCAATGGAACCAAAGGACGCAAATCGGGAGGAATAACTGGGACAACCTTAACGATCATCCATTCGGGTTTATTTCTTCCTTTTGAGGCACGGAAAGCTTCAACAACGTTCAACCGTTTCAATGCTTCATTTTTACGCTGTTGCGAAGTTTCATTACCAGCCTTATGCCTCAAATCGTATGATAATTCATCAAGTTCGAGCCTTTCAAGGAGTTTATGGAGCGCAATCGCACCCATATCGGCAATGAACTTGTCGGGATGCTCATCGTCAAGAGCCTGATTGTCTTTTGGTAAAGATTCCATAATATCTATGTACTCCTCCTCTGTCAGAAAATCGAGGTACTTAATCCCGTCGTTGCGTTTGATCCCTGCATTGATTACAACATAACGTTCATAGTAGATAATAGTGTCGAGTTTCTTAGTAGGTAAACCTAATAAGTAACCTACTTTATTTGGCAATGATTTAAAATACCAGATATGAACAACCGGTACAACCAAAGAAATATGTCCCATCCTTTCACGGCGAACTTTCTTCTCTGTGACTTCAACGCCACAACGGTCGCAAACGATTCCGCGGTAACGGATCCGTTTGTACTTACCGCAATGACATTCATAATCCTTCACAGGCCCGAAAATCCTTTCGCAGAAAAGACCGTCACGCTCGGGTTTATATGTTCTATAGTTAATAGTCTCAGGTTTAAGAACTTCCCCATGAGAACGCTCAAGTATTTCCTCGGGTGACGCAAGACTTATACTGATTTTGGTGAAATTACTCTTAACCTTATTATCTCGTCTGAATGCCATAATATTTTTGAAAAAAATGTAAGAATATCAATAATTTTATTCTCAACGTTTAAACTCAACAAGTAAAAGATAGTTTTAACTTGTTGAATTTAAACTTACTATTCCAGGTTAACGCTTAATCCCAGACCTCTAAGCTCGTGTAACAACACATTTAATGATTCAGGAATCCCAGGGTGCGGAAGTGGATCGCCTTTTACAATGGCTTCATAAGCCTTCGCACGACCGATCACGTCATCCGACTTCACGGTAAGGATTTCCTGAAGAATATTGGCAGCACCAAACGCTTCAAGCGCCCAAACCTCCATTTCACCAAATCGCTGACCCCCAAACTGAGCCTTACCACCAAGTGGTTGCTGTGTGATCAAGGAATACGGGCCGATCGAACGGGCATGCATCTTATCTTCAACCATGTGACCCAGTTTCAGCATATAGATAACACCTACTGTCGCCGGTTGGTCGAACGGATCACCTGTTTCCCCGTCGTAAAGGTTAGTTTTCCCAAACCGTGGGATTCTTGCCTTATCAGTGTATTCAGAAATTTGTGTCAATGTTGCACCATCAAAAATCGGGGTGGCAAAAGTAAGTCCCAATTCCTTACCAGCCCAGCCAAGAACCGTTTCATAGATCTGCCCCAGGTTCATACGCGATGGTACCCCAAGTGGGTTCAGAACGATATCAACAGGTGTTCCGTCGGCAAGGAATGGAAGGTCTTCGTCGCGAACGATACGGGAAACAATACCTTTGTTTCCATGCCGTCCAGCCATTTTATCCCCGATCTGAAGTTTCCGCTTTTTGGCAATGTAAACTTTTGCCAATTGAAGGATACCTGCGGGAAGTTCATCCCCAATGGTCACATTGTAACGTTTACGACGCGCAACAGCCTCGGCTTCCTTGTACTTCATGATGAAATTGTTCACCAAAGCTGAAATCATATCGTTCTTATCCTTGTCAGTAGTCCACTTATTGGGATTAACATTCAAGTAGTCGATACCTTGTAATTGTTTTAATGTAAACTTGTTCCCTTTGGTGATCAAATCGCCATTGAAATAATCTTTTACACCCTGGGAGGTTTTCCCATTTACAAGGTTGAAAAGTTTATCAATCAGAATTTCACGAAGCCTACTGGTTTCAAATTCAAGTTCATGATCAATTTGCTCAAGCAAAGGCTTTGTTGCCGTTTTGCCCTTTTTTTCCTTCATTACTCGGGAGAAGAGCTTTTTGTCGATAACAACGCCATTCAGAGAAGGGGATGCTTTTAACGAAGCATCTTTCACGTCACCCGCTTTATCGCCAAAAATTGCACGCAAAAGTTTTTCTTCCGGAGAGGGGTCAGATTCACCTTTCGGGGTTATCTTTCCAATTAAAATATCACCAGGTTTCACAATCGCACCAATCCTGATCAATCCGTTTTCATCAAGATTACGGGTTGCTTCCTCGCTAACATTAGGGATATCAGAGGTAAACTCTTCAGCACCCCTCTTTGTATCGCGTACTTCAAGCGAATATTCATCAATGTGTATGGAGGTGAAAATGTCATCGCGGACAATACGTTCGGAAATTACGATTGCATCCTCATAGTTATAACCCTGCCATGGCATGAAAGCCACTTTAAGGTTGCGGCCAAGTGCAAGCTCGCCTTTTGCAGTAGCATACCCTTCAGTCATGATATCACCAGCGTCAACCCTTTGGCCTTTACGAACAAGGGGCTTCAAATCGATGCAGGTACCCTGATTGGTTTTCTTATATTTAGCAAGATTATATGTCTTCAGATCTGAATCGAAGCTGACATAACGCTCTTCATCGGTCATATCATAACGAATGACGATTTTTGTAGCATCAACAAATTCGACAGACCCGGGACCTTCTGCAGTCACATTGATACGGGCATCCCTTGCAATATTGCTTTCAAGACCAGTCCCAACAATGGGAGCCTCTGGACGCAATAAAGGAACTGCCTGGCGCATCATGTTCGATCCCATCAAAGCACGGTTGGCATCATCATGTTCAAGAAATGTGATCAAAGACGCGGCAATCGAAGCAATCTGGTTTGGACCGACATCCATCAAATTGGCATCTTCCTTATTGGACAAAGGATAATCGGCATCGAGGCGCGCTTTAACACGCGAATTGATAAAATTACCTTCAGCGTCAATAATGGCATTTGCCTGTGCAATGATCTTTCCTTCTTCCTCTTCGGCAGTAAAATAAGCGACATCGTCGTTGTTCAGGTTGACTTTTCCGTTCGTCACACTTCGGTAAGGCGTTTCGATAAAACCAAGGTCGTTGATTTTGGCAAAAACGCAAAGCGAGGAGATCAACCCGATATTTGGTCCTTCGGGAGTTTCAATCGGACAAAGGCGGCCATAATGGGTATAATGTACGTCCCTGACTTCAAATCCTGCACGTTCACGTGAAAGACCGCCCGGCCCCAAAGCCGACATACGTCGTTTATGGGTCATTTCGGCCAATGGATTGGTCTGGTCCATAAACTGTGAAAGGGCATTGGTACCAAAGAAGGAATTGATTACCGAAACCAAAGTTTTGGAATTGATCAGGTCAATTGGTGTAAAAACCTCATTGTCCCTGACATTCATCCGTTCGCGAATGGTACGGGCCATACGTGCCAAACCTACGCCAAACTGTGTGAACATCTGTTCCCCGACAGTCCGAACCCTACGGTTTGACAAGTGGTCGATATCATCAACGTCAGTTTTCGAATTGATTAACTTGATCAGGTATTTAATAATTTCGATAATATCCTGTTTAGTAAGGACCCTGGTTGTCATATCGATATTCAAACCCAATTTCCGGTTAATACGGAAACGGCCAACTTCACCAAGGTCATAACGTACTTCAGAGAAAAATAGTTTGTCGATCACATCGCGGGCAGTTGCCTCGTCTGGTGGTTCCGAATTACGGAGCTGCCTGTATATATGAAGAACAGCTTCTTTCTCAGAATTACAAGGGTCTTTCTGAAGTGTATTGTAAATAATCGCGAAATCGCCGGAGCCTGCCTCTTCCTTGTGCAAAAGGATTGTTTTCGCACCTGATTCCAGAATTTCATCCACATGATCATTTTCGATAATAACCTCACGGTCAACGATCACTTCATTTCGTTCAATTGAAACAACTTCACCGGTATCTTCATCAACGAAATCTTCCACCCATGTTTTCAGGACACGTGCAGCAAGTTTCCGACCCACATATTTTTTCAATGCAGTTTTGGAAACTTTGATTTCGTCAGCAAGACCAAATATTTCAAGAATATCCTTATCACTCTCGTAACCGATCGCACGGAGCAAAGTGGTAACCGGTAATTTCTTTTTACGGTCGATATAAGCAAACATCACATTGTTGATGTCTGTTGCGAATTCGATCCACGAACCTTTAAAAGGAATTACGCGGGCAGAATACAATTTAGTTCCGTTGGCATGGACACTTTGCCCAAAGAAAACCCCGGGAGACCTGTGAAGCTGTGAAACGACCACCCTTTCAGCACCATTGATGACAAAAGAGCCGGTTGGGGTCATATAAGGAACAGTCCCAAGATAAACATCCTGCACCACTGTATCAAAATCTTCGTGCTCAGGGTCGGTACAGAAAAGCTTAAGCTTTGCTTTTAAAGGAACGCTATAGGTTAAGCCACGTTCAATGCACTCATCGAGGCTGTAACGCGGAGGATCGACCTGATAGTCGATAAATTCGAGAACGAAATTATTTCTTGTATCGGAAATCGGAAAATTCTCCTGAAAGACCTGGTAAAGATCTTCATTCTTTCGATCTTCCGGAGAGGTTCCCAATTGGAAAAATTCTTTAAAAGATTTAATCTGCACCTCCAGGAAATCGGGGTACTCTAGTTTGCTTCTGGTGGACGCAAAGCTAATCCTTTGATTTATGTAATTTGAGGACATTATCAGCCAAATTAAGGAACCAAAATATAAACATGAAAAGGTTTAGAATCCCTTAACGGGATTCTAAACCGCATATAACCTTGTAGTACAGGTATAAATCCTATTTGATTTCAACTTCAGCGCCAGCTTCTTCAAGTTGTGCTTTGAGAGATTCGGCCTCTTCTTTTGAAACTTTTTCTTTAATTGCCTTAGGTGCGCTATCAACTAAGTCCTTAGCTTCTTTCAGCCCTACGCCAACAAGTTCTTTTACCAATTTAACAACAGCTAATTTTGACTGGCCACCGAATTTAAGGATGACGTCAAATTCAGTTTTTTCAGCAGGTGCTTCAGCTTCGGCTGCTGCAACCGGAGCAGCAACAGCAACTGCAGCTGCAGCTGGTTCAATACCGTACTCTGATTTAAGGATACCTGCAAGCTCGTTAACTTCTTTAACAGTCAGGTTAACAAGTTCTTCTGCAAGTTTTTTAAGATCTGCCATTTTACTTGAAATTTAAATATTAATTGATTCTTTTTTACTCTAAAAATTTAATTAAGCATTACGCTCCTCCAAAGTCTTCAACACACCCACGATCGTTTGTCCACCTGATTGAAGTGCAGACACAACATTTTTGATCGGTGATTGAAGGGTTGCGATAATACCGCCCAAAAGTTCTTCTTTTGATTTTACATTGATTAACGCCTCAAGCTGATCAGCACCAATATAGGCACATTGCTCAACATAAGCCCCTTTCAGTACCGGTTTTTTGTTTTTCTTACTAAACTCTTTAATCAGCTTAGCAGGAACGCTTCCGGTGTTTGAAAAAAGGACAGACGTATTGTTTACCAGTACATCATAAAGCTCCGTGGAATTCTTTTCAGAATTTTCCATTGCCTTACGGAGGATTGTGTTCTTAACTACAACCAGTTTTACTTCCCGCTTGTTGCACAACCTTCTCAGGTCGCTTGTAACCTTAGCATTAAGGTTTGAGATATCGGCAAGATAATAATGGTTGTATGAATTGATCTCTTTGGTCAATTGGTCAATTACCTGTAATTTATCTGATCTTTTCATTTCAACTATGATTACTTATTCCAGACAGGTTTTTGGTTCCACCTGGATGCCGGGGCTCATGGTGCTTGATACATAAACGCTCTTTATGTAAGTACCTTTTGCAGCAGCGGGTTTTAATTTCTGAATCGAGTGAACAAACTCCCTGGCGTTTTCCACAATCTTTTGTGGGTCAAACGATACTTTTCCAACTGAAGTATGCACAATACCGAACTTGTCAACTTTAAAATCGATTTTACCCATCTTTACTTCTTTGATGGCTTTACCGATTTCCATAGTGACAGTTCCACTTTTGGGGTTAGGCATAAGTCCACGTGGACCTAAAATACGGCCTAACGCCCCAACTTTACCCATAACCGGGGGCATAGTAATCACGACATCCACATCAGTCCAACCATCTTTGATCTTTTGGATATAGTTGTCGAGACCTACGAAATCAGCACCTGCCTCCAATGCTTCAGCCTCCTTGTCAGGAGTGACCAATGCGAGGACACGAACTTCTTTACCGGTACCATGGGGCAAAGTTACTACACCACGAACCATTTGATTAGCCTTACGAGGATCCACCCCAAGCCTTACATCAATGTCAACAGAAGCGTCGAATTTGGTAAAGGTGATCTTCTTTACAAGTTCGGTAGCTTCAAATAAACCATAGATTTTCCCAGCTTCGAGTTTTGCCAATGCAGCTTTCTTATTCTTGGTAACTTTTGCCATTTCAACCTTAACTTTAATTAGTTAATAAACGGTGATTTGCCTGTTACGGTAATCCCCATGCTTCTTGCAGTGCCAGCCACCATACTCATCGCAGCCTCTAACGAGAAGCAGTTTAAGTCGGGCATTTTAATCTCTGCAATGTCTTTCACCTGATCCCATGAAACTGAGCCAACTTTGTTGACGTGTGGTTCGGAAGATCCTTTTTTAACCTTCGAAGCCTCAATCAACTGAACAGCTACGGGTGGGTTTTTTACTACAAAATCAAATGATTTGTCACCATAAACAGTGATAATCACCGGTAATACTTTCCCAGCCTGATCCTGAGTCCTGGCATTGAACTGTTTACAGAACTGCATGATGTTCACCCCTTTGGAACCTAAAGCAGGCCCTACGGGAGGTGAAGGATTTGCTGCACCACCTTTGATCTGTAACTTGATAAATCCAGCAATGTCTTTAGCCATAACGTTTTTTAAAAAAAATTACTTACTCCTTTTCTACTTGCATAAAGCTAAGTTCCAAGGGTGTTTTACGACCGAAAATTTTGACCATTACTTTAAGTTTCTTCTTCTCCACATTGATTTCCTCAATGGTTCCGTTGAAACCGTTAAACGGTCCATCAGTCACTTTTACGGTCTCGCCCTCTATGAATGGGGTATCAAATTCCTCTCCGCTTTCCTGTAGCTCATCAACTTTACCCAATATACGGTTCACTTCGGATTGACGCATCGGGACGGGATCTCCCCCCTTTGTGTCTCCAAGGAAACCAATAACATTGGGTACATTTCTAAGCATGTGGGCAATTTCGCCAACTAGGGCAGCTTCTACCAGAATGTAACCGGGAAAAAAATTGCGGTCTTTTGCAACTTTTTTACCATTCCGGATTTGATAGACCTTTTCCGTAGGGATTAAGACCTGGGATACAAATTCCTGAAGTCCTGAACTCGCTACTTCATTATCGATATATTCCTTGACCTTCTTCTCTTTTCCTCCAATAGCTCGAAGAACATACCATTTACGTTGATTATCGCTCATTACGGACCTCCAGAAAATAATTAATAGAAAAAACTGTAAATCAATTTCATAAATGACCTGAAAGAGGAATCTATGAAAAATATTAACAGTGCGATTATAAAGGAAGCAACCATTACTACTATAGCACTATTACGCAACTCATTCCATGTAGGCCATGAAACCTTATGGACGAGTTCATTGTAAGATTCGGTGAAATAATCTAATTTCATTTGTATAGGGACAAAATTCGTTACAAAAATTTACTTTGCCGGATAGTAAGAATCGAACTTACCCTTACTCCCCCTTATGAGTTTATCCGTAAATGCAGTCCTGAACATAAGCTCAGGACTGCACCACTTTTATAATTTAATAGAAGACTATTTCAAAATTTCAGTTACCTGACCTGCACCTACGGTACGACCACCTTCGCGGATCGCAAAACGGAGACCAAGGTTCAAAGCAACCGGATAGATCAGTTCAACTGTAATTGTAACGTTGTCACCTGGCATAACCATTTCAGTTCCTTCAGGAAGATTGATTTCACCGGTGATGTCCAATGTACGGATATAGAACTGTGGACGATATTTGTTGTGGAATGGGGTATGACGACCACCTTCCTCTTTTTTCAGGATATAAACCTCAGCCTTAAATGTGGTATGAGGAGTAATTGAGCCTGCTTTTGCAAGGATCTGACCACGTTTGATCTCTTTTTTATCAACACCACGGAGGAGAAGACCTACGTTGTCCCCAGCCTGGCCGTCATCAAGGATCTTACGGAACATTTCAACGCCTGTACAGATGGTTTTGCGGTTTTCTGCGCCAAGACCAATAATTTCAATTTCGTCGCCTGTATGGATTTTACCTGTTTCGATACGTCCAGTAGCAACGGTTCCGCGACCTGTGATCGAGAAAACGTCTTCAACCGGCATAAGGAATGGTTTGTCAACGTCACGAGGAGGAATCGGGATCCAGGTATCAACTGCATCCATCAGTTCCATAACTTTTTGTTCCCACTGTGGTTCACCATTCAATGCGCCAAGTGCAGAACCCTGAATAACAGGAGTATTGTCACCATCGAAATCATAGAAGGTAAGAAGGTCACGAATTTCCATTTCAACAAGTTCAAGAATTTCCGGATCTTCAACCATGTCAACTTTGTTCATGAAAACAACCAAACGGGGAACGTTAACCTGACGTGCAAGCAGGATGTGCTCGCGGGTCTGAGGCATAGGACCGTCGGTTGCTGCAACAACGATGATCGCACCGTCCATCTGGGCAGCACCTGTAACCATGTTCTTTACGTAGTCAGCGTGTCCTGGGCAGTCAACGTGAGCATAGTGACGGTTCATGGTTGCGTATTCAACGTGTGCAGTGTTGATGGTAATACCACGTTCTTTTTCTTCAGGGGCATTGTCGATCGAATCGAAAGATTTGATATCGCAAAGACCCTTCTTGTTCAATACCATAGTGATTGCAGAAGTAAGAGTTGTCTTACCGTGGTCAACGTGACCGATAGTCCCAATGTTTACGTGAGGTTTTGACCTGTCATAATGTGCTTTAGCCATAATTCAATTTTTTTGCGTTTATATTATTACATTCATCTTTTCTTATCTGAGCCGGTGATGAGAATTGAACTCATGACCTCTTCCTTACCAAGGAAGCGCTCTACCCCTGAGCTACACTGGCGAAATTGAGCGGGAGACGGGACTCAAACCCGCGACCCTCAGCTTGGAAGGCTAATGCTCTATCAACTGAGCTACTCCCGCTTAAGACCTGCCGTACCTACTTAATTTACTTCCGGCAAGGGTGTGGGGAGAGCAGGATTCGAACCTACGAAGGCGTTCGCCAGCAGATTTACAGTCTGCCCCAGTTGGCCGCTTTGGTATCTCCCCATATTATTTGTCTTAATTTCCTGACCTAAAAGAACAGACCATTTTAAAGAAACGTGCCTCAAAAATGGTCTGCAAATTTAAACTATTTTTCTTTCAAAATGCCAATTAAAATTCTTTTTTGAAATTTATTTGGATTTGACTTTCATTTTGTATTTATCTAACTGTTTACGAAGGGCATCCACTGCCAGATCAACAGCTTCCTCGAAGGTTTTTGCCTGTTTTTTAGCGAAAAGATATTCATTTGAAGGTACCGAAAGTTTAATCTCAGCGACTTTATTTTCCTTGTCTTCGTCCTTTTCCAGTTTAAGAATCAACTCAGATCCAATAATACCTTCAAAAAAAAGCTCAAGTTTATTGATGCGCTTTTCGCAAAAGTCGATCAACTTTTGGTCGGCTTTGAAATGAACACTTTGTACTTTTACGTCCATAATTTTTCCTCCTTTAATTTAAGCTCGCGGATGAGCTTGTTTGTAAACTAATTTTAGTTTTTCGAATGAAGTATGCGTATAGACCTGCGTTGCCGCAAGATTGGCATGCCCCAACAACTCCTTTATTGCATTCAGATCGGCCCCCCTGTTCAGTAAATGTGTCGCATAACTATGCCTCAAAACATGGGGACTTTTTTTATCAATAGTGGTAATCAACGATAATTCCTTTTTAACAATCCGATAAATCAATTTGTTGTAAACCGGTTCACCTTTGGCTGTGAGAAAAACAAAATTTCCGAAACCGGGAAAAAGTTCGCTGCGTAACTTGATATATTCATTTAATACAGTGGCAATTTCGGTTGGAAAAGGTACCAAACGTTCTTTATTTCGTTTACCTGTAACTTTAACCATCTTTTCGCGCAAATCAAGATCTGTAAACCTGATACCAACCAATTCGGACAACCGGATTCCAGTACCATAAAAAAGGCTAACAATGGCTTTATCGCGCTTTCCCTCGAAATCATCAGTAAAAAACCTTCCATCGAGCAACCGGTTCATCTCCTTTTCCTGAACAAAAACAGGTAATTTTTTCCCTATCTTAGGTAAAGCCACCTTTTCCATTGGATTGTTCCCCATCATCCCTTCGCGCATCAAAAATTTATAGAATGATTTTAAGGTTGAAATCTTTCTATTTACGCTCCTGGCACCAATTCCGTCGTCCATCATTGAAATAATCCACTGACGAATCAGATGGTGATTTGCTTCTTCGACACAAAAATCCCCGTCCAATTCTATTCCAAAATGAATAAACTGGTCGAGGTCGTTTGTATAAGCGATGAGGGTATGTTCGGAATACCGCTTTTCGTATTTGAGATAATTAAGAAAAAGCTCCGGATTCAACATTTCAGGTATAAATGAATTTCGTATCAATATACGAAATTAAAACAAATTCACCCAAATTATTTTATTCAGATTGATTTATTCTTCTGAGCGCTGTAAATCTTCGATATAGATCGCCTTTTTAATCTCAGTGCGGCGTGTTATTGATGGTTTTTCGAAAGCCTGACGATTGCGAAGCTCTTTCACAACTCCTGTTTTTTCGATTTTTCTTTTGAAACGTTTCAATGCACGTTCAATGTTCTCGCCGTCTTTAATTGGAATAACAATCATAAAATTCTGTGTTTACTTTATTTAATTTTCTATTATTTCGGAGTGCAAATTTATGAATTTTATCTTATTATCAAACAATGGACCTAAAAAATAAATAAGACAGAATAATTACCATTTTCAAACAAAAATTATTGGCTGAATCTCAGGTAAGGCGATAATTTTTGCAAAGTATCGGCAGAAACCAATATCGAAAGGTCATCCAATGAAGAGAATTTACCCTTTTGGTCACGCAATTTCAATATTTTTCGTGCTGTTTTAAATCCGATATAAGGATGTCTGCCCAGCTCCTGGACTGTGGAAAAATTAATGTTAAATGTTTTGATGGTTGATGGATCGACAGTAAAACAGGATGAAAAAATCTCAAAGTTTTCAGGTTTTATCCCATAGACTTCTTTTAATTGAGAAACCGTACAATATCCTCCGAGAAGATTCCGGAAACGGACGATGCGTGATGCAAAAACAGGACCGATACCCTTAATTTCAAGCAATTGAACAGAATCTACACTGTTCAGTTCCAAAACGATGGCCGGTTCCTTAAACGGTTTTTCAAATTTTTCCTGTGCAAAAGTGTCACGTTTAAACGCCACATGTGGTTGATCCACCAATACATGTTCATTCGCTTTTGACGCAGGAATAGTTATTGATTGGATGACCATGAAACTATCGAGCTGCCCAAACAAGGTTGGTGTCATACCAAAGATCCTTTTCACCCCATCCTTATTCCTGAACCTTCCACCTTTCTGCAGGTATTTCAACCAATTGGCACTAACTTTTGCAGGAATCCCCATCTTTGCCAATCCGATCGAATCAACAACATTCGGATCGAAGGCGGAAAGGGTAACTGGTAATTCAGCCGGAATCTCTTCCTTTTCATTTGCTTTTGAGAAATAGTTGTCAACTTCCACCTCCCATTTTGAAAAATCAGTTTTCTCAGATTGGGAAAATAGCGGTATCAATTTCCCAAATACAATTAAACAAAAGATGACCGTAAGCAAAACGACAATGCCATTTCGCTCTTTTCTGGAAAAACTGAATAGTGCGCGAATCCATTTAGTTTCCATCTGCTTATGAGTTAAGGAATTATAAAATAAACATCTATAATCGGGAAGTAACAGGGTTAAAATGGATAACCAATTGCAAAAGCCACATTTACATTATTTTTTGTAAGAATTTGATTTGCCGGAATCCAACGGGAGCCAGCGTCCAACGAAGGATCATGAAGTTTCATCCCAAGATCGACACGAAGGATCACAAAGGAAAAATCATATCTCAAGCCTAATCCAGTACCAACAGCCAGTTCTTTATAAAATCCGGGGAATGAAAACTCTGTTCCGGGACGGTTATCTTTAAGGGACCAAATGTTCCCCATATCGAGGAAGAGTGCCCCCTCAAATGGTCCGATCATTGCAAAACGGTACTCTGCATTGGCTTCAAGTTTAATATCACCCGATTGATTTGGAAACTCATTTGCATTGGCTTTAAATGAACCGGGTCCCAATGTTCTCACCGGCCAGGCCCGGATCCCATTCGCCCCCCCTGTGAAATATTTTCGCTCAAAAGGAATCTGGTCTGAATTTCCGAAAGGCATAGCAATACCCATATAAGTTCTGAATACGAAAGCATTGAATTTATCGATCATGAATCCCCTGCGATATTCAAGGTCTGTTTTGAGGTATTGTGCAAACGGGGTACCCAGAAAATGGTACCTATTTACAGTGGAGGTATCAATATAATGGAGCTTGCGGTCGAACAACTGGCTCAGCCCGTTAAGAAGTGTCCCGGCAGTTTCAAATGAGGCCCATAAATAGCTGTAATTCGAACGTTTCTGTAAATTCTGAGTATTTCTCGTGAAGCTGTAGTTCCAGGCTGAGATGGAGTGATCGGTATAGGAACTTTTGATGTATAGATTTTCAATCCTCGAAACAAAAGCTGAATCATAAGAGAACATCTTAACCATGTTAAGGTCGATCAGATTAAACCTATGGGTTGTGAATTCTGACGATTTCCATTGGTAACCCAGGCTGGCCCTTAAAATAGTCCGGGTATAATCCGGTCGGCGCTGATAATTGTAAGATAGGTTCATTAAAGTTTGTGGGGTCGAAAAGCGAAAAAGTTTTTTCGATTGTATGGGGGCAAGAAACTTCGGCAATGTAATCTTCGATTCTATACCCGATTCTAGTGAGTTAAATGTAGTTGCCGAATCACCCTTACCATAATACTGTTTCTCTGTTGCTCCCAATAAAACAACATCCAGCAACTCCCCTCCCTTGAAAATATTTTTGTGCTGATAACCCAAATTCCCCGCAACCCCGAGATTTCCCAGTGAATTGGTTCCCTCGAAAGAAATGGAGTAGGCCTGACGGACTGAAGGAGTAAGTTGAATGACACAATCGAGCGTAGGATTTCCCAGCGAATCGGTCTTATTTGTCTCTACAAACCTAATATTGATCAATTTGAACAACCTTAACGAAAAAAGGTCATTGTAAGTCCGTTCTACCAGATCAAGACTATAATAACCCTTGTCATTGATATGGTTCATATTAATCAGTAATTCAGGATTATAACGTATTTTTGTACTTGAAATGAAATATTGGTTGCCCCTTCTAACTGTATCGGAAATATTTGCAATGTTGCCAACCCTGGCTTCACTGAAGAGTTGTTTTTGGGCTTCAAAATCGGTGTAGAAGTAAAAGTTGCGGAAGGTATATTTCTGATGGTCCCTTTCCTTGAGAATGGCGGGATCATCGGAAACATTTTGTTTCTCGACTACAAGTTTAAGATTGACCCCTTTGGCGGCTTTTGTTGTGTCGGCCTCAAAATAAATTTCGTTTTTGTTGACCTTAAAGAACCCATTATTCTGAAATCCAATCAACAGTCTTTTGCTTTCCTCTGCCAATACATCCGTGTCGAACCTGCCATTAAATTTAATCAGCGATTTGGATGAGTCCGCCTTGTTCAGTGCTTTGAGCGAACTATCAAGAATTTCCGTTTTGTACGATTGAATCCGATGGGGGATATTTGAGATGATCTTGTAATAAACCTCAACTCTCCGTTTCTTGTAAATAATTGTATCTGTGACATTTGAATTATAATAACCCTTATTGTGCATGTAACGCAAGAACTCCGCCTTTGATTTATCGGTCAAGTCACTGTTGTAGATTACTGGAGCCTCACCTATCCTTTTTAAAATGCCATCTTCACGGTTCTTGTTTGAAAGGTTGTACAACCCCAGGTGAAACCGCCAAAAACCAAAAATCTTGGTGTTGGCCCGTTGCTTAAGGTAGGTTCTGAGTTCTAGCTTGTCAATTGATTTATTATCGACTGAAATTTTTGATTTGGTCAAAAGGTATTGGTTTTCGGGAACGTATTTCACGACCCTACAGGAGGAAAGCATCATTGCAACCATTGCAACTGTTGCCCATTTAATCACATATTTAAACTTAAATGCCAAAATCGTGTGTATTGATAAATCCTAAGCAAAGATAATTAACCTTATTAATTAAAATTGAATTATTTTTGGAAGGTACAAAATCGGTTCCTAAAGTGCTGTCAAAAAATAAAATTAAACTGGTAAAATCGCTTGACCTAAAAAAAAATAGGTTGGCTTCAGGGCTGTTTGTTGCAGAGGGAAAAAAACTCGTTTTTGATCTGCTGCAATCTGCTATGGAAATCCATGAATTGTTTACAACAAAGCAATTATCCCCCGATTTGATCAGTTGTAAATCTGATTTGCATTTTGAAATTGTTGAAAAAGAGGAACTTGCTAAAATAAGTTTTTTGAAAGCGACACCTGAAATTGTAGGACTATTTAAAATTCCAAGTTTCGTAATCGACTGGAATGAAATCAGGAACGGTTTAACTTTGGTACTTGACGCAATTCAGGATCCAGGAAACCTCGGAACCATTGTCAGACTTGCAGACTGGTTTGGGATCAGGAACATCGTGTGTTCCCAGGATTGTACCGATTTGTATAATCCCAAAACGGTTCAGGCCACAATGGGTGCCCTGGCACGGGTAAAAGTCCACTCTATTTTACTACCCGGGTTCCTGAATAATGCCGTCCAACAAGGTTTACCTATCTATGGGACTTTTCTGGAAGGTGAAAACATTTACCATTGTGAATTGGATTCAAATGGAATAATTGTGATGGGAAACGAGGGAAAAGGTATTTGCAGTCAAGTCGCTGAATTTGTATCGAGGAAAATTGTGATCCCACCTTTTCCACCAGGCAGTGTTACTTCCGAATCTTTGAACGTTGCCATCGCCACCTCTATTGTGTGTTCTGAATTTAGAAGAAGAATTTTTTGACATAGATTTCACACCAATAAAAAACTATCCATGAATGAGCAAATCAGAGTGTTCCCTAAAGGTAACCTAATTCCGTTTATACTGGTTACCTTGTTGTTTCTTTTTTGGGGCATTCCAAATAACCTGAATGATGTATTGATCCGCCAATTCATCAAATCCTTCGAGATCAACCGTCTTCAGGCCGGACTGGTGCAGTCGGCCTTTTATTTGGGTTACTTCCTGATGGCCATTCCAGCTGCAAGCCTGATGCATAAATACAGCTACAAGACAGGGCTTATTTTTGGTATGGTCCTCTATGCCTTTGGTTCGATCCTGTTCTGGCCCTCGGCTGTTATGGGTAAGTATATTTATTTTTTAAGCTCGCTTTTTGTGATTGCCAGTGGACTTGCCTTTCTGGAATTGGGTGCCAATGCATTTATAGCAGAATTGGGCGATCCGCGCACTTCAGAGAGAAGGTTGAATTTTTCCCAGGCATTTAATCCCATCGGCTCAATTATCGGTGTGCTGATCGGAACCATATTCATTTTTTCGGGACAGGAGCCCACTCCTGAAAAAATTCAGGTAATGAAAACCGCCGGGGAATACGAAGGTTTTCTTCGGGCAGAAACCATGCGGGTGGTTGCCCCGTACCTTGTTCTGGGAATAATCGTCTTTCTTTGGTCACTGATCATGATGAGAATCAGATTCCCTGAAATTATCGATGAAAAAACGGAAGAAACGATTGAGAAAATGTCCTATACCGATCTTCTACGATACCCTCATTTTTTAAAAGGCGTCGTCGCACAGTTTTTTTATTGTGGCGCCCAGGTGGGCACATGGAGCTACTTTATTACCTATATCAAAGATTATACGGGTCATGGTGAAAAAATTGGTGGCTACCTGCTCACCGGAACACTAATCGCTTTTGCCGTGGGCCGGTTTGCCTCAACCTTTTTGATGAAATACATTGAGCCGCGTAAATTGATGGGCATTTTCAGTGTGATCAATATTTCCCTGGTGACGGTTTGCGTTTTATTTCCGGGCTGGATAGGTGTTTGGGCTATTTTTGCAACCAGTTTTTTCATGTCGCTTATGTACCCGACCATTTTTGCTCTTAGCATCAAACAACTTGGCCCAAGAACCAAAATCGGCGGTTCTGTTCTGGTTATGGCTATTATTGGTGGAGCAGTCTTTACCCCTGTCATGGGTTGGCTGGCTCAAATACTTAGCATGACTACCGCTATGGTTGTTCCCCTGGTCTGTTATTTGGTAATTGGCTATTACGCATTTACCGGAGCGAAAATAAAGCCTGAATTTTAAATGGCAAAATTATTTTTTTTGCGATTAGCCGGAATGTAATTATAAATTTGAGACAATCCATAACAAACAGTTTGAAGGCACTTATATACAAAATAGACCGGCTAAATACGCACAATGGTCCCGGATTCAGGACTGTCATCTATTTCAAGGGCTGTCCCCTTCATTGCACCTGGTGCCACAACCCAGAAGGAATAAGCACAAAAAAGGAGGTGTGGTCATTTTATACACGGTGTGTACTCTGCGAAAATTGCATACCAGAATGTCCTGAAAAAGCTTTATGCCCAACACCAACAGGAATAAAGATAGACAGGCTGAAATGTACTGGATGCCAGTTGTGTACCGAAGTTTGCCCTTCTTTTGCTTTGGAAAAGATAGGTGTAGAGTATACTGTTGATATGGTTTTTAAAATTATACTTAAGGACAAAATCCGTATCGGAGAATCGGGTGGGGGAATTACTGTTACGGGAGGTGAACCCGGAATATTCCCTGATTTTGTTGCTGAACTTTTCAAACAGTGTAGGGAGAATGGAATCCATACTGCCTTCGACACCTCAGGGATGGTTACAGAAAGTGCTTTAGCAAAAATAATCCCTTATACCGACATAATATACCTTGACATTAAAACACTTGACAATAAGAAATCGCTTTACTTCACCGGTCTCCCTGTTGAGAAGCTCTTCCAGACAATCAGATGGCTAAACACCTATCAATCAATTCACATTACTCCAATCATCGAAATCCATACTCCACTTGTTCCCCAAATTACTGATAATATTAAAGAATTAAAGGAAATTGGCCGATTTATAAACAAAACATTTACAAAAGGTACAAGTTGGGAATTGGGTCTGTTTAATGGCCTTTTTGGAGATAAATACACCAAAATGGGGGACCAATGGTTGTTTTCAGGTAAACAATACACTGAAGCAGATTACAATCAATTTATTGGATTACAATCATTCTTCAAGAACATCAAAATCTCGGTCAATGGTTTCATCGGGAAATTTAGTTAGCCTTTTACAAAGCTTATAGATCGGTCCTAAGGTTTGTAAAGGTTGGCGACCATCTCCGCAACACGTTCCCCATCTACAGCCGACGACATGATTCCTCCAGCATAACCGGAACCTTCACCACAAGGGAAAAGACGCTTGATAAGGACATGTTCAAGGGTTTGAAGATCTCTCGGAATCCTTACCGGAGAAGATGTCCGGGATTCAACACCAAGGACTACAGCTTCATTGGTCAGAAATCCTTTTGTTTTTCGGCCAATCTGATTAAACCCCTGCTGCAATGATGAACCGACCAGACTCGGCAACCATTCATGTAGGTTTGAGGGGGTGAGTCCGGGACGATAAGAAGATTCTGGCAGATCCGCACTTTTACGTCCATTTACGAAATCAGCAAGGCGCTGGGCTGGAGCAAACAAAGAATTTTCAGCCATTCTAAAACATGTCCTTTCGAGTTCCTCCTGAAAAACCATTCCAGCCAATTCTTTGTATTTTTGATAATTAGCCATCAAATCATCAGGACGGATTTCAACAACGATCCCTGAATTGCCAAAACGCCCACCCCGGTCGGATGGAGACATTCCATTTACGACACATTCACCGGGAGCCGTGGCTGCCGGAACGATGGTCCCTCCCGGGCACATGCAAAATGAATAGACACCCCGATCCTGAACCTGTTCAACAAAAGAATAGGAAGCTGCCGGCAAATAAATTCCCCTTTTGGTCCCATGGTATTGGATTCGGTCGATCAGTTCCTGTGGATGCTCCACCCTGACACCAACAGCAAATGGTTTGGCTTCAAGCTGGATTTTCCGGTCATAAAGAATCCGGTAAATATCCCTGGCTGAATGACCTGTGGCCAATATTACCGCAATGCCCTCTATCCGCGAACCGTCGGCAAGCACAACACCTTTTACCTCCTGATTGCTGATAATCAAATCTGTCACCCTCGATTTAAAGTGGATCTCCCCCCCGGCTGTCAGAATGCTGTTCCGAATGGCGACAATTACACGGGGAAGGACGTTGGTCCCGATATGCGGATGGGCATCGATCAGGATTTCGTCCTGTGCCCCATGGAAATTCAGGACTTCAAGGACTTTTCTGACATCCCCCCTTTTTTTTGACCGCGTGTAAAGTTTCCCGTCCGAAAACGTACCTGCACCGCCTTCCCCAAATCCATAATTTGAATCGGGGTCGATGATCTGCTCGCCATGAATTGCAGCGATATCCCGTTTTCGTTCGCTAACAGTTTTCCCACGTTCAAAAATCACAGGTTTATAGCCTAGTTCGATGAGGCGAAGTGCCGCAAACAAGCCTGCCGGACCTGCACCCACAATAATAACCCTGGATCCGTGGGAAACATCCGGATAGGAGAAAACTGGTTTTCCCATCTCAGGCATTTGTTCATCCAGATACACATCCAGACTAAGGTTGACACGGATATTTGAATTTCTGGCATCGATGGAGCGTCGTCTGATCACAATATCTTTGATCCTTTCCACTCCGATTTTCAGGTCTTCGGATACGGCATTTTTCAATTTTGTCATATCAACTGCCTGTACCGGCGACACCGCAACATTTATCTCTTTTAACATCGGAAAGGATTATTCAAAATAAAACAACAGCGTAAAAATATTGGAATTCAGTTCTTTAAAAATATAACCGTAATAGGGTACAGGTTTTGTCTGATCAGAATCATGCCTGATCAAATTGTTTAAGCCATAAGAAAATCGGAATTCCATCGTAAAGCGGAAATATTCGAGATAGGAGTCAAGCCCAAGGCCAAGTTCGGCGTATTGACCTCCTTTGTTCAGGTGCACTACACTTTCCGAAATCCTTTTGTTCTCAAGGTCATACCTGTAAGCAGCACCTAAATAAATGTATGGACGTACGTTATTGTGCCGAAAGCCTTTGTACCTGATCCCAACAGGTAGGTCAACATAAGACGAAGGTGTGGAAAGATAGGTAGTTTCGTCCAACCCAGCAGTTTGGCTATACATTTCGGGATTGATCGGAATGAAATATCTGAAGCTTCTGTTGCCCAATGACATGCCAGGAGTAAAACGAAAATCCAGGTCGCGTGTGAGCCGGTAATTGACCACACCACCCACTGTAAACCCAGGTGAGATGGTATAAACCTCAGCAGCAAAATTCTCCTGATTACCATAATAGCCAAGGGCTTTTTCTTTCAATCCTGTCGTATTGTCAGCAAATACAGGATTTGAAAATACATTATTGTAATTGGTTGTGCGATAATCCATTGTATTAAGCCCAAGATAAAAGCCAAAGTGCAATTTACGATCATCAAAATGGGTAAGATTACTTACTCCTTTTAATTGACCATTGGCATAATAAGATCCAAAGAAGAGTGCAAGAAAAATAAAAAAATATCCTGATTTATTATATTTCAACATTATCTTGTCTTAAAAGTCATATCTAATTATTAACCAATACTTTAAAAAATATATATCGAAGTCCAATTTGATTATATAAACAACCACCATTTGCATGACCAAGCCTTAGGACAAGGAAGGCTTTATACCAATATAAATAGTAGCAACACCAAAAGTTTGCCGGTATTGCCTGGTACGAGCGAAATGGCTGTCTTTCAACAGACCCAGCAACGCCTCCCCATCCGGGAATTTTTCAACCGATTCGGGCAGGTAACGATAAGCTGAATTGTCATTTGAGAATAATTTTCCAAAGAATGGAAGGATATAAAATGAATAGAAACTGTAAAATTGCTTAAACGGAAAATTCCTCGGCTTGGAGAATTCAAGGATACATACTATGCCATTTGGTTTTAGCACGCGGAAAAGTTCGTCCAGGCCTGCCGATAGGTTTTCAAAATTTCGGATTCCGAATGCAACTGTCACTGCGTCAAAAGAATTATCAGCAAAATTAAGCTCTTCAGAGTCACCTTTTTGAAGGGATATTCGTTGTGAGAGTCCCTTAGCTTCAATTTTGGTCCTTCCAACTGCCAGCATTTCTTCCGAAATGTCAACACCGATCACTTTTTGAGCACCTGTTTTTAACGATGCAATTGCAAAGTCCCCGGTTCCAGTAGCTACATCAAGAATTACTCTTGGAGAATGTCCCATCAATAACTTAATGGCATTTCTCCGCCAGATTTTATCGATTCCAAAGGATAGGAAGTGGTTTAGAAAATCATATTTAGGGGCAATGTTGTCGAACATTTCGGCAACTTGCTGTTTCTTCCCCTTTGTGGAATTGTTATAAGGTTTAACGACTGTCATGGTTTATTTATCAATGAATTAGCCGACAATACCTTTGTCAACAAATCCCAACGACTGATCATCGATCCTTATTTCACCCTTGGTAATATGGCCCAGTGTCATCACAGGAATGTTCAGGTCATATAAAAAATCTACAAATTCATCTTCTTTTTCTTCTGTAACCGTTACAACGACCCTTCCCATCCCTTCTCCAAAAAGAAATGCATCAGTCCTGATTTCGGCATCGGTGGTAATATCAAAACCCAGTTCATTGGGCATTGCATCGCGCAAAAGGGTAAAGAAGAGGCCACCCAAACCAACTGGGCTTGCAGATTCGACCAAATTCCTTTTTATCAACTCTTTCAGGGCACCCATCAGTTTATTTTCAAAACCAAGGTTAAAATGCATCAATGGAGACTCTTTTATTTCATGAAAATGGTCAAGGTATTCGGAGGCATTGATATCGTTGAACGACCTACCAATCAGGAGGATATTATGGCCTTTTCGTTTGAACTTTGAAGTGAGGATGTGATCGCGGTCTTTTAATTTCCCGACAAGACTTACAATTAGCGTCGGTGGCAAGATCCCATCGTGTTCCGAGTAATCGTAGAATATCTTCCGATTCGAGAACTGGAGACTAAAAACAGCAGCAGCGGCTTCAAGCCCCAACCGTGCGGCCATCACCATCTCTTCGGCAATCGGGCTGGCAAACTCAACATTGTTCAGAAAAGCGCTCATCGAAACAGGTTCGGCTCCGTAACAGACCAACCTTCTAACTGCCTTTGCCACAATAATCTGGGCTGCAACAAACGGGTCAACTGCCAGCCTCCGGTGGTCAGAATAAATTGTTTGGGTAAATGCAATCTTACTGTCATCAATGTGAAAAACACCAGCTCCAAACAAATCCTCTTTCCCAACCTGGGTTGGATCAATAGCTGAGGAAGCAAATTCATTAAACAAATTAACCGGTGAAAGATGGGGCATGGCAACCATTGAATAGATTACATTTCTCAAATCTGTTGGTTCCGGTACCTGGTCTATCGTGAACATTTCTGTTTCTATTTCAGCCATTTTATTCTATATTTTACAAAAACAAGGCAAATTTAATAGTTTATATTTAACGACCGCGATATTTGCCCCTGTAGAGTGTCCGATTTTTTTTATTTTAGCGGATTAATATTTTTAAGAATGAAAAAAATCGCATTGGTCACTGGTGCTACATCCGGAATCGGGAAAGCCACATCACACCTTCTTGCATCCAATGGTTATGACCTGATCGTTACCGGACGAAGGGAAAACCTGCTTAATGACTTGGTTAAATGCTTAATTGTTGAAACAGGGGCTGAAGTTTTGCCTTTATGTTTTGACATAAGGGATCAGGTTCAGGTAGAAAAAGCTGTCGATTCGCTTACCGGGAAATGGGAAAAGGTTGATTTGCTGGTCAACAATGCAGGACTGGCTGTTGGGCTTGAACCTGTCCAATCGGGAGTCGTTGACGATTGGGAGCGAATGATCGACACAAACGTCAAGGGTTTGCTTTTCATGTCGCGTAAGATATCGTCGGGGATGGTGGCAAGGGAAAGTGGCCACATTATCAACCTCTCGTCGATTGCGGGCCATGAAGTTTATCCGAATGGCGCTGCTTATTGCGCGTCCAAACATGCTGTTCAGGCAATTACGAAAACCATGCGGATCGAGTTGTTGCCCTATGGCGTGAAGGTAAGTTCGATCAGCCCGGGTATGGTGGACACAGAGTTTTCATTGGTCCGGTTCAAAGGGGACAAGCAGAGGGCCGAAAATGTGTATAAAGGGTTGACCCCCTTGTATGCCCAGGATATTGCCGAGACCATCCTGTTTATGGCAACAAGGCCCCAACATGTCAATATTGCAGATGTGATCATCATGCCCACCGACCAGGCAAGTGCCCGCGATTTCCGGAGGAGGTGAACCATATGATCATTGTTAAAGTTCAAAAAAAATTACCTTTGCTAAAATTTATTGATAATCTATATGAAAATTGAAGTTTCGAATGGGGAAATAGTCGATAAACTGACGATTGTCGAGATTAAATCGGAGAGGATCAAAGACTCCCGAAAACTGGAAAACCTCCATAAGGAATATGAAGTGCTGAACAATGCCGTGGCTGGCATCATAGAGAAAAACCATCCGTTATACCTTGAATTACTGGATATTAACAATCAATTGTGGGATATTGAGGATCATATCCGGGATCTTGAACGTGCCAAAGATTTTTCGGATGATTTTATTCAAACGGCCAGATCGGTCTATTATATCAATGATAAGCGGTCGGACGTCAAGCGGAGGATCAACGAAATAACCGGATCGAACCTTACTGAGGAAAAAAGCTACGAAGAATATAAGTAACATCCTATATATCAATATATTAATCAATCAATTCGATGAGAAAGGTTCTTGCCATCCGGTTATCCGCAATGGGTGACGTTTCGTTAACAGTTCCTGCCATCAGAGGGGTCCTGAATGCCAATCCCGATCTTGAAATAATGGTTGTTACCCGGAAATTCTTTGCTCCGTTTTTTTTCGATATCCCGCGACTAACCCTTTTTTATCCCGAACTAAGTGGCAGGCACAAAGGGTTAACCGGACTTATCAGGCTATACAATGACCTTAAAAAGTATGGTCCATTTGAAAATTTAATTGATTTACATGGGGTTATTAGGACCAGGATACTCTCTTTTCTTTTCAAAATTTCAGGAACTCCCTGTTTCTCAATAGATAAAGGAAGGAAAGAAAAGAAATTTCTGATCAAGTCAAAGTATATAAGGGCATTAAAGCACACTGCGGAACGCTATCTCGAAACCTTCCGAAGTGCTGGTTTTGAAGGGCAAATCGGGAAAGCTCCATATTTTCTTTTAACTGAAGAGGCATGTCAAAAGGCGGTAGGATTTATCCAGAAAAATCAAGAGGACCCTTTAATTTTAAAAGTTGGCCTAGCACCTTTCGCCAAGCTAAAACCCAAGATTTGGGACATCAAAAATTTCAGGGAATTGGTCCAACTGATCAATATAGATTTTAAAGTTGAATTTTATCTTTTTGGTGGGGGTGAACAAGAGATTGCTTCCTTAATAGAATTCAAGCAGTTTTTCCAGAATGTACATCTTGTGGCAGGCAAACTTCATCTTTCGGAAGAGTTGGCCCTGATAAGGAACCTGGACTTAATGATCTCCATGGATTCTTCCAATATGCACCTTGCAGCCTTATCAGGTATCCCAACCGTTTCAATTTGGGGTGGCACTCACCCAGCATTTGGTTTTTCAGCGTTGGGGCAACCTACTGAATACCATTTACAAACACCTGCAAGTTCGCTTAAATGCCGTCCCTGTTCCGTTTTCGGGAAAAAACCTTGTATCTATGACTCTCCCAAATGCATGGAAATGGTTAAACCCGGTGATGTATTCAAGACACTTGTAAAATTCAACCTTCTTTCACCCAAGGTGAAAAAAGCCAATCAGTCGCCTTCTACAAACTCATAGAAACCAGCAAACATTAACATTACTTTCAACTCTTTTAGTGAAAAATCCAACCCTAATAACTCCGGTTAAAGATTCATTGAAGACCACCCGGGCAATTATAAGTTTGTTAAGAAGTAATAATCAAGATATTCCCTATTATATTTTTGATGATTTCAGCTCAAGGGAGACCAGAAGATGGCTTGAGGAGAATTCTAAAAAATATGGATATAATGTCATTGGACTTGAAAAACACACGAAGAAATCATCTCCCAATTACAGGACAACACTTGTGCTTGCGCAGAAAATTGCCCTTGAAAATGGCTCACACCTTGCAATTGTTGAGTCGGATGTATTTACAGAAAATGAAACGATCATTGGTTTGACAAAACTGGCCAATGAATTGCCTGATGCTGGATTGATAGGTTCAGTTACTGTAGATGAAGATGGAGAGATTAATTTCCCTTACACTTACGCAACTGCGATTGATAAGCCATCCATTTTTGCTTCGGCGAAAACTGTCAGTTTTTGTTGTACGGTTATTTCCCTGCGGTTATTGGAGCAATTCGATTTCAATGAGTTACCGATGAAAATGGATTGGTTTGATGTTTATATCTCCCGAAAATCGCGTCAACTTGGATTCAGCAATTATGTGGTAAAAAATCTTCCTGTGATCCATAAGCCCCATAGCAGTCGGCCATGGAAACACCTGAAATACAAGAACCCAATTTTGTACTATCTTAAAAAATTTATTCTTCGGCGGGACCGAATCTGAAAAGTGACCTGAAAAACTCCTTTATCTTTTCCTGACGGTCACGGGTTTCCCTGTTCCTTTTGTCGAACGCGATAAGAACCTTTACTGCTTTACCTGCATCCTTATTGCATAAATTGGCATAGGTCGTAGCAAGAAGTTCAAGGGTTTGCCGATCGGTATAAAGTTGACGGAAATTGAACAATCCTTTTTCGAAACTTATGTTCCCAAAACTCATACGATTCAAGTCAACTATTTGAAAATCAAAATTATTGTCAATTTTTCTGATTAACGTATTTCCCGGCGAATAATCGAGATGGAAAATATTGTTTTTATGCAACTTTTCGTAAGTGAACCTGACCCAATCCCTAAGTATCCTATCGTGATCGGCAACCTGATAATTCAAAACTTCGCGAAGGGTAAATTCATTTTTATAATGAACTGATACATAATAGCTTTCCCTTAACAATCCAAATGAGGTACATTCGACATAACCTACCGCTGCAGGAGTCGCGATGCCGAGTGCCAGAAACTTCCTGGCGTATCTGTAAGAGCGGGCAGCTTTTGAACCCCTTATATAAATATACACAAACCTGTTGATCAGGTTGGGTATTTTAAATGCCTTCACGTTGAGTTCGTAATCCCCGACAGAAAAAACCTTGACCTCGTTCCGATACTTAAATATCGATTCTCCAGAATGGGGAAAATTTGAATGCAATTGACTGACCCATGTTTCCAGGTCCATGAATTCAGTGGAAACTTTATATTTTATTTTTATACCCATTTTTACTGTTGTCACACAACATACTGACTTAATGATTGTTATTGTACTATTGACCCAATAAGATCAATTCAGGATTGATTTAATGGTTCATCACTTACACGTGAATGTTTCCATCTTTTATGTGTCCAAAGCCAAAATTCAGGTTGTTCTTTAATTTGATTTTCGAGAAGCGCCATGCATTTGTCAACTATTTCAAATTTCGGACAGGTTTTTGCCTGATCGGTAATTAATTGAACTTCAACTTCATAATACCCACGCTTTATTTTCCTCGAATGTAGGAAAAAGACGACTGAATTGAGTTTTTGTGCCACTTTTTCAGGGCCAAGAATGACAGGTGTGTCCTGGTTCAGGAATTCAACCCAATGATGGAGTTCAGATGCCCTTGGTGTCTGATCGAATAAAAAAGCAGTACCCGTAGGGATCTTTTGCTGGTGATCAGTGTACAGTTGTTTGAAAGTGTCGGACCTTTCGAGAGGAATTGCACCAAACCTACCCCTTAGATTATAATAGAAGCGTTCAAATGAATCATTTCTTAACTTCTTGTAAACCGGGTAAAATTTGTAGTTTGTATACAAAGTCCATGTTGAAAACCATTCCCAGTTGTTATAATGCCCAAGAAGGCAAATTGCGTTCCTCCCCTTATCAAGATAGCTGATTGGCAATTCAAGGTTCTTGTAATTCACACATTTCTTTCCAAATTCAACAGACATCCGGTCGAAATACAACATCTCAATGAATAGATCACACAAATGGTGATAAAATTTTTTTGCGATGACCTCAAGTTCCTTTTTTGACTTTTCAGGAAATGAGTTAAATAAATTCCCGGCAACAACACGCCTTCGATACCGGAAAATATAAAAAACTGGGTAATACATCAGATCAGAAAAGAAATAGAGCAAACGCAGCGGCATTTTACTGACAATCCATGTCACTGATCTTAATAAGTAATATCCTGGCATCCGATATGATATAAAAATATTAAACTAAACCTCAAATTTGATTGAACTTCGTACAATAGAACAAATATATACAATTGAACCAGCTTAATGAGCCTACACTGCAAAATAATTCCGACAACAAAAAATTATTGGTTCATAAAGCCCTGCCGTATTAATACTTCCAGTAGCATTTTTGAAAAGGCAACATTGTCACTTTTTTTATACCTTATATCCGTAAATACCTGGGCCAATGTCTCTTTGCTATTTTCAGATACAAATTTAAGGTTATCGGGCCGGTTTTCCTTTTCAGAATAGTACCTGATGATTTCCTCCCTTGAATAATCGGCATAAGTTTCCTGATGAACAACGGCATTCAACGGCAACCTGTCAACCTGCTCCGGATGTTCGTCGGGCCAACCAACCGTAAGCGTTGTTATTGGGACGACACCAAAGGGAAGTTTCAGTATATCAATGATTTTTCCAGCAAGATAAGTGGTTGTCCCCACGTAGCAAACCCCCAAACCTTCACTCTCTGCTGCAATGGTCACATTCTGAGCAACCAGCAAAGAATCTATGGCAGCAGTCATAAAAGAAAGGAAATTGTCATATCCAGGCTCAGCATTGTTCAGTTTGCACCATAGGTTAAAACGGTTGAAATCGGCACAAAAAGTGAGCACAATTGGGGCATTCACAACCATTGGCTGATTGAAATGGCAAGGCGCAAGTGCTTTTTTCCCTTCGTCCGAACGTGTTACGATTATGCTGTATAGCTGCATATTACCAGTCGTCGATGCCCTGCAGCCGGCTTCAAGTACCTTGTTGAACAAATCTTCTTCCACCACATCAGGTTTGTATTTACGGATTGTGCGGTGTTCCAATAATTGATTGACCATTCATTTGAAATTTAAAGGGTGCAAAGATAGAAACCTATTCAGCGAAACAGTTGAACATTTTGGAATAATTAAACCTTTATTAATTTTGTGGCATGAAAAATAGATTAATAATTCCGGTCCTATTGGTTTTGGCAGTACTATTACTTGCCAATTGTAAAACGTCGTGCAACTGTGGTTTTCAGCCTCCAAAGGCAAAAAGAAACAGTACCTGGATGAAACGATAAACCAGCATCTTTTCATGTTCCTATGCTAAGTTAATAATTTGTAAAGAACCATCTATTTACAAACTATTTTTGTAATAAATTTCATTTAAAAATACTACTTTTGCAATGAAATTTAAAGAAGGTTCTATTCATTCTATAATTCTCAAAACGAATAAATTATGTCTAAAATTAAGATTGGTATTAATGGTTTCGGTCGTATTGGCCGACTGGTTTTCAGGGCTGCTGTTGACAGAAGCGATGTAGAAGTTGTCGGTATCAACGACCTAATTGCTGTTGACTATATGGCTTATATGCTGAAATATGATTCAACCCACGGACGTTTCGAAGGAACTGTTGCTGTTGAAGATGGTGCTTTGGTTGTGAACGGCAAAAAAATCCGTGTGACTTCCGAAAAGAATCCCGCAGACCTTAAATGGGGTGATATTGGTGCAGAATATGTTGTTGAATCAACAGGTCTATTCCTAGAAAAGGCTAAATGCCAGGCACATATCGATGCAGGTGCGAAAAAAGTAATTATGTCGGCTCCTTCAAAAGACGATACCCCTATGTTTGTTATGGGTGTAAACAACCTGAAGTACACCTCCGATATGAACTTTGTATCCAACGCATCTTGTACAACCAACTGTCTTGCCCCGATCGTAAAAGTATTGAACGACAACTTTGGGATTATCGAAGGTTTGATGACTACCGTACATGCTACAACCGCAACACAGAAAACTGTTGACAGTCCGTCTATGAAAGACTGGCGTGGTGGACGTGGTGCCGCCCAGAATATCATCCCTTCGTCCACAGGTGCAGCTAAAGCCGTTGGCAAAGTGATCCCTGAAATGAACGGCAAATTGACCGGTATGGCTTTCCGTGTTCCAACTCCAGACGTTTCTGTTGTTGACCTTACCTGCCGTTTGGAAAAACCAGCCCCTTACAAAGCAATCTGCGCTGCCATGAAAGCTGCTGCCGAAGGCGAATTGAAAGGCGTTCTTGGTTATACCGAAGACGAAGTTGTTTCAACAGATTTCCTTACCGACCCACGCACATCCATTTTTGATGCAGGCGCTGGTATCGGTCTGAACGACCATTTTGTGAAAGTCGTTTCATGGTATGACAATGAGTGGGGTTATTCAAACAAAGTTGTTGACCTGATTGGCCACATGTACTCTGTTGAC
>CAIYPA010000077.1 GCA_903927965.1 uncultured Bacteroidia bacterium | reverse complement strand
TAATTGCTTTCAGTTTAATTTTTTCAGTTTCTGTTCAATCTCAGGAGATATCCCTGAACGGGAAATGGAGTTTTGCCATCGATCCAACGAATGTGGGAGAGCAGAACGATTGGCACATGCCTTGGGAATTGTCGAAGGACAATACAAATCTGTTAGCTGCCGGATGGGATCAGGTTGAGGTTCCCCATTGCTGGAGCCTCGACACTCGTTATAATTTCATCGGGAAAGCTTGGTACCGGAAAGGGTTTAAACTTCCGGCAAATCCTTCCAATTCATCTGTCAGGATAAGATTTGAGGCTGTTTATTCCAAATGTAGAATATTCCTGAACGGGGAACTGGTGGGAATTCATGAAGGTGGTTACACCCCGTTTACACTGGATATCACCCCAAAGGTAAAGTATCCCGAGGTCAATTTTTTGGTGGTCGAAGCCGACAACTCATGGGACCAGCTTGCCATTCCGGGAGCCAGAACCGGCAAAAATCCCAACGACCAGCTTTTCCCATGGTATGAATTTGGTGGAATTACAAGGGATGTCACACTTGAAATTTCTTCTAAAATTTACATCTCCAAACAAAAAATCGAATCGGCTCCAAACCTTCAGACAGGAAGTTCACGAATCAAAATCATCACCTGGATTGAAAACAAAACGTTCAGGGATACAGTGATCACGCTTCAACCTGTAATCACCTTCCGGACAAATCATAAGGTTGTACGTTCTGGGGACCAGCTTTCAAAAACGATCAGGCTGAAAGCCTGGACACAAGCCAAAGTGGTTCAGGAAGATACGTTATCCGCTACAAATACCCTTTTGTGGGATTTCGACAATCCCAATCTGTACGATACGGAGTCAAACCTTGTGTCTGACAAAAGAATAATTGGTTCTTACAAAACTTACTTTGGGATCAGGGAGTTTAAACAGGCTGGGACTCAACTGCTACTCAACGGGAAACCGGTAAGGGTGGCAGGGGCAAACCGTCATTCCGACCATCCGAAGTACGGATCGACCGATCCTGCGGAACTCGCTGCTTTGGATATGGGACTTCAGAGAAATGGGAACATGATCATGGCAAGACTAAACCACACGCCAAGCAGCCGTCATTTCTACCAATGGGCTGATGAAAACGGCTCGCTGATCATCGCCGAAATACCCAACTGGCAGATTCCTCCGGTCCTGATGGCCAATGCAAGGTTAAAGGAAGTATTTCGCCTTCAGATGACCGAGATGGTGGAATCATACTGGAATAGTCCCTCGATTGTAGCCTGGAGTACCGGAAATGAATATTCAAGCTGGACACCGGAAGGAGATGAATGGACCCGTTATCAGGCTGAGAAATACCGAGAATTGGATACCACCCGTTTGATCACCTTTATCTCCCACAAACCGGCATCGGATGTTAAAAACATTTCAGTTCCCCACGACAGTTACCGGTATTGCGATTTTATCTGCATCAACATCTATACTGATTTCCCGACATTTGAAATTGCCATAAAAAGCGTTCATCAAAAATATCCCGATAAACCGATATTTATCTCTGAATGTGGTTTGCGTTCCGATGAGGTCAAAAATGAACAGGAGCGAATCGACCACTTAAAGGGAATTATTGAAATTGTGAGGAAGTTTCCCTATGTCACAGGCTTTTCCTACTGGAGTTTTAACGATTACCTGAGCCGTTTTACCAATACCAATCCCAGCGGTTACAGGGAATGGGGAATTGTGGATGCCAACCGGAAACCCAGAGGACTCTATACTTCATTTCAGAATGATCTTTCCCCGGTGATAATTACCTATGATAAAGGATCTTTGAACATCACTGCCAGGGCAGATTTCCCTTCCTATACCCTGAAAAATTACAAGTTGGTCGTAAGTACGGGCAGCAAAATTGTCAATGAATATCCGTTGCCCATCCTGAATCCTTGTGAATCTAGCCAAATAAAGATGGCAAGGCCATCACCAACAACAATGATTTCATTGACAAATGCAAAAGG
>CAIYPA010000076.1 GCA_903927965.1 uncultured Bacteroidia bacterium | reverse complement strand
GTTGATGCAGGTTTGTCCCTGATGCGATCCGCCGCCAATCCAGAAATTGATGTAATTCCTGTCAATTGTGAATATATTGCTGATCAGTTTGCCTTTGGCTTTGTCTTTTTCCTGTGTTGAAGCTCCCGGTGCAGTGGCATGTGAGTTGACCACCCTTTCGGTATCCCCACCAACATCGCCCTGATAAGATGGGATGTCTGTTTTTTTTATTGGGCCGTTTCCGAAAGCTGTTCCTTCTGTCTTCCAATTGGAGTAGCTTGTTTGATTCCAGTCTTCATAAATTTTGTCAGGGCGTTTTTCGCCCTTCATCTCCTCCTTTTCAACTGAATATTCCAGAAAAGTAAAACCTTTGCCATTGACAATTTTGTTTATCCGTTTTCCACTGAATTTCGTACGATTGTCCAGACAGACAGCATTTTCGAGCAATCCTGTCAAAATTGCCTCAACCGGTTTAGATGATGTATTTTTTACATTAAATTGCATAATGGTAACCGGCAGACCAGAGTCGTCGGAAGCCAGCGGAATAAAAGGGGAATAAGCTTCAAGTGTAATGGCTACCGGAATCGCATCATCCTGGTAATTCACCTCTCCAATCGGATATTGGCCTTTAAAACTGACATTGGTAAAGCCCTGTCGGTCAAGAGTCCATGTTTTGCCAGCAATAGAAATGGAAAAGCCTTGTTCAAGCGGATAATCCGGCAATGGCGGATTGGCATAATTGCGGTCGCCGGTTCCCTGTTTTCTGTTGAAGATGTCCCATCTCCAAAGCCGTCCATCCCCACCCAGATAAACCTGACCGGTACAGATCCCACCAACCGGCATTCCGATGTAATTCAGTTCAGCTCCCTTGTAAACTGTTGGTAAACCACGTTCGTACAATGCTTTGACCCATGTTTCATTTAACTTTTTGTCTATAGGTACTGCCTTGTTCAGGTCGGTTACATCAAACGGACCTGCCATAACAGATATTCTTGATAGGCCTAACCCTCCGGCCAGCAAACCAACCGATTTGAGAAAATTGCGGCGTTGAACAGTAAGCTGAGATGAATTCAAACCAGAACGAGGAGATGATTCATTATTTTCCATTATACTATGAGTTTGTTTTAATAGTTTGAAATATAGATATATAGATTTATTTTGGTTGCAATTGCCATGATCGTATTTAATCTACTTTAAGGATCGTTGCCCCTTTTTTGATCCCATTTACATTAAATGCATCGATTGCAAACCAGTATTTCTGATTGCTGTTCAGGCTCCTGATAGTCAGTGCGTTTTCTCCAAGCACCTGATAGGTTTGGTACAACTTTTCAGGATAGGTTCCATAACGGATATTGTAACCAACGGCATTCTTAACCTGGTCCCATTTTATTTTGACTTCGCGCCGGTCGCTTTGTGTGCGTTCGACTTTGAAATTTGTCGCCTCATTGGGCACATTCCCTTGTCCATTTCCAAAAACACGCAAACCGGCAAGTGCAAAGGTGCCATCGGGAACATAATGGTTTGTAAGCCTTATATATCGGGCTTTTACGGGAACAGCCAGCTGAATGTAATCATGAGGGATGTCCGATTTGTTTTGGGTTTTGTCGGCCAAAGTATTCCAGGTCTTCTTGTCATTTGAAAACTCCAATAGGTACTGATGATAAATCTGTGGATTACGGCCATGCAGTTGTGTTTGATTTTCGGCATAATTTACCTGCACTGCATTTATGGTACATTCTTTTTGCAAATCGATGCTGATCCATTCACCTTTTTTTCCGGTTTGGGCACTCCAGAAGGTACGTATTTCCTCATCAACGGCATTTTTCTTAGGGTATGCAGCCAATTCATTGGAAACTTCAGTTGGTTTGTTGTACGAAAGCAACATCCATTTCGGGAACAGTTCATCGGGAGAGGATATTTTTTTCGTTGGAATCGTAAAAGGGAAATCGCCGAAACCTGTATAGGTGTAAAGTACACCGTCCTTGTCGAAAAACATGGGAAACAAACCAAGGCGACGCTCAAACATGTGTTTTTGGGAAATGGACATGGTAGAGATATGCCAGTAATTCCCATATTTATCCTGAAAAGTGGCACTATGGCCTGCTCCGGCAATAAATCCTTCGGGTTTATAAGAAATCGGGTTGTGCTCTGCCAGTTTAAATGGTCCAAGTGGATTATCCGAAACATACGCCCCATCACTGTAGCTTTTGTATTCAGTCCCTGGTCCTGCATACTGTAGGTAGTACTTCCCATTGTGCTTGGTCATCCAGGCACCTTCGATCCAGGGTCTTTCTGATTGGTTGTTGTAATCACCCTTCTGCTCCCAACCATACAGTTCTTTGTTGCTATTAAAACAGACCACAGGCTTACCTATTGGATTAAAGGTTTTAACATCCAGCTCAACAGCATAAATGGGGTTTACATTCGAGCAACCATAATAAAAATAAAGACGGCCATTGTCATCCAGGAACAAATCGGGATCGGTCATTCCAAT
>CAIYPA010000075.1 GCA_903927965.1 uncultured Bacteroidia bacterium | reverse complement strand
TTGAACACGAACAAATATACAGTGAGGGTAATCCTTTGCACACAGGCACAGGCCGTAAGGCTCGAAAGGTATCTGATACTAAAGAACCAACCGAGAGACAATGACCTGAAATACCAGGATTACAAATTGAACGTATGGGACCAATCAGTTTATGAATCCTACGAAAAGACACCGGTCACAGAAGAAGTACCATTTTAAAAATTTTCGATATGTCAAAAGTTATCAAATCAACGACAAAAAAAGCCTCCACGGCAAGGGCTACAAAGGGCGATACTGTAAAGATCATTAAGCTCCACACTGATCAGAAAGCCGCTGAGGCACATGTTACCAGGGTAAAGGCAAGAGGAGGAACTGCCAAAATGATATTGGAACAAAAAATTATCAAAGTAGAAAGTACTTACAGAAAAGCAAAAGCAAAATGATTTACGAAAACTTAGTTACCCAAAACAAGGCGGCCTTTTTGGCGAAGGTTCAGGAAATAGCCGCAAAGCTCAAGATTCAGGCCGATTGGTTGATGATCGTCATGAAGATGGAATCAGGATTGAACCATCAGGCGGTTAACCCTACAGGTGGTGCGACCGGCCTGATCCAGTTCATGCCAGCCACAGCCCAGGGACTTGGTACCAGTACAGCGGCCTTGAAGTCGATGACAAACGTACAACAGCTCGAATATGTCTGGAAATACTTTGCGCCCTACTCAGGAAGGATAAAAGGGGTAACAGATTTATATACGATCACATTTTTCCCTGTGGCACTTGGTCAGCCGGACAACTATGTTTTGCAGACATCCACAAAAAGCGCGGGCCTTATTGCAAGCCAAAACCCTGTTTTTGACACCAATAAGCACAAATCGATCACAATTGGCGAGTTCAAGGCCTATGTGATCAGCAAATTGCCAGCGGAGGCATTGGCATACTTAAAAAAAAATTGAACCCGGTAACGATAGCCATTATAGAGGTATCGTTAACAGTCATAATTGCAGCTTATTACACATATAAAATAATGAAGAAATGAAACTATTTGAATCGGCAGTAATGCAATCGGTAAGGGAAGCCGACATAATAGACGAGGCCACGGATGACCTCACCTTTTTGGGCTATTACCTGAACGGCGACCCAACGGCCTGTTTGATCAAAAAGATCGAAGAATCAGGTACGATCACAACAATCAAATATCCTTTGGGACGCCTGGAATACAACCAGCCATGGGCAGACCGGGCAATATTGACTTACACCTTCAAACGCTAATTTTATGGACATACAAATAGACAAGCTCAAAGGGCCGTTGATGCACGAGCATAAAAGGTATATTAAAGGGCCAATTTACCAGACCGAATATGGAGCCTTATACAACTGGTATGTTGCGAATGATATTAGGGGAATTATTTCCAATGGTTGGAGAGTGCCAAGTTTAACAGATTTTACTTCACTTCAAACATATTTAGGCGGTGAATCTGATGCAGGTGGAAAAATGAAAGAAACCGGAATACTATATTGGGGAAATCCTAATATTGGTGCCAGCAATTCAAGTAAATTTAATGGCCGCGCCGGAGGACTTAGAGACAATTCCGGGTTATTTTCCGAATTAAAATCTAACGGTATATGGATGACAAGTACCGATTATGATGTATCAGGAGCTTGGGTATTTCTAATATACACAGGGGATTCTGGTTTATTCCGCAGTGGAAGTAATAAAAAAGCTGGTTCATCGATTCGTCCTATGCGTGACACAAATTCCCCAGATGGCACGGTAGGAACATATACAGGTAATGATGGAAAAGTTTATCCAACAATCTGTATTGGTGGTCAAGAATGGACATCACAAAATATTTTGGAAACAAAATATCTTAATGGAGATTTGATTCCCAACATTACCGACAATACTGCATGGTCGTTACTTTCGACCGGTGCCATGTGCTTTTATAATAATGACCAGGCCAATGGGTATAAATCAGGCACTTCGACAGATAACGCTGTTGTAAGATGGGACGGCACAGATGGTAGGACCGTTCAAGATAGCAGTGTAAACATTTCTGATGCAGGGGAAATAAGTGTATCTGTAGGAGGAAATAAGACAGGGGTAACAGCTAAATCTGAATATATAGGTTTATTTGGGGAAGGAGTTGGAGACAACTCATATGGTGTATTAGGTCATTCAAACCATGTACCGGCACAGTTCTGTAACACATCCAAAGAGGTCACAGGAGTTAAACGAGTTATGGTTTATAGGGGAGATTCATTTCAATTAAATGGCAGGGTGGAGACTGGATACGCGTTGCGCCATGAATATAGGTTACCTGTTAATGATTTTACTAATAAATTGAACAGTGACATAGATGCCGGTACAATAGATTGTGTATGGGCCGATGTTACCACCACCCTGGAGGCTTGTGATTTTATTTTTTCGTTGCAGCACAATGGAGTTTTAAAACCTTCCATGAAGCTTTCAGGTCACGGGGAACTTTTTTTGAGGGATGCCAACAATACCAAATGGAACCAGGTACCACCT
>CAIYPA010000074.1 GCA_903927965.1 uncultured Bacteroidia bacterium | reverse complement strand
GAATTCAGGAGTTTTTCAAAAACTGCAGGATTTACCGGAACCCGATGTGCATTCACAGTGATTCCCAATGAACTTTATGCCTATGACACCAAAGGAAATCCCTTTGCTGTAAAACCACTCTGGATGCGCCGGCACACAACAAAATTTAACGGAGTATCTTATCCGGTGCAAAAAGCTGCTGCTGCAATTTACACGGATCAAGGTAAGAAAGAGGTAAAGGAAACTATTTCCTATTATCTGAAGAATGCACAGACAATACGTGAAAGCCTGACAAATTTAGGATACAAGGTTTTTGGAGGTATAAATGGACCCTATGTTTGGGTAAAAACAAAAAATAACCTGACTTCCTGGGAGTTTTTTGACAAATTGCTGAATGAGGCCAATGTAGTCGGTACACCAGGTTCCGGTTTTGGTCCTTCAGGGGAAGGGTATTTCCGGTTTTCTGCGTTTGCAGACCGTCAAAACGTGATCACCGCGATGGAAAGGATCAAAGACCTGAAGTTTTAGGCCACTATAATCCTATCTTTTCAACTTAAATTGGACTAACTTTCAAATTTTAGAGGGGAAATCGATGGAAGTATAATTGCCAAACAACCAATCAGGTATTTAATGCATCCTAAGATTATTGAGAACGATTGACAAATATCGACCAAATAATTTGCTGTAAATTTATACAACATTGAAAATTATGCAGATCGCTACGAGATATTTCAGAATGCTTTTGTTGATAATTGTTATTTCGGCAGGATTTCTGGTAAAAACCTTTGGCCAGCTCTATTTTCCAGAGGATATGGTCAGCATCAAAGGACAATTGATTGATCAGGTAACAAAAGAAGGTGTTGGCTATGCTTCTGTGCTTAATTTGAGGATCAGGGGTGGCACAATGTCGGACGCACTTGGAAGTTTTTCGATACAAGCCGATCCATCTGACACACTGACCTTTAAATCACTTGGATATAAAGAGAAAAGAGTTCCTGTCAGTGAAATCATTTCTTCAGGAAATGCCCTAACAAAAATAATGCTCGCCCCGATCCGCATATTGGTCGAACAGGTGGATGTTCAGGGAGCAGCACCTAAAGTTAATATGAGTGGTATCCCAATAGGAAAATCAGTCAATGTTCCGGTCGAGTTGCGAAGTGATTATTTTGCTTCGAAACCTACGGTTCTGACTGCCATTTTCAGGCCGTTCTCTTTCATTTCGTATCATTTAAGCAAGTCTGAAAAAGAGAAAAGGACGACTTTGGCTGTCATTCGTTCCGAGCGTGATTTTCAAATGCTGTCACTGGTATATAACAAAGATATAGTCTCAAGAATTTCAGGTCTTTCAGGCGATGCATTGGAGGATTTCATGCTTTTCTGCAATGCTTTCAATGGTTTACCTGTTAATGCCAATAGTTATGATGTTGAAAAGCGGATCAGGGAATTGATCATCGATTACAACGATGAACATGTGAAGGCGAAATTGATGATGCATTAATAAAGTCCAATTGGAAATAAATAAAACTATACTCGGAATTGATCCCGGATCGAATATCATGGGATATGGAGTAATAAAAATAATAAAAAACAAGGTTCAGATTGTTGCCATCGGGGTAATAAAAACGGATGGTTTTTCAGGTCATTATCAAAAACTTAACCATATTTTTAATCGCACACTCCATCTCGTTGACGAGTATAAACCTGATGAAACTGCCCTCGAAGCTCCTTTCTTTGGTAAGAATGTTCAATCAATGTTAAAACTTGGTCGTGCCCAAGGTGTTGCAATGGCTGCTTCCTTGTATAGGGGAATCCCCATTTATGAATATGCCCCTCTTCGAATAAAGCAGGCAATAACCGGCAATGGGTCAGCAACTAAAGAACAAGTTGCCTATTTTCTGAAACAAATGTTTAAATTGGAGATCACGCCTAGTGACCTTGATGCCACAGATGGGCTGGCCACCGCAGTTTGCCATTACCTTCAAATGAATAATCCAATCGGTGACAGTTCGATTAAAAATTGGGCAGAATTTATCCGGAAAAACCCTGGGAGAGTGAAGTAGCAAGGGGCTTGGGGCAGGGAGCATGGGGCCATGCGGAGAACCAAGACTGGAGACCGAAGAAAAGAGAGACTGAAAATTCAAAAGTAAATGTACAAGAAGCTTGCTATAGCTTTGATTTTAATTAATTTACAAAATCATTAAAATCAAATAAAAACGTTGGATATTTTGGAGGCAATTTCCACAAACTCATCGCTTGACAATTTCAATTTGGGTTTTGCAAAATTGATATCGCTTTCACTGTTCAAGGGAACAAGGTGAATATGGGCATGAGGAACTTCAAGTCCAAGAACAGCAACACCAACTTTTACACAAGGAATCGCCTTTTTCACTGCAATAGCAACCCGTTTTGAAAACAACATTAATCCCACAATCTCATTGTCATCAAGATCAAATAAATAATCGATCTCATTTTTGGGAATTACAAGTACATGTCCAACTGCCAGTGGGAAAATATCTAAAAAAGCGAAAAAGTGTTCGTCTTCCGCAATTTTATAACAAGGAATCTCACCATTTACAATCCGGGTAAAAATACTAGCCATACTTTCAGGTGCTTTTTCTTTTATAAACCAATTTCAATATTGATGATTTCGAAAGGAATTACACCTGACGGTACCTTTATTTCAACTGAGTCGCCTATTTTTTTACCCATAAGGCCTTTCGCGATAGGTGTATTCACACTTATCTTTCCTTGCTTCAAATCAGCTTCGTGCTCAGATACAATCGTATAGGCCATTGTAGAATTATTTTTTATATTTCTAATCGTTACTTTGTTCATAATCTGAACCACATCAGTTTCAATTTTCGATTGATCAATAATTCTGGCACCAGCCAACTGAGTCTGTAAAGCAGCGATCTTGGCCTCAAGCATTCCTTGTGCATCTTTTGCAGCATCATATTCCGCATTTTCAGAAATATCCCCTTTTTCGATCGCTTCTCCAATCAACTTGGAAATGGCAGGTCGATCCACATTGATCATTTGGTGCAGATCTGCTTTAAGCTTTTTCAATCCATCAGCAGAAACATAATTAACTTTGCCCATCTGTTAATAAATTACTAATAATACATAAAAAATGAGAAGAACCCCGGATTGCCGGAACTCTTCCCGCTATGATAAAGCACAAATTTACATTAATCTTTAAGAAAAATACAAGCTTTCGGCTTAAAATAATTCAACAACATATTTTAGGCCAACTTTCGGCTCTAAATATCACAAAAATCGACTTCCTTCAACTGAATGAGTCTAAAATTTGAGATCCATAAAGGCATAATCTCAAATGACATTCAGGAACTGTAACAATTTGCAATTCATTTTGCCTAATTTTGCAGCGTATAAAAATAATAAAAATGTTAAAGTCAAAACTGATCAGATTTATTAATTTGACCCTTGCAGGAATGGTGGCTTTTTTTCTTGTCAGCTGCACAAAAGACAGCAACACATTTCTACCTTACGTAAAAGTAAGCCTTTATATCTCACTTGTCAATCAAAATCACTTGAAAATACCTGGAAATTCAATCATGTTTAAAAATTACGGGGTCAAAGGTGTAATTGTATCGTGTATCAATCCAGATCTGGGACAATATGGAGCATTTGATGCATGTTGCCCGAATGAGAAAGATTACTCTGGTATTGTGGAATTGGAACCTGTGAAAAACCTGACTTCACCTCCAGGAATGGTTTACAGCAGTGGGTTTTTCGGTAAATGCAATAAATGCGGGTCAGTTTTTAACCTGATGGGAAACGGGCAACCTATTTCAGGACCAGCCACCCATTATCTTCAATCGTATAATATTAGTACAGGATTTGAGACGCTCACAGTCATTAATTAAGAAGCCCAGTAAATTACAATATACGGAAAAACTTAGAAATAAGGAAATAGATGGAAATAAGTATTAAGCAATTGATTCTGTTATATTTTCAAAACTTGAAACCAGAACAAAGGCGGTAAAGGTACTTTACAAGTTATCCTTACCGCCTTTGTACTATAAAATATATGGTTCTCAATATCTGTAATGTTCAGGTTTGTAGGGTCCATTTTCGGAAATACCCAAATAGCTGGCCTGTGAAGGCGTTAGAACAGTCAGTTTCACCCCAAGCTGTTCGAGGTGAAGCCGTGCAACCTCCTCGTCAAGGTGTTTTGGCAATCTGTAAACCCCAATTTCGTATGGTTTGGTCCACAATTCTATCTGGGCTAATGTCTGATTCGTAAACGAATTGCTCATTACAAATGAAGGATGTCCGGTGGCACAACCCAAATTCACAAGACGCCCTTCAGCCAACAAAAAGATCGCGTGGCCATCAGCATAGATGTATTTATCAACCTGTGGTTTGATGTTCAGTTTTACAACTCCTGGCCATTTTTCCAAACGTGCAACCTGAATTTCATTATCAAAGTGACCAATGTTACAAACAATTGCCTGATCCTTCATCGCAGCCATGTGTTCACCTGTAATTATGTCAAGATTTCCGGTGGTTGTCACAAAAATATTGCCCTCACTTACAACGTCATCCATTGTTTTTACTTCAAAACCCTCCATGGCAGCCTGCAAGGCACAAATAGGATCTATCTCGGTGACAATAACCCGAGCTCCGTAACCACGCATCGACCTGGCACATCCTTTGCCCACATCGCCATAACCAGCTACAACAATAACCTTTCCGGCAATCATTACATCAGTTGCCCTTTTGATCCCATCTGCCAGTGATTCGCGGCAACCATATAGGTTATCGAACTTTGATTTTGTAACAGAATCGTTCACATTGAAAGCCGGGAACAGCAGTTTCCCTTGTTCTACCATCTGATAGAGCCGATGAACACCTGTTGTTGTCTCCTCAGAAACACCTTTAATTTCGTTTGCCTGACGATGCCAACGGGTTGAATCGATGGAAAGGACCAGTTTCAGAATTTTATTCAATTCCAATTCATCCTCTGCAAGATCGGCCCCATCCAGAAAAAGTGAATTGGTTTCTGCCTCAAACCCCCTATGGATCATCATGGTGGCATCTCCCCCATCATCGACAATCAGCGTGGGTCCCAGACCAGATCCGAAATCCAACGCCCTTTCAGTACACCACCAATATTCGGCCAAAGTCTCACCTTTCCAGGCAAAAACAGGAACACCTGCAACTGCAATTGCGGCAGCGGCATGATCCTGTGTTGAAAAGATGTTGCAACTGCACCAACGGACTTCAGCTCCAAGTTCTGCCAGGGTTTCAATCAAAACTGCAGTCTGGATCGTCATATGCAAGGATCCCATAATGCGAGACCCTTTCAATGGTTTGGCCTCCCCATACTTTTTACGAAGCGAGATCAAGCCTGGCATCTCTTTTTCTGCAATATCTATCTCTTTCCGGCCAAATTCAGCCAAAGAAATATCTTTAACCTTATAATAATCTGATTGACAATTCATTATTATTATTTTTATTATTTTGAAACTTAAAATAAATTCTTACTTATTTTGGTATAATGCCAGATGTAATGCAGAAACCTTGTCTTTGTTAAGTTGCTCCTGCAATTCGTAGATGTTTGAAAATTTACGTTCGTCACGAATCTTCTCTATGAAATTCAGGGTTACGACAGTGCCATAAATATCCTGGTCAAAATCAAAAATGTGAACTTCGATACTCCTATGATCGACATTGAAATTGACAGTTGGACGGAAACCAATATTGCACATCCCAGAGTAAATTTCTTTACCAATATTGACCTTTACAGCATAAACACCATCTCCAGGAACCAACTTATGAGGGTCAAAAGTTTCAACATTTGCAGTTGGAAATCCAATCCTGCGTCCCAATTTCATCCCTTCAACGACTTTACCGGATATTTGATATTCATATCCCAAATAAAGAGTGGCATCACGAATATTACCGGTTTCAAGAGCCATGCGAATTTTTGAAGAACTCACTAATTTACCATTAACAAGAAATTGGGAAAGTTGTTCAACCTTGAAGTTAAACGAATTTGAAAGTACTTCAAGGGCGTTAAAATCACCTTTACGGCCTTGTCCGAAACGATGATCATAACCCACAACAAGACAAGATAATCTCATTTGGTCAACCAGAATATTTGTCACAAAATCCTTGTATGACAGTTTAGAAAACTCTTCAGTGAAAGGATAAATTACAAGATGGTCAATTCCCATTTTCCCGAATGAGTTGATTTTTTCCTCAATGGTTGACAATAACCGGATTGAATCTTCCTGGGGAAGAACAACAACCCGAGGGTGAGGCTCAAAAGTAAAAACGACCGATTCACCTCCAGAAACTTTGCTAATTTGCCTAAGTTCGGAGATGACTTCGCGATGCCCCAAATGTACCCCATCAAATGTTCCTATTGTAACAACAGGGTTAACAGCTTTAAAATGACCTAAATCGTAATGAATTTGCACTTTCCAGAATTTTCAGGGTGCAAAAATAGTCAAAAAAACCT
>CAIYPA010000073.1 GCA_903927965.1 uncultured Bacteroidia bacterium | reverse complement strand
TATACTTTGAAAATTCAGAATTTTATAACATCTGGTTACTCAAGAACGGCAGCGATACCCGGTAATACACGTCCTTCGAGGTATTCGAGCATGGCACCACCTGCAGTTGAAATATACGATACTTTATCGGCAATCCCGAACTTATTGACCGCAGCCACAGAGTCGCCACCCCCAACCAAAGAGAAAGCCCCTTTGCTTGTTGCCTCGACAATTGCATCACCAATGGCTTTTGTCCCGGTTGCAAATTTCTCCATTTCAAAAACGCCAACAGGGCCATTCCAAAGGATGGTATTTGATTCACTGATCACTTTTTTGAATATTTCAATTGTTGCAGGTCCTACATCCAATCCAGACCATCCGTCACTGATATTGTTTGAAGGAACGACCTTTGTATTGGCTGTTTCGGCAAACGCATCAGCTTCAAGTACATCCACGGCAAGATAGATTTTTACACCTTTCTCTTCAGCTTTTTTCAAAATTTCAAGTGCAAGTGCCTGATAATCGTCTTCGCAAAGTGATCCGCCAATTTTTCCGCCCTGAGCCTTCACGAAAGTATAGGTCATCCCACCGCCAATAATCAGGTTATCAACACTGTTCAGAAGATTTTCGATAATGGTGATCTTAGAGGAAACTTTAGAACCACCCATGATTGCAGTAAATGGACGTTTTGGGGCTTTTAACACCTTGTCAAGGCTTTTAACCTCACTGTCAACAAGATAACCAAACATTTTGTCATTGGGGAAAAATTGGGCCATAACAGCTGTGGAAGCATGTGCACGGTGGGCAGTACCAAATGCGTCATTGATCCAGCAATCGCCATTAGCGGAAAGTTGTTTTGCAAATTCGACATTGCCACCCTCTTCTTCGGGGTGAAAGCGGAGGTTTTCGAGCACAAGGACTTCACCGGCTTTCAATTCATCAGCCATTTTCTTTGTTGCTTCACCAACACAATCGGGGGCCATTTTCACTTCGATCCCGCCAAGCAATTCAGATAAATGAGGGACAAGATGCCTCATCGAAAACTTATCTTCGGGTCCTTTTTTTGGACGGCCAAGGTGCGACATGATGATGGCAGCACCCCCATTCTCGATCACCTGTTTGATGGTGGGAAGGGCAGCCGTCATTCGTGTATCGTCAGTAATTTTGAATTGTTCGTCAAGCGGAACATTGAAGTCAACGCGGATCAGGGCTTTTTTGCCCGAAAAGTCATAATTTTCAATTGTTTGCATTTTTCCTGAAATTTAATGCCGCACATGCGGGATTTGTTCTTCAAAGATAGATAAAAAGCATCTAATGAATCATCCCAATGGAATTTTTTGTCCCTATTTAATCCTTTCTTAACAAAGTTCGGCCTTATCCACAATTTTCCTACTTTTGGAGGCTCATTGAAGATCAGATCAACAATCAATTTTCAACCGGACACTGAGCGGAGTCGAAGTGTCTGCTTATGGCGTATCAATAATCAATTTTCAACATCAATAACTACCGGATGCAATTTCAGGACGTAATCGGACAACATACAATCAAACAGCGGCTGATCCAGTCGTTTGCAGAAGACCGCATACCCCATGCCCAACTTCTCGTCGGCCCACCGGGAAATGGGAAATTGGCCCTTGCGCTCGCTTTTGCCCAGTACATCAACTGCCCCAACAAACAAAACGACGATTCCTGTGGGGTTTGCAGTTCATGCCGTAAATACGCAAAGCTGATCCATCCCGACCTTCACTTCACAATCCCTGTCATTAAAACCGGTTCGATTGATAAGCCCACAAGCAGCGATTACATGTCGAAATGGAGGCCTTACTACCTCGAAAATCCATATCCCCAGTATGAGAAATGGATGCAGTTGATTGCTGATGAAAATAAGCAAGGTGCAATTTATGTCGATGAAGCCCGCGACCTGATCCGTAAGCTGAACCAGAAATCGTATGAAGCCGAATACAAGGTTTCGATTGTATGGCTGCCCGAGCTGATGAACATTACCTGTGCCAATAAAATTCTGAAAATTCTGGAGGAACCACCCGAAAAGACGATTTTTATCCTCGTTTCAGAGGCTGAAAATAAATTGTTGAGTACCATCCGGTCGCGTTGCCAGTTTATAAGGGTTCCCAAGATTGCAGATGAAGATATGCAACAGGCACTTTTCGACCTCCCGGACACTGGGAGCGTAAACTATGGCACGATTGCACGATTGGCAAGGGGCAATTATTTTCTGGCACTTGAAATGATCCGGAATGATGAGGTCAGAAAATTCAATTTCAATCAGTTCGCTTTGATGATGAGGAACGGTTATGGCCGAAAATTGACCGAGATCCTTTCCTGGTCTGAGGAAATTGCGACAATTGGTAGGGTGAGGCAAATGGGTTTCCTCAAATACTGTGGCGAATTCCTGCGCGAAAATTTTATTTTCAACCTCAAAGAGCCTGAACTTGTCTATATGGACGACCATGAGAATGAATTTTCGGTGAAATTCTCCCCATTTATCAACGAGCGGAACGTGATTTCGTTATTTCGTGATTTTGAACAAGCATACACCGACGTTTCCATGAATGGCAATGCCAAGCTTATTTTTACCGATTTGGGTTTTAAAGTATCGAAGCTGATCAGGCTATAAAGGGTAAAAAAAGTGATTTGGTTGTTCAATTCGTCACAGAGCCAAATAGAATCACTATTTTTGTAAAATTCAAGTTTTTCGAAGTCGGCAATATTTTAGTTTGCCAACTATATAAATATATAACTATCAACACTATGAATACTCAAGATAAAACTGCACGCGGCTGTCCGACGAGCGATCGGGTGGGAAGTTGTGCAAAACTAAACGTCTATGACTGGCTGTACGATGTAAAAAGTACGATCAATACAGAGGATATTGTGGAGGTGCGGTTTAAAAATACGCGCAAGGATTATTACCGCAATGTCAATAGTCTAGTTCTCAAACCAGGTGACATGGTTGCTGTGGAGGCAAGTCCGGGGCACGATATCGGTATGGTCTCTCTGGTGGGCGACCTTGTGTTAAAACAAATGAAGCGGCACAAAGCAACAATGATTGATGGTGAACTTCGAAAAATATACAGGACAGCCAAATCGGTTGACATTCAGAAATGGGAAGAATCGATTAACCTCGAGCATCCCACCATGCTTAAAGCACGAAAAATAGCCGAGGACCTGAAATTGAACATGAAGATCGGAGATGTGGAATTTCAGGGCGATAAAACAAAAGCTATTTTTTATTATATTGCAGATGAACGCGTTGACTTCCGTCAGCTCATTAAGTTATATGCCGATACTTTTCGTATCAGGATAGAGATGAGGCAGATTGGGGCACGACAGGAAGCTGCCCGGATCGGTGGGATCGGCCCTTGCGGGAGGGAACTTTGCTGTAGCTCATGGATCTCCAACTTTGTATCGGTTACAACCAATGCAGCCCGTTACCAGGAAATATCCCTGAATCCGCAAAAGCTTGCAGGACAGTGTGGTAAGTTAAAGTGCTGCTTAAATTATGAGCTTGATTGTTACATTGATGCCCAGAAAAACTTCCCACCGACTAACATCCCGATCGAAACTGAAAAGGGGAACTACAATTACCTGAAGGCCGATATCTTTAAAGGGCTTTACTGGTATGTCAGGGAGAATAACCAACCCGGTGGGATGATGGCTGTATCGGTCGATAAGGTGAAGGAAATCCAGAAGCTCAACAAGAGCGGCAAGAAAATTGCCCAATTGACCAATGAAAACGCACCCGTTGTCGATGTGGAAGCGCATACTTACCATGATTCCGTCGGACAGGAGAGCATTGACCGGTTCGACCAATCGACCAAAAACCGACGGAAAAAAAGGAGAAAACCAATTTTAACAAGGAAACCAAATTCAGACAATGAAACTCTTGATAATCAGGGTGACCGAGTGGATTGATCATCTGCTTCCCGCAATGATATTGTGTTTGTTGGGAGCCTTTATCTGTTCTTGTAACCAGAAAATTGTCGTTGAAGATTATCAGTCGTTAAAACACTCGGAGTGGCACCAGGACTCTTTGCTGGTTTTTGAAATGAATATCCCCGATACCAAAAAAGTTTATGACCTATCCGTAAATGTCAGGAATGAGGGTCTATATCCATTCAGCAATTTGTGGATTTTTGTTACGATCACCCAGCCTTCCGGCAAATCGTTGACTGACACTCTGGAATTGACATTGGCCAAACCATCAGGCGAATGGCTGGGAAGTGGATTGGGGGATATCTATGACCAGAAATATCCTTATAAACAAACCGTTTTTTTTCCTGAAACCGGAAAATATACAATTACTGTCAGGCAGGGAATGCGGACACAGACCGGAATCCTGAAAGGGATCCACGATTTTGGTATTTCACTCGAAAAGGCACTTTAAATGAGCAAGAACAAACTGGCAAAGTTTGCGGACTTGAATACTTTTGGACATGTTATTCAATTGTCATACAGATCTTTAATAAATGAAGGATTTTCCTTGAAAGGGAATTGGAACAAGCTCTTTTTTAAAAATGACAATCCTGTTGTCCTGGAATTGGGTTGTGGGAAAGGGGAATACACTGTTGGCCTGGCCCGGTTGTTTCCCGATAAGAATTTTATCGGAATTGATATTAAAGGTTCACGCATGTGGTCAGGTGCAAAAGAATCGGTGCGGGACCAATTAACGAATTGTGCTTTTGTCAGGACCAATATAGAATTGTTGTCCTACTTTTTTGCCCACAATGAAGTAGCAGAGATCTGGATTACTTTCCCCGATCCACAAATGAAGAAAACGAAAAAAAGGCTCACTTCAACCAGATTTTTATCGTCTTACAGCCAGATACTGAATGACAATGGGATTATCCACCTAAAAACAGACAGCAACTTTCTTTATCAATATACAGTTGCAACCATTGAGGTAAACAGGTTCAGTACTCTAGTAAATACTGATGACTTGTACTCTTCAGGGTTGTCCGACGAAATTTTGAGCATCAGGACAGCTTACGAACAACAATGGCTCGAACGTGGAAAAACCATCAAGTATCTTCGGTATGTCCCACATCATGTTTCATTGATCGAACCTGAAGTTGACCTGGAATTTGATGATTACCGGAGTTATGGACGGAACCAGGTCAACCGTGACAGTGTCGAAACAAAAAATTAATTTTGGCTGATTTTTACCAACAGGTTTATGAGCTGGTAAGGCAAATCCCGGCAGGTCGGGTAACCAGCTATGGCGCAATAGCCCGATACCTCGGAATGGCTGGTTCTTCGCGAATGGTTGGATGGGCAATGAACCTTTCGCACCATCAGGAGGTTTATGTACCGGCACACCGGGTGGTCAACAGGAACGGCCTTTTAACCGGTAAAATCCATTTCGGGTCTCCTGATATAATGCAGGAATTACTTGAAAATGAAGGCATTAAAGTTGAAAATGATTGTGTGGCCGATTTTAACCGGATATTCTGGGATCCCTTTAAAGAATTGGATGCCCAAAATTCTTAATTCTTAATTTCTTAATTCTTAATTATACAATGGCAGTTATACCAAAAAACATAACAGATATTCTCAGGAACGTAATTTTCCCTGAGTCGAAAGAGAGTGTTGTTGACCTTGAAATGGTACAGGAGATAAGGATCGCCGGCAGCAGGATCAGCTTTACCCTTGTTTTTCAGAAAGACAATGACCCAAATATTCAGGCTGTTTCAGAAGCTTGCGCGAACGAGATCGAAAAGGAATTGGGCAAAGAATACGACATTACGATAACACCCAAGGGTATCCACAGGATGAAAGCCCCTGTCTTGCCTGGCGTAAAAAATATCATTGCTGTTGCGTCAGGAAAAGGAGGGGTCGGAAAATCAACAATTACCGCGAACCTTGCTGTGGCACTGGCAAATAGGGGTGCGAAGGTTGGTCTGATCGATGCAGACATTTTTGGCCCAACAATCCCAAAAATGTTTGGTGAAGAGGGTGCGCACCCTTATTTTGAAAAGATTGAGGGACGTGACATGATTGTTCCGATTGAAAAATATGGCGTAAAAATACTCTCAATTGGTTTCTTTGTAAAACAGGATGATGCCCTGATCTGGCGGGGACCGATCGCATCAAATGCACTTAAACAACTGATTGTTGAAGGGTTATGGGGCGAACTCGATTATATTTTGATCGACCTACCTCCCGGAACAAGTGATATCCACCTAACTATCGTGCAAACATTACCCGTTACCGGAAGTGTAATCGTCACCACTCCCCAGGATGTTGCACTAGCGGCCGTGATAAAAGGGGTTTCAATGTTCAAGAGTAAGGCTGTTGATGTTCCGATACTGGGAATTGTCGAAAATATGGCCTGGTTTACCCCCGAAGAGCTTCCTGGAAATAAATATTATATCTTCGGGAAGGAGGGTGGTAAGAACCTTGCTGAGAAATTGGGCATCCCATTGCTGGGTCAGGTTCCAATTGTCATGGGGATCCGTGAAGGGGGCGACAGTGGCATTCCGGCTGCTTTGGATCAGGAAAGTCCAATGGGATTGTGTTTTAAAAATTTGGCCGACAATGTTATTCAGCAATTGGAATTTAGGAATTTGAACTTAAAGCCAACAGAACGGGTCCGGGTAAAAAAAAGATAAAATCCGGACAAAATCTTGATCAATTTCATTGTTCATATTTTATTTCGTTGATTCATTTCTCTTAGTATCTTTACCGGAATTGTTCAACAGGTTACGACAAGTAGTTTCGATAAATTAATTCTCTTGAAACAGGCAGGAAGAAATATACTGGTTTTTTTATGGTTGACCGGAATCCTTTGGGGTTGCTCGACAAAAAAAAATACGCTGATATCACGGACTTATCACGATGTGAATGCCCGTTACAATGTTTTCTTTAATGCTAAAGAGAGTTTTAAGGCTGGTATACAGCGTATTGACCAATCCATACCAGAGGACTTCACCCGTCCGCTTCCCATTGACAAAGGCACTTTACCTGAAGCTGCAAAGGCGGCAACATCTGAAATGGATCAGGCAATAACCAAGTGTTTTAAACTTATTTCGCTTCACTCAATCACAAAAGGGCCACCGCGAAAATCAAAAGATACGGAGCGGTATAAAAAATTCGCTTCAAAAGGGGAATACAATAAATGGGTTGACGATAGTTATCTGATGATGGGTAAAGCCAACTATTACACCCATGATTACCACCGTGCAATCGAGAACTTTAATTTTGTTATCCGAAAATTTCCGAATAATTCAATCCGATACGATGCCTATCTCTGGATGGCCAGGTGCTATGTTGAAACAGGTGACAAAAAACTGGCACTCGAAATTTTCAGTTCTCTTGAACGTGACGGGGGCTTGCCCAAGAGGCTAAAGAAAGATTTGAGCCTTGCTCAGGCGCAGTATTATATGAAGGACAATCAGTTCGATGAAACGATCAAGCACCTTCGGGCTGCCTTAACCTCACCTATTCCACGAAAGGAAAAGCTTAGGGTAAATTATTTACTGGCGCAGTTGCTGGTATTGAACAACAAATTGGAGGATGCTTCGGCCCAATATTTAAAAGTTCTCAAAATGCACCCCCCCTATCAAATGTCATTCAATGCGAAATTATCGAGGATCGAAATTGGGGGAGGTGACAGCAAAGTGATTGGACAGGAGCTTCAGAAACTACTTGACAATATTATGAACGCCGATTATCGCGACAGGATCTATTTTGCAAAAGGCGAAATAGCGTTCAGGGCTGGCCGGAAAAAGGATGCAATCGCTGATTTGAAAAAATCGGTGTTGTACAGTTCTCTAAACCCCAAGCAACGGGCTCTATCCTCCCTGAATCTGGCTAGGATGCTTTTCGAGGACAATGAATACAAGCAGGCTTCATGCTATTATGATAGTGCTGTTGCTGTAATTGATGATAATTATCCCGGGTATGTCGAAATTATGGCCCGTGCTGCAGGTTTGAAAAATTTAGCTGAAAATCTGGAAGTTGTATCCCGAGAAGATAGTTTACAAAGATTGGCGTTGATGACGGAGCAAGACCGCAACAATGTGATCAACGGAATTATAGTCAAATTGCAGAAGGAAGAGGCAAAAAAGGCAAAAGAAGAGAATGCACAGGCAACTGACAGAAATTATTTCCGGTCCCAACAATTCCGGCCACAAATAAGTGCAGCAAACGATCAAAATCTCTGGTATTTTTACAATGTCCTGACAATTGGTATTGGAAAATCCGAATTCCAAAGGATTTGGGGAAAGAGAAAACTGGAAGACAATTGGAGGCGTAAGAATAAACTTGCAGTAAGCGAAGAAGATACAACGCAAATGGCTGGCACTGAAAAAGAAAAGAAAGTGGTTCCTGTTGAAAACAAAAGAAAAGCCAGTGATCCAAAATCTGTTGCATTCTATCTGCAGGACATCCCGCTTACCGATTCGCTAAGGAAAGTTTCTAACGAACTGATTAAAAGTGCCTTGTTCAATGCCGGGCGGATTTATAGAACGGAATTCAATGATTTCAGGCGTTCTACCGAAATGTTTGAAACATTAAATACAAGATTCCCTGGAAGTATCTACGAACTTCCAGCGTTTTTTGAGCTTTACCAATTGTTCAAAGAAAACAGCAATGTTGTAAGGAGTGATGAATACAAATCAAAAATAATATCCGGATACCCTGAATCAAAATATGCAAAATACCTTATTAATCCTAAGTATTTTACAGAACTTGCAGAACAAAAGGTACTTATTGGGAAAAGATACGAAAGTGTATTGCAATACTTCGAAGCATTCGATTATTCAAAAGCAGCTGCCGAAGCGACTGCCACCCTTGCCATGAAGCCCGACAGCAACCTTCTTCCAAAAGTTAAATTTATAGAAGTTGTTTCGAATGGCTCAAGTCAGGAAAGGACGGTCTTTGCCAATGCGCTCGATCAGTACATCAAAACAAGCAACTCTTCCCCTTTAAAAGCTATTGCAGTCAAAATCAAGGACCTGATCACTACAAATTCGCTTAACGATTATCAGCAACTTCTTGCAAAAGGTTACATAAAGGAAGAAATTGTCAACAAGGAGCTGAACGCAAAAAACCAAAATAGTAGTGATTTGAAAGGAAAATACTCCGTTGAGGAGGATATGTTCCATTACTATGTCATTGCTTTCTCAAAAGAAGCCAAAGTTGATGTCAACCGGCTGATTTATGACCTTGCAAATTACAACCTCGATTATTATACTTCGACTGATTTTGATATCGAACCGGTCAGCTTGGACTCTAAAACACAGTTTGTTGTGGTACGGAGCCTTCCCAACAAGGAGGAAAGCCTGATTTATTACAGGTCGCTTATCCGTAAACGAAATGTTTTCCAGGCATTGAAAGGGATTGAATATGTGAACTTTGTTACATCCTCAACGAATTACAGGGTTATCATTGCTGAAAAGGGTTATCTTGACTATCTACAATTTTTCACCAAAAATTACAGTGCTTATATCGGTGCCAATGTACCGGTCGATGAATTGCCAAGTCCCGAGGTGTTGCTTACAAATGTTCGGAAAAAGGAAGAACCCGTTGAAAAAGGTAAGTTTGTTCTAATCGAACAACCTATTGCAAATCAGGATACTGCCAAACAAATTTCACCAAAGGCCATTGAAACTCAAAAAGCTGAATACAAGGGTCCCTATTTGTCAAAGCCGGGCAAAGACTATAATTACGCATTGATCTTTATGAAAAAGAGCTCCGATTCTGACGCCCTGGTGAAGGCCTATGAAAAATTCAACCAGACAAATTTTGGATCCCCATCCATTAAAGTCAGTACCGAATCTCTTGACAACAATAGGAATATTCTGATTGTGAGTGGATTAAATGAGTTAAGGGCAGCTACTGCCTATTTCCAGAAAGCAAGTTCCGATCCATCGCTGTCTGCACTTACCAAAGGGAACACCTTTAGGAGTTTCATCATCAGCAACGAAAACCTTCCCATCTTTATGAAGGAAAAGAACCTACTTCTATATATGGAGTTCTTTAACCAGTTAAAATAGGAACTCGTCCTTTTCACTCAGGGCTAAAACACAGATAATTTTGGGACTAGTTGTGCCAACAAGAAAAATTAAAACAGTACCCTTAATCTCATGGGTCTTCCTAACCTTTTAAAAGGTATTTATATGCTGAATATCAACGATAAAGGAATGACACTGAAAATTAAGATCATGTTCCTGAGTTAAATTTATTCTTCAGATTTTCCTGTTGTTTATGAATTGTTGAGCCTGATTTGATCAAATGCGAAAATGAATTTTATATTTGTAGGTGTTATTGGCGCAAAGTATTTAATTGAAGGATAATTTAAATGAACTACAAAAATACAACATTTCTTCTAATTATCTTAACAATAGTTAGTTGTCTAAATTCATCGGCTTCCCCTGCCTATCCGGGATTGATCAGTTTTGTACAACCAGACGGTTCAAAAATCAACATTTACCTGAAGGGTGACGAGCGGGTCCATTGGGCCGAAACCGAAGATGGTTATTCGTTGCTTTTTAATGCCCAGGGGGCTTATGAATATGCCATCCTGGATGGCCAAGGGGATATGGTTCCATCGGGAAAAATGGCCAGAAATGCGGCCCAACGTAGCAATGACGACCAGTCATTTTTATTAAATGTGGCTAAACATCTCATGTACAGTAAGAGCCAGGTTGGAATTTCCAGACAGATTGGGGAAATTACCAAAAAAAGTGGCAATGTTCTGAAGTCTTTTCCAGCCATTACACAATCAGGTAAGTTACTTTGCATTCTGATTGGATTTAAGGATAAAGCATTTACAAAAACCAAAGTACAGTTTGAGAATTTGTTCAACCAGGTTGGTTATTCTGATAATAGTGCTGTGGGAAGTGTCTATGATTTCTATAAAGAGGCATCATATGGCAAATTAAAGTTGGACGTTACAGTAGCTGGACCCTATGAGGCAAAAAACAATTTTGCTTATTATGGTTCCAATAATGATGCACTCTGCGGGGAGTTGATTACACAAGCGATCCAAAAAGCCGATTCCGATGCCATCCTTACACCAGTTAATTTTAATGATTTTGTCACAAATAGTGCTGTGACTCCTAAAGAAGTAGGTGGGGTATATGTAATTTATGCCGGGTATGGTGAGGAAGGTGGCGGAAGTACCGATTGTATTTGGGCCCATTCCAATAATATTTCTGTGGCGACAACTGATGGCCCAACAGTCAAATATTATTCCTGTTCTCCGGAGTTGTCCGGTCATGTGGACTCGTATATTACTAATATTGGGGTGATCTGCCACGAATTTGGACATATGCTGGGATCCTACGATTTTTATGATTCCAATGGTGGCACTGATGGTCTATACAATGGGACCGGACAATGGGATTTAATGGCCACCGGTATGTGGAACAATGCAGGCATAACCCCTGCGCAACCCAGTGCCTATAATAAATGCGATGTCTATAAATGGGCTACGGCAACCAACCTTACAACTCTAATTTCTCCCATAACGATTCAGAATTCTTCCGTACAACCAATGGGTAGTTTTTACCGAATGAACACGACAACACCTCACGAGTACTTTTTGTTTGAAAACAGGCAACAAGTAGGTTTTGATGCTTCACTACCCGGACATGGAATGTTGGTTTATCATGTGGATAGTACTTACATCGCAGCTCACGAGAAACCAAATGATATTAATGCCGGAAGCCATCAGGGTATGTATATTATGCCGGCCAACTCGACCAATGGAAGTGGTGTTTCATTAAGTGAATATAGCAACATGAATACATCTTCCTGTCCTTTTCCAATTATTTCAACTAAAACATCATTTACCGATGCCACCAATCCCCATTCAAATTCGTGGGCCGGGGCAAGTACAAAAATACCAATCATGGGAATTACAGAGAATAATACGGATAAAACTGTCAGTTTTACTTACAATGTGAATGACTGCATCCCTCCCACGAATCAGGCATCGAACATTAAAATTACATCAACAACCGAAACTTCAATGACAGTTAAATGGAGAAGGGGGAACGGAAGTTCCGTCCTCGTTGTGGCCAGGGCTTCAACTAGTGATCCAACCAACCCTCTTGATGGAACTCCCTATACTGGGAACGTTAGTTTTGGCAGTGGAAATCAAATAGGGTCAGGTAATTTTGTGGTTTTTGATGGTGTTGGGACATCGGTTACCGTTTCAAATCTTCCTTTGAATTCCACTTTTTATTTCTCCGTATATGAAAGAAGTTCAACCTATTGCTATAAAACCCCAGCTTTGATAGGAAATTGTAAAACGAATGGATTTTGTGTGTCAACTGGCAATACTTATGACCAAACAGGGATCACAAGAGTACTGTTCAAAACAATAGATAATGTTACCCTGACTAAATCATACGGTTACAATGATTATACGCGAATAACCACAAGCATTAGCAAAGGTTCATCTTACCCAATTACAGTCAACCTGAACACCGGAGGTCCTTATACTGCTGCCGGATATGTTTGGATCGACTGGAACCACAACAATAGTTTTGAGGATGCAGGCGAATACTATAACCTTGGAACGGCATTGGGGGTCACAGATGGGGCATCGTCATTATCGGGCCTACTAAAGATAACTGTGCCATTAAATGCAAGGACTGGCCCAACAAGAATGAGGGTGGCCTGTCAGGACACTGAATCTCCAGATCCGTGTAAAACTAACTTCTATGGCGAAGTTGAAGATTATACAGTTACCGTAATCTCACCTGAGTCAATTTGGGCAAGTAATGGTGGATTGGGTCAGGATGCGAATTGGGAAAATGCTGCGAATTGGAATCCCACAAGTGTCCCCTCTTACTATTCAAATGTTACGATACCGGTTGATCTTACGACTTATCCCTTAATTTCTGGTTCTGATGCCTGTGACAATCTTACAATTGCATCTGGGGCAAAACTTACAATTGGCACTACAGGTTCGATTTCGGTAAATGAAAGCCTTATCAATAATAATAAGGACTCAACATGCCTGGTACTCGAATCGACATCAGTTGGAACAGGTTCTTTAAAGATTTTGGGAAGTGTGACCGGCCCAGCAACAGTAAACCGCTATATGACTCATTCACAATGGCATATCATATCACCACCTGCCATCGAATCTCTTAGTTTATTTTTAAAAACAAATAAGGACATCCCATTTTTATTGTCAAATTCAACGAATTTAGGGATGACAGATTACGGAACCGATAATTGGAATGGTTATTTTACTATTTCAACCCTTGGAAATCTGACAGTAGGAAAAAGCTATCTGGTTCGAACAGTACCTGATGCCGGTGCTTCTCCTCCACCCACAATATTAAGCTTTAAAGGTACTTTGAAATCGGGTACTACCGATGTTCCAGTAATTGCCGGATGGAATTGTATTGGCAACCCATTTACTTCGGCGATTAGTATCAATGGTACCGCAGGGGAATCTAATAATTTCATGGGATTAAACCTTGCAGAGTTCGATCCAAACAATGCCTGTATATACATCTGGGACGAAAATACCCAACCATTTACTGAGTATAAAGCAATAAACTATTCAGATTCAAAGATTTACGCATCTGTTGGACAGGGATTTTTTATCAAAGCCGCTGCAACAAGTTCAGTTAACTTTAATCCTGATATGCAAGTCCATCAGGATTCCATATCTTTAAAAACGGCTTCAACGGCCAATCCTACAATGAGGTTAATCGCTTCTAACAAAAATCAGACTGTTTCAACGACCATTAAATTTATCGAAGGCACCTCGCGTGGTCTGGATGTGGGTTACGATGCCGGGCTTTTCAAGTCTGATAATCCGATAACATTATATACAAAATTGGTCGAAGACAATGGGATCAAGTTCCAGCTTCAGTGCCTGCCAACCAATCAATACAACAGCTTGGTTGTCCCAATAGGACTAGATTCAAAAGCCGGTGGCGAAATCGTCTTCTCTGTCGAAACCGCCCAACTTGACCCCAACTGCAAAGTTATCCTTGAAGATAAGCTAAGTAACACATTCACTGATCTTTCCACAGGAACTTATAAAACATCGGTTGCTGCAAATACTTCGGTTGCTGACCGGTTCTTCCTGCATACTTCAGATATTGTCAGCGGACTTGAAGGCCATGCATTTCCCGGAAAACTATCTGCCTATGCAGTGAGCAATGTAGAAATCAGGGTGATCGGTGAGGTAAGCGGCAAGGCCATGGCCACATTGTACAATGGTTTAGGAAAGGTGGTGCTCACTAAAAAATTAAGTTCAGGAAACCTCAATATAATCGGATTGCCAAACCTTAGTAGCGGTGTTTATCTCCTAAATATCAACGATATGGACACTTCCCAAACAATTAAAATAATGGTGAGGAAATAAGATAAATAAGATTTCCTGAATTTAATTTTCTGGTCCCCCAGCTAAAGCTGGAGGGAATACATTGTTTACCAAGTCATAAAATATATACTATTACGATGAAGAAGCTATTTATCTTGATGATCATATCATTGGCAATAACAATTCAAGGTCAGGCAATTTCTCCCGACAGCCTGAAGTATATCAATGCCTCAAATTTTGAAATCATCAACAAGGGGTTTACCGATACCGAAAATTTGTACGACCGTTTGCCTGCCAATCTGAACGGCAAAACCCGTCCCCCGGTTTGGTCATTGTCAAAAAACTGCAGCGGATTGGCCATCAGGTTCAGGACCAATTCCTCAGTGATTGCTGCACGTTGGGAAGTGACAGGAGATGTGACAATGAACCATTTTACACCGACCGGCATTAAAGGGTTGGATCTCTATTGTTTGAAAAATGGCAAGTGGCAGTTTGTCAATTCGGGCCGTCCTGCCGGTAAAAAAACAACTGCCATTATTATCGATCATATGTTAGGCAAAGACTCGGAATATATGCTATATCTGCCCCTTTATGATGGGCTGGTCAATCTCGAAATTGGTGTAATCCCAACTGCTACAATCGACAATCCAATCCTCAATTCGCCCCGGAAAGAAAAACCGGTTGTATTTTATGGCACCAGCATCACCCAGGGGGGTTGTGCTTCACGAGCTGGAATGTCGTATCCAAATCAGTTGTCGAGAATGTTGGACAGGCAAATTGTCAATCTTGGCTTCAGCGGAAATGGGCAGCTCGATTTGGAGATCGCAGAAGCCATGGCCGGAATTGATGCATCGTGTTTTGTAATCGACTGCTTACCAAATGTTTCTGTCAAACAGATGAACGAAAAATATGCCGATTTCCTGAAAATAATCCGTACAAAACGGCCTGATGTTCCAATCCTGCTTGTGGAAACGATCCTTTTCCCGCACAGGAATTTCGACCAGTCGATCTATGCCTTGCTTCAGGAAAAGAATTCAACTTTAATAAAGATCTTTAACGATCAAAAAAGTACCGGTGACCGAAAGATCTTTTATCAAAAAGCAGATCAATTGATCGGTACGGATGGGGAAGGCACTGTCGATGGGGTCCATCTGACCGACCTTGGTTTTTTGCGGATGTCGGAAAAACTCTATCCTGTTATCAGTAAATTAATAAAAAGCAACAATTAAACTATGAAAAAACAACTAACCATTATCATCCTTTTCATCCTGGTCAATTTTGCAAATTTGGGCGCTTCACCTCCTTTGCAACCCGATTCTGGAATAGAACAATTGCGCAACAACTTTAAATCCAATATTTTAAAAAATCAGCCAACCGAAGAACAAATCAGCAAGATCCTTTCCCTTCTGAAACCGGATGGAAGCTTTTCGGATCTTGACTATAGTGACCGGACTCGGGGCGGATGGAAATTGAGCGAGCACCTGAGCAGGTTGCTTTCAATGTCAATTGCTTGGAAATCAAAACAAAATATTTACTTTCAAAGCCCAAAACTGAAAATTCCCCTTTTCGGTGTGTTGGACTATTGGCTAAAAAACGATTTCATCAACCCAAACTGGTGGTATCCCGAAATAGGTGTGCCAAAAATGTTGGGACAGATCCTTGTTTTGCTTAGAGATGAACTTTCCGTCAAGGAGATGGCCGATGGGCTGAAAATCATGGAGAGGTCCAAAATTAGCAGGACAGGACAAAACAAAGTGTGGCTGGCCGAAAATGTGATTTACCGTAGCCTGCTTACCAATGATTCCAAGCAAATTGAATTGGCAGTCCAGGCAATCACTGAAGAAATTGTTGTTACGACAAATGAAGGGATTCAACCCGATTTTTCGTTTCATCAGCATGGACCCCAGCAGCAGTTTGGAAATTATGGGTTGGCTTATGCCGGTGATATGACAGAACTTGCGATTGTTTTTGGCGGAACTCCTTATGCATTTTCACCTGAAAAATTGGCAATCCTGCGCAATTACCTGTTGGAAGGGCTAAAATGGGTAACCTATAAAAACAAATTTGACATAAGTGCGTGTGGCAGACAATTGTTCCCCAATGCCCAAATAGGCAAAGCCGGTTCACTTTCAACTATTTATCAGACATTTGCGTTGGCTGATCCCGGATTTAAAGCTCAGTACTGGTCAGCAATGGACGATTTTGAAGGGAATATCCATTTTAACCGGTCCGACATGACCATTCATCGACGCAAGGATTTCTACACTTCAGTAAAAATGGCTTCGAACCGGGTGGCCGGGGCAGAATCGTGCAACAGCGAGAATATACAGGGCTATTACATGGGCGATGGTGCAACTTTTTTCTATCAATCGGGTGACGAATACCTTGATATTTTCCCATTCTGGGATTGGAAAAAGATCCCTGGGATCACCACTTATCAGGATGAACGTGTGCTTCCCGTCCTGACTGCCGCAGGTTACCGGATAAAAACAGATTTTGTAGGAGGGGTAAGCAATGGTAGAAATGGGCTGGCAGCCATGCAATATGCGCGTGAAGGGATCACCGCCTTCAAATCGTGGTTCTATTTCGATGATGCGATCGTTTGTCTGGGTTCCGGTATCAACACCGATCAGGACAAAGTGGTCACAACATCAATTAACCAAAGCCTTTTAAAAGGAGATGTTACCGTATCACAAAACGGGAAAAAAACGGTGCTACAAAATGGAAACCGAAATTTGGAAAAGGTGGATTGGGTTATACACGATAATTGGGGGTATTACTTTCCCGGAAGTGCCAATTTAAACCTTGAAAACTGTGAACGGACAGGGGCCTGGAACCGAGTGGTTGAACCTATGTCGGATAAAGTGCTTACAACGAATATTTTCCAATTGTGGACTGATCATGGGAGCAAACCCAAAGATGCCACCTATGCATATGTCGTATTCCCCAAAGCTTCGGTTGGAAATATTGAGAAAAGGGGAAGCCAGCTCCAGATCATCGAAAATACAGAAAATGTTCAGGCTGTAAAATCAAAAGATAAAAACCTTACGGGGATCGTCTTTTACAAAAGTGGGTCCTGCCAAATTTCACCAATATGCACAATTACAGCAGATAAACCTTGCATTGTTTTATTGGATTCCCATTCGGGAAAGGAGACCCTTTGTATTTCGGATCCTACACAATTGCAATCAGAAATCAAACTTACCCTAACCGGGAAAACGACCTTTAAAACTGGTGGTGAAATCAGTTTTGATCCGGCAGAAAAACTGACCTCAATTTTGATCCGGCTTCCTAAAGGTGGTGCGGCAGGTAAAACGGTGTCGGTTAAATGAGTAAACCATGCTTGAAACTTTATTCACGACTTTTGCTGTATTTCTAAGGATCATTTCAAACCCTTTTGGGAATGTTTTTCAAAAACAATTGACTTCAAACAATAACCACCCCTTACTTGTCAATTTTCTGACTTATTTAATTTTGTCGTTCTTTTGCTTTTATATTGCTTTTCGCGTGGGTTGGCTGGATTTACCAGCGCAGTTCTGGTTTTATTCGCTCCTTGGAGGAATTGCGGGAGCACTGGGAAACGGTTTCCTGGTAAAGGCACTTCATACAGGCGACCTTTCGGTTCTCGGCCCCATAAATTCCTATAAATCGGTGGTCGGTGTCGTTATGGCCATATTTTTACTTGGTGAAATCCCAAATCTTGTTGGTCTTCTTGGGATTGTGCTGATTATTTATGGAAGCTATTTTGTATTGGATACAACCAAAGAGAGATTTTCATGGGTGTTGCTGAAGAAAAAGGAGATACAGTATCGGATCGCCGCGATGGTCCTGACAGCCATTGAGGCGGTATTTATTAAGAAAGTCATCCTTGACTCCTCGACTTTGGTAGCTTTTATAAGTTGGTGTTGGTTTGGTGCCGTTTTTTCGTTCCTGCTCCTTTTTATTAATCGGCTCGATTTGAAAGTGGAATTGGCGAAAGTCAACAAACCATGTTTAAATAAATATGCTTTTCTTGTGATTTGTGTTGGGACGATGCAAATGACCACCAATTATAGTTTTGACCATATGCCGGTTGGCTATGCATTGTCACTGTTTCAACTCTCGACAATTGTCAGTGTGCTGCTTGGACACCGGCTTTTTAATGAACAGGATATTCGCAAAAAGCTGATTGGCACAGCGATAATGGTGGCGGGGTCTATCGTGATTATACTTTTTAAAGACCTTTAAAATGTTTATTTTTGCCCACAACAAATGGGAAAGGTCAACGAAATATACAGGCAGAATATTTATGGGGTGATTGCCACCCTGACTTTTCATATTATCGTGTTGCTCGTGCTGATCACCTCTGGCCTCGAAAGTGCTAAACTGACCCCTGAAGAGGCAATTGTTGTTGATCTTGCATCCCCTGAAATAAAACTTCCCGAACCGGAAAAAGAGAAGGGGCAGCAAGCACTCACCAACTCTCAGCCTCTGCAATCATCGCCAGCCAACGGACAATTGGCATCGAACCGTGCAGTCAACGATGCTGCAACAACAAAGACGCGTTCAAATGACCTTTTTTTTGATAACGATTACAATAAAGAGATTGCAGCAGCCAAAAAATTGGTAAGCGATGTGAATAAAACTTTGTCACAGGAAATACCAAAAATCGGGGATATCCCTATGCCAGTGGACAATACGGAAGGAAAAACCCGGGAAGAAGTAAAGCAATCGAATTTCAAGGGGAAATCAAATATTCACTATTTTTTGGAAAACCGTTTTCATGCAAGGCTCCCAATCCCTATCTATCTGGCCGAAGGTGGGGGGGAGGTAATCGTTGATATCGTTGTTGGGCGTGATGGCCAAGTTTTAAGTGCTAATCCGCGTCGAAATCCCGGAATTACTGATTTAAATATTTTGGCGTATGCGAAACAAGCAGCCGAAAAAACATGGTTTAATGAAGATATGGCAGCTCCTGAGAGACAAAAAGGGACAATAACGTATTTATTTGTAGAACAATAGTATAGTAGGCTTGGGGCAAAGGGCTTGGGGCGCGATCAGAATCCTGAGGGCTAGTCAAATCATTTGGTTTGCAATTTCAAGCCAGTGTCCAGATGCGAGTTTCGAGTTGCCATGTAAAAATCTTGCGGTGAAATATTTATTTTATTTGGGTTAAACCGAATTGATAATTAATGGTCTGATAGAATTGATAATATACTTACAAGAATCCAACTGTATTTAACACTACCATGTAGCCTCTTCCCGTTTGGCTTGGAAAATATTGAAAAGGTGTTTTGATTCAGGTCCGTTTGTAAAGTTTTTATATTGTACTAATTTTGCACAGGATTAAAGTAGTTAAAAGAGAGAAGCAACAAGACCTTATTTGCCATAGCATGTTTATAAAAATATCACGTATTATCCTGAGGAACAGGATCTTTATTATTGTCCTTATTTCTGTGATCACTGCCTGCCTGGCATTTGAAGCTCAAAGCGTAAAATTATCTTATGATAATTCGTCCCTATTGTCTGAAAAGGACAGTGTGATGATCGAATACCGCTCATTTAAAAAGCAATACGGTGAAGATGGCAATGTTTTGATGGTTGGGATTAAAACCCCCGATATTTTCAGGTACGACCAGTTTGTTGCTTGGTACGACCTCGGTAATTCGATCCGCGCCATCGATGGGGTCCAGGATGTAATCAGTATAACCCGGGGGATCAACCTGATCAAAAATGAAGTGATCCACCAATTCGATTATGCCCCGCTCGTTATACGTCGCCCCAAAACACAAACAGAGGTGGATAGCCTTAAAAATAAGATCCTTGGGTTAAAGTTTTACGAAGGGATGCTATACAATCCAAGGACTCATGCATCTTTGATGGCCATCACACTGGATAAAAACAAATTGAACGACCGCAGCAGGATCGCCTTGGTGGCAAATATTGTTAAAACGGCCGATGCTTACCGTATTCAGAATAAAGTGGAGATCCACTATTCTGGGATGCCCTATATCCGTACCATCACCATGCAAAAAGTAAAACATGAGCTGTTCCTTTTCATCTTGATGAGCATTGGAATAGCCGCTACGATCATGTTCATGTTTTTCAAGTCGGTGAAAGTTGTTTTAAGCTCCTTGTTGATTGTCGCTATAAGTATCGTCTGGGTTTTGGGCACAACCGTTCTTTTTAATTTTAAAATTACAATCCTCACCGGAGTAATCCCATCTTTGATTGTTATCATTGCAATCGAGAATTGCATCTATATCCTGAATAAATACCATTGGGAATACCGGATCCACGGCAACAAAATAAGGGCACTGATCAGGGTCGTACAACGGATCGGATTTGCTTCATTAATGACAAATGCAGCTACAGCCCTGGGATTCGCCGCTTTTATTGTGATCCCAAATCAAATGTTAAGGGAATTCGGAATTATCACGGCCCTCAATATCATGCTCGAATATGTGCTGTGTATCTCATTGTTGCCGATAATTTTTAGTTTTATTGACCCACCTTCGGTGAAGCATCTGAAACATCTTGAAAGTAACTTCTTTGGAGGGATCATCAATAAAATTATTGACCTGATCAGCAATCGCAGGAATGTGATCTATGGTATTGCAGTTGTATTATTGGTGATTGGTTCCTGGGGTATCAGCATGATGAAAACATCAGGAAAAGTGGTGGATGATTTTAGAAATGACGACCCTATTTATGTTGACTTGAAATTCTTTGAAAATAACTTTGGGGGCGTGATGCCTTTTGAAATTTCAATTGATACGAAAAAGAAAAATGGGGTATTTGTGGGAGCAACACTTGACAAGATCAACCAGCTTCAAAAAATGGTCAACTCTTACCCTGAATTTTCTCGTGCACTTTCAATTGCCGAACTTTTTAAATTTTCGAAGCAAGCATTTTTCGGGGGCGATTCCTCAATGTATTTAATGCCAAGTAATGTCGAGAAAGGGTTTATTATGGGTTATCTCCCTAAAAATCAAAAGGGAAAAAACAACAACCTTCTTTTCTCCTATCTTGACAGTACAAAGAGGTACACCAGGGTAAGCTTTCAGATGGCTGATATTGGAACCCGACATATGGATTCATTAATGGCCAAAATCCGACCCCAAATTGACAGTATTTTTAGTCCATCTAAATATGTCGTCAGCGTTACTGGTAATAGTGTTGTTTTTGCACGCGGAACTAACTTTTTGATACACAATCTATTTGAAAGTGTATTGATTGCGATTGTTCTGATATCCCTATTAATGGCATTGCTTTTCTCCTCGATCAGGATGATTCTGGTTTCAATGATCCCCAATATTATCCCCTTGCTGATTACGGCAGCTATCATGGGTTTTGCAGGGATTCCAATAAAACCATCAACAATAATAGTTTTCAGTATTGCATTAGGTATTTCTGTCGATAATGCAATTCAATACCTCTCACGTTACCGGCACGAACTGAAAGTTACCAATGGAGCTATCAAATTATCAGCTATCAATGCTTTAAACGAAGCTGGTTTTAGCATGATTTATACTAGCATCGTTTTGGTCCTAGGTTTCAGTGTTTTCATCATTTCAGGGTTTGGAGGTACACAGGCGTTGGGGGTTTTAATTTCGACTACGTTGCTGATTGCCATGTTTTTCAATATTATGGTCCTGCCTTCCCTTCTGCTTACACTTGATAAAAGATTGACAAGTAAAGCATTTACTGAGCCAATTATTGAAATTTACGACGATGAAGACCTGAATGAAAATGATCGAATTGATTCAGAACAAAATGACAAATAATCTGTTAGTTTTTCATTACTTTTGCGCTATTGTGGTAAATTTCGATTTCTTGGAGTCAATATCATAACTGTTTATGATAATCGTTATTTTATTGATCCATTGAATGAAGTAAAATTGCATTTGGTGTTTTTTTATCAGTTTTCAGTGTTTGCCTGTTCTTAATTGTTAAACTATGGGCTTTAAGCAAGTTTCTTTACGTTTTTTTGTTTCGATCTTAGCAATATTTTTTTTAAATATCCACGTTTCTGCATCTCAGGCCTATGGTAAGAGGTTAAAAGTGCGAAGTTCCTGGGAGATTGGGTTCTCATGTGGCGTCTCTGAATTTCTAAATACAATAAATCCCAATACAGATGCTAAGTTTGCTAAATTCAATTACTGGAATTCAAATTTAAACCCAGCTATTTCATTCTCCATTGTAAAGTCGTTATCGCCTGCAATGAATGCTGAATTTAGGTATTTTACGACAAAATTATCAGGTAGTTGGAATCAAAACAGTGGGTATCCTGTTCCGCCGCTTGCTCTATTGCAGGGTTTGGAATATCCCAATCCTTTTAAGACTGGCATCAATCAATTCGATTTTCTTTTATCGCTAAATCTGTTACAGATGGTTGCACCAAACCGGTCCTTCGACAATATAAATTTGTTTATCAAAGGAGGTATCGGCGCTGTAGTTGTAAGGGATATCGAAGCACTTTATCCTTATGCACAAGGTGATCACATGACAGATTATGCCCTTGTCTATGGTGGGGAATTTTCTTATCAGATCAATAAGAATATAAAGCTAAAAATAGATGCTTTCGTAAACAGGGTTGAAACAGACCGTCTTGATGGTGTTCATGAAATTTTGCCCGGGATGCCACCCATTGGGTCCAATTCATACTATTTCTATAATCTGAAAGAACGTTACTTTTCATCTACCATCGGAATAAGTTACACCATTGGCTGGATCAGGAAAACCCATTTTACTAAAAGCACCAGAAGTTGTGCTGTTTATGCCAAACCTTATGTCAGGAAAAACAGGAAGCGGTATTAAAACAGATTTTGGAAATTAAGCTCCCCATCCTTCACGGTCAAGGCTTCGGTATTGGATAGCTTCACCAAGATGGTCAGCTCGTATGGATGATGAACCTTCAAGATCAGCTATAGTTCTCGAAACCTTCAGGATACGATCATATGCCCTCGCCGACAAGCCCAATTTCTCCATGGCATTCTTTAAAAGTTGATGACCTGCCTGATCCGGAGAACAATGCTGATGCAACAATTTGCTGCTCATTTGTGCATTACAATAAATATCCGTTTCGCTAAACCTTGCCCGTTGTATCTCTCTTGCTTCAATAACCCTTTGGCGTACTTTCAGACTTTTTTCGCCCTGTTTCATCTCAGTAAGTTGGTTAAATGGGACCGGTACAACCTCAAGATGGATATCAATGCGGTCAAGCAAAGGACCTGAAATTCGGCTAAGGTATTTTTGGACCATGCCCGGTCCACATACACAGGGTTTTGTGGGATGGTTATAAAACCCACAAGGACAAGGGTTCATCGAAGCCACCAACATAAAAGAAGCTGGATATTCAACTGAAAATTTGGCCCTTGAAATTGTAATCAATCTGTCTTCAAGTGGTTGACGAAGAACTTCCAGAACGGTCCGTTTAAATTCCGGAAGTTCATCCAGGAATAGGACACCATTGTGTGCAAGCGATATCTCCCCAGGTTGCGGATAGGTTCCCCCACCAACCAAGGCTACATCAGAAATAGTATGGTGCGGACTTCGGAAAGGACGTAGTGTCATTAATGAGGTTTCACGCTCAATCTTTCCTGCTACTGAATGGATTTTCGTAGTTTCAAGAGCCTCTTTTAGTGTAAACGGCGGAAGTATTGTCGGTATCCGCTTGGCCAACATCGTCTTACCTGCCCCGGGAGGACCAATCATAATCAGGTTATGACCACCTGCAGCTGCAATTTCCAATGCACGTTTGACATTCTCCTGCCCTTTTACATCAGCAAAGTCAAGGTCATAACTACAAATCTTTGCTTTAAATTCTTCCCTTGTATCAATAATAATTTGTTCCAGGCCCACCTTTCCTGACAAAAAATCGATCACTTCCTTGATATTATCAACCCCATAAATCTTAAGCTTATCGACAACTGCGGCTTCACGTGCGTTTTGTTTGGGAACAATAAACCCTTCAAACCCCTCTTCGCGGGCACGGATGGCAATCGGAAGGACCCCTCTTACCGTTTGCAGGCCTCCATCCAACGAAAGTTCGCCCATCATCATATATCGTTGTAAATCCGGGGCTTTAATTTGTCCTGATGCCGCAAGGATGCCAATCGCGATTGGGAGATCATAGGCCGATCCTTCTTTTCGGATATCGGCAGGTGCCATGTTGATTACCACCTTTTTTCCTGGAAGTTTGTAACCATTAAATCGTAAAGCAGAGTCAATCCGTTGTTGGCTTTCTTTTACGGCGCTGTCGGGCAATCCGACAAGATTGAACTTGATGCCTTGTGAAACATCTGTTTCTACAGTGATCGTGGTGGCATCGATGCCATGAACGGCACTACCATAGGATTTTACAAGCATAATTCAGGAGGTTGACTATTTGTTTGTTAAAGTTACGACTTTTTTATGAATAAAAAGCCTGATGGTTTAAAATCCGGTATGAAGCAAATCAATTACTTTTCTTTCGTATTTTTGTTGAATAATGATTGAAAATAAACAGTGAATTTACCGGTCATGGACAAAAAAGCAAAACCCATATTCGACAAGCGTATCTTTTGGGATGTTGACTTTGACCTTATCGACTACAACGCCAAGGCCAACTGGGTTATCGAACGTGTTTTCTCTCGCGGCGACGTAGAGGATATCCGTCAGTGCCGCAGGTATTACGGCGATGAGAAAGTTACTTCGGCATTACTGGGAGCAAAATATTTGCCACTTGATACGATCTATTTTGCAAGTGCAATTATTGATAAGCCAATACACGATTTCAGATGCTTCACATTAAGACAGTTGAACCCAGAACTTTTTCCTTATTAAAGGAATTAATGGCCCTGCCAGCATTGCAACCCTTCTCTTTAGTGGGGGGAACTGCTTTGTCGCTTCGATACGGCCATCGTACTTCAATTGACCTGGACTTGTTCTATCATTTGAAATTTGACCAACCCACAATCATAGAGGAACTTGAGAAATATTTTAATTCTAGGTTTGTTTACAAACTGCAACATACGCAATTTGGGATCTTTTGCTTTATCGACAATATAAAAGTAGATCTTGTCTACTTTCCACACTTGCCCATTGCAGATATCGAAGAGGAAGAAAATATCAGGTTTTATAGCAGTGCTGATATTGCAGCCATGAAGATTCAAGCAATTTTAGGTCGTGCACAAAAAAAAGACTTTTGGGACTTGTACGAGTTGCTCCAGCATTACCCGCTGAAACAACTGATCGACTGGCACAAACTGAAATACCCCAGCCAAATGCTTGCCATAAGTATTCCCCATGCCATCACCTATTTTGTAGATGCTGATGAAAGTGACGCCCCGGTCAGTTTTAGGAAACAAACCTGGGAACTTGTAAAAAAGGGCATTTCGTGGGCGGTAAGTGACTATCTGCGATAAAATAGGTGTTATATTTGTCGATTCAGTAATTAAAGGATTTGCACGTGCCAGATATTATTCATCTTTTACCCGATTCTGTTGCCAACCAGATAGCCGCAGGGGAAGTGGTCCAACGACCTGCCTCCGTAGTTAAAGAATTGGTTGAAAATGCGATCGATGCTGCAGCTACAGCAATTACAATCAACATTAAAGATTCAGGGCGCACCCTGATCCAGGTCATTGACAACGGCAACGGGATGTCGCCCATTGATGCACGGATGTCGTTCGAGCGCCATGCCACTTCCAAAATCCGCGAGGCAAACGATCTGTTTGCAATTAAGACCATGGGGTTCAGGGGCGAAGCATTGGCATCTATTGCCGCAATTGCCGATGTTGAGATGCGCACACGCCCACATGGCTCTGAACTAGGCACCTACCTCCATATTTTAGGTTCTGTTTTTCAAAAACAGGAGGCCGACCATTGTGCCGAAGGGACTAACCTTTCAGTAAAAAACATTTTTTTCAATGTACCGGCAAGGCGTAAATTCCTCAAGTCGAACAGTTCCGAACTAAAATACATTATCATTGAAGTCCAACGGATTGCTTTGGCAAATCCCGAAATAGCCATTTCATTGTACCACAACAATTCCGTAGTCTATAACCTCGCTTCAGAAAATATGAAGAAGCGGATCGTCACATTGTTCAACAAAAATATCAACCAAAACCTGATACCAGTTGACAACACGACTTCAGTAATTAAAATTTCAGGGTTTATTGGTCAGCCAAAATTTGCAAAAAAAGCTTTGGGGGAGCAATTTTTCTTCGTGAACGGGCGGTTTATGAAGCATCCATTTTTTCACAGGGCAGTTTTGCAAGCCTACGAAAAGATCCTTCCGCCAGAATCGTTCCCATCGTACTTTCTTTATTTTGATGTTGATCCGGCTACTATTGATATCAATATCCACCCAACCAAAACAGAGATCAAGTTTGAAGATGAAAATACGGTCTGGCACCTGATCCACGCTTCTTTGCGGGAGGCCATCGGAAGATTTAACCTGATGCCTTCGATTGATTTTGACCAGGCAGGTGCATTGGATATTCCGCCAAGTCCTGCTCCCGGATCGAAGTTCCCAGAACCTGTTATAGCCATCAATCCCAATTACAATCCTTTTGAAAATCAACAAGGCAACACCGGAAACAATTATGGGCCAGTTAATTATAGGGATCATCAAAACCTCGGTAATTGGCAGATGCTTTATAAGGGTTTTGAAAACGAGGGAAACCCGGATGAACAGGTTTCTGTATTCCGCTCCGATTTTTCGAACAACGCCTCACCACAATCTGATCAGCAATCGTTTGTGGATGACGATAATACTATAAAGGATCCCCATAATTTCCTTCAGTTGAAGAACAAATATATCATCACGCCGGTTAAATCGGGACTTATGGTAATCGACCAGCGCAGGGCACACGAAAGGATCCTTTACGAAAATTTCCTTAAGATTATTGACAATCATTTGGCACTGAGTCAGCGGCAACTTTTTCCCACTGTACTTGACCTAAATGCCGCCGATGCTGAAATTTTAGCCGCACTTGATGAGGAACTTAAAGCATTGGGGTTTGAGATCAGCCAAAGTGACGAAGGTGCCTGCATGATTGAAGGAATACCTGCTTTGTTAAGCCATCTTAATGCCGCTGACCTCGTGGTCAGGTTGATCGAAGATTTTAAAAAAAGGCCAATGGATGTCAAGGAGGAGATCAAAGAACACCTGTCTTTATTGCTTTCCCAATCCTCGGCAATCAATTATGGCGTGGCTTTAAAAGCAGAAGAGATATCGGAGTTGTTCAACCAGTTATTTGCCTGTAAAACACCCAATTACTCACCTTCAGGGAAAATTGTGGTTTCTATCGTTTCATTTCAGGATTTTGAAAAATTACTTAAATGACTCACTATACCGTTCGATTGATTATTTTTGCAAAATTCGGAAGTACAAGTTCAAAAAAAAACGATTTCCTTCCATTCTAATTATTTGGATTAAAAACATTTTTAAATGAATCAATATCAGACATCACCCTTTTCGATGCCGCCGGTTGTAAAAAACCTGATCATGATCAATATTGTCATGTTGGTCGCTACCTGGGCCTTACGAAATACAGGGATCGACCTTACGGAAAAACTTGGTCTTTTTTATCCCGGATCCCCCTATTTTAGACCCTACCAGTTTGTTACCCACTTGTTTATGCATGGAGATTTTTTCCATTTACTTTTCAATATGTTTGCCTTATTCATGTTTGGAAGAGTACTTGAAACGATTTGGGGACCAAAAAAATTTCTGATCTATTTTTTCGTAACAGGCCTTGGGGCAGCAGCCCTTCATTCATTTGTGACCTATATCGAAATTTCAGCTTTACAGAAACATGTTGCTGCTTTCATGAATACCCCTTCTCCGGAACTTTTGGCTTCGCTTGTAAAATCAAATCTTGGACATCCTGCAAGCTGGGTTACCGATCTTGTGAACAATTGGGGTGTTGCCCCAAACAACCCAACCTATATTGAGCAAGCCAATGAATTGGTGAAGGATATATTTGCCCTAAGGGTCAATGTTCCGACGGTTGGGGCTTCGGGGGCAGTTTTTGGTGTCCTTCTCGCATTTGGATACTTGTTTCCCAATACTGAACTGATGTTCATATTCCCCCCTGTTCCCATCAAAGCGAAATATTTTGTAATGGGTTATGGTGCAATTGAATTGTACTTGGGAATCACAGAATCGAATAGCACAATTGCACATTTTGCCCATCTTGGAGGGATGCTTTTTGGGTTTATCCTTTTGAAATATTGGGAAAAAACAACGAAAAAATTCTATTGATACAATGGGAATTGTAGATGAAATAAAATATTCGTTCAGGAATGGTACTTATCTCACCAAACTGATATATGTTAACATATTGATCTGGATTGTTGTAAGGCTTGTTTTTGTTGGCTATAAATTGAGTGGGGCCGATGGTTCTGTAATTTTAAGCTGGCTGGCACTACCTGCCTCTTTCCAACTTCTTCTGACTCGGCCCTGGACGGTTTTTACTTACATGTTCCTCCATTTTGAATTTTTACACATTTTGTTTAATGTTTTATGGCTCTATTGGTTTGGAAGGATTTTCCTTGAATACCACAATGAGCGGAAATTGTTGAGCCTTTATTTATTTGGGGGATTTTCAGGGGGCCTGGCTTATATGCTATCATATAATTTAATCCCTGTTTTTGGTGATTCAATTTATACCAGCCAGTTACTGGGCGCATCGGCATCGGTAATCGCCATTGTAATTGCCATCTCCGTTTATGTTCCAAATCATGTGATCAACCTGGTTTTTCTTGGGCCGGTAAAGATCGTCTGGATTGCCGTAGTATCCGTAATCCTCTATATTATAGACCTTTCAGGAGATAATGCCGGCGGAAATTTTGCCCATTTGGGTGGTGCAATCTGGGGCTGGTTTTATATGTCGCAATTAATGGCAGGACGCGATCTGACCAGTTGGTTCGACCGTGCATTAAGAACTTTTTTGTCCTGGTTTAGGCCCCGTCAAAAGCTAAGGGTCAAATATGATTCGGTCAATCCAGATCACATTTATAATCGGAAAAAGGTAAGCCAGCAGGAAGAGGTCAACCGGATATTGGACAAGATTGGTCAGTCGGGTTATGAAAGCCTAACCTATGAGGAACGCGAGACTCTTTTCAAAATAGGCAAAAAAAAGTAGAAAAGTGAAGCGTCTTTTTTCGAAATTTAGTTTCCTGATCAATATTGGAACGGCCATCATGTTATTGTTTGCCTATTTGGCTCCATATGTTCCACCCGACTATTTCTGGCCATTTTCTTTTTTTGGTTTGGCATTTGTATTCCTGATCTATGTAAATATTTCATTTTTATTTGCTTGGGCAATTCAAAGGTCTAAAAGGCTACTACTTCCCTTAATTGTTTTATTCATAGGATATTATCCAATAGGAAATACTTTTCAATTATTCCCGAAATCAGGTACCGGGGATAGTGGGATTAGAGTGCTAAGTTACAATGTTCATGGTTTTGGTTCAGACATAAAAACTAAAAAGCCGAATAATCAGCTTATCCTGGATTATCTCAATTCAACCCGATCGGAGATCATTTGCCTTCAGGAAGGTGGTTTGGGTAGCGTTGGAAAGTTTAGCCTCAAAGGGGTCATGGATGGGTTATCCGGAATAAAATATTCTCATCAAGGATCGAACGGCCTGGTCACACTATCGAAATATCCGATTTTAGACAAGGGGGAAATCCGGTTTTCCGGTTCTTCAAATCTTGTTATCTTCTCAGATATAAAAATTAGCAGTCAATTGATGGTCAGGGTCTATAATTGTCATTTGCAATCCTATTCAATTGATCCGGAAGACTACAACATTGCCGATCCATCTGAATTTGAACCCGATTCCCAGGAAATAGCGAGGGCAAGGAAAATTAGTTTTAAGTTAAAATCAGGTTTTATCCTTAGGGCATCCCAATCACGGAAATTAGCTGATCACATCAGGAGATCCCCCTATCCGGTTGTTGTTTGTGGTGATTTTAATGATACGCCGGTTTCCTTTACTTACAGAAAAGTTAGGGGCGAATTAAAAGATGCCTTTGTCGAGTCAGGATGGGGTGTTTCAAATACCTATAACGGGAAACTGCCCTCCTTTAGAATTGATTACATATTCACAGATAAAAAGTTCGCACCTTTGAACTATATAAGGGACAAGGTTGATTTTTCCGATCATTATCCAATCCGATGTCATGTAAAATATTAAGGCACAAGATGATATCCTGTGCCTTAATATGGGATAAGATTGATAAACGATTAAAGTAGGGCATCGATCTTTGACGAGAGAATAGTCTTTGGAACAGCTCCAACCTGTTTGTCTGCCACATCACCATTTTTAAAAAATAAAATTGTTGGAATGTTGCGTATCCCAAACCTGGCAGCGATCCCAGGATTGGAATCGACATCCATTTTTGTTATCAGCGCCCTTCCATCGTAATCCTTGGAAAGCTCTTCAACCAATGGACCAATCATCCTGCACGGTCCGCACCATTCGGCCCAAAAATCAACCAAGACCGGCTTTTGCGATTTGAGGACTATTTCTTCAAAATTCGAATCAGTTACTTCTATTGCCATGACAATATATTTATAAGTGTATAAAAAGGTCAAAAAATTGAGTGAACAAATTTACAAATTAATTTATAGTAAAAACGATATTCGGATTTTTTTGCAGAAATGCTTTAAGGTTACTTGTCAACCCAATGTGTTTCGTTCTTGAAAACAAATGAAGTTTGATATTTGTTGACGGATCAAAAACCGAAAATTTAAGTAATGTTTTGCCGGGCGATTTTGAAAACTCGATATCAAGTTCCTCTATTAATTTAGAAGTCATGATTTGTGCAGTGACAGAGATCCTTAAGCTCTCGGCTTTCTCAGCCAATTCCTGGAGAAGTTCAATTTTCGTAGCTTTGAACTCTAGCTGATCGTTGCCCTGCCATTTTATTCCAACCTTTCCCCTGATGAGCAGGAACAATCCTTTTTTGCAGAAGTTGCCAAAATTTACAAAGTCGTTTCCGAAAAACATGAACTTGTAAGAATCGGCATAATCGGTCAATGTTAACGAGGCGAAGGGTTTGCCATTTTTTGTGACCCCTTCCTGTGTGTCGGTAACAATACCGGCAAAGCTCAGGTCCCGGTTTTTCAATGCTGGCAAATCACTGTTTAGGTTTGAAAGGTTGACATCTTTTGTGCAATAACTTTTGATCTCGATGGCATAGTCATCCAAAGGATGTGAGGATAGATAGATTCCGATGAGGTTTTTCTCCTTCTCAAGCGACATGATCTTCGGCCATTCGGGAACATTAGGGATGGGGGGCAATTTTACTTCAATGGTTTGAAAACCACCAAACAAGGAGGCCATCGACGATTGCCGGTCGCTTTGGATCCGGTTTCCATATTTTATCAATGCCTCGATGAATACCGTGCCATCGCCATTGTCGCCAAAATATTGGGCCCTGTGAAGATTTTCGAAACTGTCAAACGCACCTGCCATCGCCAAAGCTTCAAGATTTTTTTTGTTGATTGTTTGGAGGTTCACACGTTCCACAAAGTTAAAGATGGTTCTGAAATCACCATTTGCATCCCTTTCCTTAATAATGTCTTCGACAGCTCCTGCTCCAACGCCTTTAATGGCCGACAAGCCAAAACGTAACCCACCTCGTTTATTTACAAAAAACCTTGAACGCGATTCGTTGATGTCGGGTCCCAGGACAGCTAATCCCATATGCTTGCTCTCATCCATAAAATTGGATATCTTGTCGGCATTTGTAAGGTTACAGCTCAACACCGCTGCCATAAATTCAGAGGGAAAATTTGCCTTTAAATATCCTGTCTGATAGGCAATATAAGCATAACAAACAGAGTGGGATTTGTTGAAAGCATAGGAGGCAAATGTTTCCCAGTCTTTCCATATTTTATCGATCAGGTTATCGGCAGTTTTACCAACAGTTTTACAACCTTCCATAAATTCGGGGTTTCTTTTACAACCGGCATTAAACTCGGCTTTAAGTTTTTCCATCGCCGAAAGGTCTTTTTTGCCCATGGCTTTCCGTAAGGAGTCGGATTTGCCCCGTGTAAAAAGTCCCAATGCCCTCGATTGAAGCATGACTTGTTCCTGATAGACTGTGATTCCGTAAGTATCTGATAAATACTGTTCCATGATTGGATGGTCATAAACAATCTCTTCCTTTCCCAACTTACGGTTTACATAGTTCGGGATGTAGGCCATCGGCCCCGGGCGGTAAAGGGCATTCATCGCAACAAGGTCCTCGAACCTGTTGGGTTGCAACTGCCTGAGCCACTTCTTCATCCCTGGCGATTCGAACTGAAAGATGGCAGTCGTATCGGCATTGCTGAAAAGCTCAAAGGTCTTTTGATCGTCAAATGGAATTTTATCAATGTCAACAACAATTTTTTGGGACAGGAAAATATTTTCAAGACATTCCTTTATAATAGACAGAGTTTTCAATCCCAGAAAGTCCATTTTCAGCAATCCAATCGCTTCTACAAAATGACCGTCATACTGTGTGGTGAGAAGGTCTTCGTCCTTGGTAGGCATAAGCGGGATATGATTATCGAGTTTATCTCTACCAATCAAAATCCCACAGGCATGTACACCGGGTTGCCTGATGCATCCTTCAAGTGTTGCTGCAAATTTCAGCGTCTTAACGATTAAAGGATTGCTTGATCGTTTTTCAGCCTCAAGTAACGGATTTTCAGCATATGCCTTTTCAAGCGTGATTTTTGGTTTTTCAGGAACTAACTTTGATAGCCTGTCGGCTTCGGAAAGGGGCAATTTCAGGACTCGTGCCACATCTTTTATTGCCATCTTTGCCGCCATTGTTCCGAAGGTGCAAAGGTGCGCCACATTTTCGCGGCTGTATTTTTGTTTGACCCAATTGAGCACCAGCTGGCGTCCATCGTCATCAAAATCGATGTCGATGTCGGGCATTGAGATCCTGTCTGGATTCAGGAACCTTTCAAACAGCAGGTCGTACTTCATCGGGTCAACGTTGGTAATACCTGTCACGTAGGCAACTACCGACCCTGCTGCCGATCCCCTTCCCGGACCCACAATAACGCCCATATCACGAGCGGCAGCTATAAAATCCTGAACGATAAGGAAATAACCAGGAAAACCCATTTTTTTTATGGTGTCAAGCTCAAAGTCGATCCGTTCAACGATTTCCCTGGGCAATTCTTCCCCATATCTTTTCGTAGCCCCATTATAGACAAGATGGGTCAGGTAGTCGGATTCATACTTAACCCTGATTGCATTTTCGTAACTCCCTAACCCTATATAGAACTCGTCAAACTCCTCTTTAAGGGCTTCTTCAGGATATTGTCCCCAATATTTGTCAATGGTACCAAAACTTTCGGGGATTGGAAATTCAGGCATAATCGGCTTGGAATTCAATTCATACAATTCCACTTTATCAGCGATCTCCTTGGTATTGATCAGCACCTCGGGAAGGTCCGCGAAGATCTGGTTCATCTCTCCGGTCGTCTTAAACCACTCCTGTTTGGTGTAACGCATCCTTGTTGGATCTTCTAGGTCTTTGCCTGTATTCAGGCAGATCAGTAGGTCATGCGCATCAGCATCTTCACCATTTGTGAAATGGCTATCGTTGGTCGCGATCACTTTTACCCCATGCTTTTTGCCCAACCGAAGCAGTTCCTTGTTTACAATAACCTGACTTTCATAAACATCCTTTGGTACTTCGGGATCTGATGATTTGTGGCGTTGTACCTCAAGATAAAAATCGTCTTTGAAGATACTTTTGAACCAGACAATTGCATCTTCGGCTCCCTGGATATTCCCGTTAAGGATGCATTGCGGTATCTCGCCACCGATACAGGCAGTCGATACAATTAGCCCTTCACTGTGTTTTTCGAGCAGGCTCTTGTCGATCCTCGGTTTATAATAAAACCCTTCAGTACTGGCAATGGTGACCAATTTTAAGAGATTTCGATATCCTTTTTCGTTTTTTGCCAATAAAATCAGGTGATCCCCCGATCTGTCTTCCTTCTCGTTTTTGTCTTTAAAACTGATTCCCCGAGATGCTACATAGGTTTCCACACCTAGAATAGGTTTTATATCCGATTTTTTACATGTCTCATGAAAATCTTTAATCCCAAACATGCAACCATGGTCAGTAAGTGCGAGGGCAGTCATACCATCTTTTTTTGCCTTTTTAACGAGCGCAGAGATGGGGGAGGCTCCATCAAGGATTGAATATTGACTGTGAACATGTAAATGGGTAAATGGTATCATCGTTAAAACCTTTTGAATCATTGGACCTTAAAACGCATTGTCGCCATTGTTATGGCACGGTTAAAAATAAACATTTTAGCTTGACCCCCGTTCCTATGTTGATAACTATTCACTGTTTTGTCAACCCGTACTTTAAGAATTGATGACCTGACACATAGAAAAAAAGGGAGGAAACCTTCAATTTCCTCCCTTTCAATCCTAATAATATCTAATGACTGAACTTCAGTATATACCTGGAAAAAGTTCAGCAAAATGGCTTTTGCAATTTTTATAATTAAAGGTCAATATCCTTGGTTGAAGTACTAATGGCCTGAAGGTAATCGTAATTTGAATTTTCAAACAGAAGGCCAGTCAACTCAAAAGTGTAGGTTCCAGTGACCCCTGAAGTAAGAGCGCTTTTAGACAGTCCTAGTTTTAAGTTTGCTTTCAATGGCGTGCTTCCATCCTGAAACGCTGGCTGGTAATAAACCTGGGTAGTACCCCTCGATATTTTTAATTGGTAAGCATCGGTAGAGGCAATGGCATTCCATGCAATATAGACAGAGTCGCCATTGGCCGACTTAACCAATGATGTTATCAAGGCAGGCTGTAGGGTCGCAACAGACAAAGTATTTGAATAGGTTTTTGTCTCGTTATTCGCAAATTTCACAGTGTAAACATAGGCACCAGGTGTTGGAGGAACCCCAACAAAATCCGATTCAGCAGGTTCATTGAAAAAAGAATTTCCATTGCTGTCATAACCATTTAGCGATTCTGTAAGACCTTCCGGCGTTTGAACAGTTACAGTAGTCATCTGATTGTATGAGAACACTGAATGTATCGCAGTATAAACTGTGGTTCCACTTGCATCTTTGATCGCCTTGACGAAGACGTCGCCTGATGCCTGATTATCAACTGCAACTTTTTCACACCCTGACATTCCTATGATGATCAGAACAATGAATATCAGCATTTGTAAATTTTTCATTTTCAATAGTTTAATAAAATTGTAATTACTATTTATACCGTATAAAGATCTGTTTACCCTACCTTGCAGACCTTGCAAAGTTAACCAAATCTGTTTATTTTTCTTCAATTTTCACCAAAGATCGGACAATTATATAAAGATGCAGCATTGTTTTGTAGAGTTGCTTTTCAGATAAACAGGAATTGAAATGGGTTGATGTTTTTTGTAACGATTAATATTGTATCTTTGTCCCCGCAAATTAAAATAAATTAACGCAAATGTCAGTAAAGATTCGTTTGGCAAGGCATGGCCGTAAACAACATGCTTATTACCACATAGTGGTAGCAAACAGCAGGTCACCACGAGATGGTAGGTTTATTGAAAGGATTGGCTCGTACAATCCCAATACTAATCCTGTTACCATCGATCTTGACTTTGATAAAGCCTTAACATGGCTGAACAATGGTGCACAACCTACCGATACTTGTCGCACAATTTTGTCGCACAAGGGTGTATTGATGAAAAAACACCTTCTCGAAGGGGTAAAGAAAGGGGCTTTTGACCTTGAAGCAGCCGAAGCCAAATATGAGGCATGGGTAAAAGAAAAAGAAACTGCCACACAGGCAAAAAAAGACAGCCTTGCTGCCGGTTTCAACGAAGAGATGAAAAATCGGTTAAAAGCTGAGGTAAAAGTGAATGAGGCCCGTCTTGCAGAAATTGCCAAGAAAAATCTTGCCGCTGCTGCCGCCGCCGCTGCTGCAAAAGCAAAAACTGTCGAAAGCCCTGCTGATCCAGCAGTTGCTACTGAAGAGGCATAAGAAACGCACATTTTACGCTACGTTTAGCGGAAAAACTATAAAAGGGCGATGGTTATTTTACCATCGCCCTTTTTAATCACACAAATGATTATGAATCAGATAAATATAGATGAGTGTGTGGAAGTTGGTTATATTCAGAAGCCACATGGGATAAAAGGTGAGTTGGTCCTACAATTTGCGAAGGAATTTGAGGAAACTTTTGAAGGGATAGATTGCTTGTTTGTAGAAGTTGATGGAGGTCTTGTCCCGTTCTTTATCGCCGACGAAGGTTTTCGGTACAAAAGTAGCGAAAGTGCCATTTGCAAGTTTGATTTTGTCGATTCACAGGAAAAAGCAAAAGCACTTGTCGGATGCAAAATCTTCGTTTTGGATGAAGAGGTCATCGAAACCGAACACAAGGAGGTAAACTCGGTTTTAATTGGGATGAGGACATTTGATGCAAGGTTTGGTGAAATCGGACTGATCAGCCGTGTCGATGACTATTCAGGGAACCTCGTTATCACTGTTGACCATCAAAAAGCTGAGATATTGATCCCCTTATCTGACGAGATTATCACCTCAATTGATGAAGAAAAACGAGAACTCTACCTTGATTGCCCAACCGGGTTGATCGAAATTTACCTGG
>CAIYPA010000072.1 GCA_903927965.1 uncultured Bacteroidia bacterium | reverse complement strand
CAATTGTCTTTTTGTTGTTTGCACTGAGTTCGGAAGCCCAACTTAGTAAAATATTGAAAAAGGTTACCAATAAAAGCCTGCCACTTTCCAATACCGAAATCGTAAGCGGACTGAAAGAAGCTTTACTCGTTGCCGCCGATAGCTCCATAACCCATTTATCCGCAGTTGATGGTTACCTTAAAGATTTGACAATCAAAATATTGTTGCCTCCTGAAGCCAAGAATATTACCGACAATATTTCAAAGTTGCCTGGTGGGGCAAAATTGGTTGACGATGTGATTGAACGGATCAACCGTGCTGCTGAAGATGCTGCAAAAGGGGCAAAACCCATTTTTGTAAGCTGTGTCAAAGAGATGACCATCACGGATGCGCTACAGATCCTGAAAGGCCCAAACAATGCCGCCACCCAATATTTTGAATTGAAGACAAGCCAGCAATTGGGCGAACTCTATCGACCCAAAATCAAGGAATCGCTTGATAAAAATCTGATTGCGGGAATTTCGACACAGCAATCATGGAACGACCTGACCACCACCTGGAATAAAATGGCAGGATCGGTAATCGGCAAAATGGCGGGTATGAAAACTGTGGAAGTCAAGCTTGAAGATTATATCCTCCAACAAGCCTTGAAAGGGATGTTCGTAAAAATCGCCGACCGCGAAAAGGATATCCGCACAAACGCAAAAGCAAGGGTTACTACGTTGTTACAGAAGGTTTTTGGGGGGCAGAAGTAAGGTTCTGTTCTATCTTGTCCAATGGATACCAAAATGATTTTTCGATTATTTTAGGCGTGATTTCCGTATCTCGCCCCAGGTTCATAAAATCGATAATATTGTCCTCATTGGGGAAAAGGCTATGGCAATAGCGTGGAAAGATGGTTTCCGGAACAATCCCTATAAAATCATTGCCGGTCACCATTTGAACGATCTCCTCTGCTTGGGTAAGTTCAAAAGGGATTTTGTTATCATAGAGGGCAACAGCCATCCTTGCGGTTTCTTCCACCCTGACGATGCTTGAACCGGCCAGCCTGATGCCCCATTTCCCGTTTCGTTCGGAAGCGAAGAGTGAAATATGGGTCGAATTGCCTCCCCTGCAAATTTCCCAGGGATGGGCGCCAACGGTATCCCCGCTATGAAACCATGTATGAAACGCCTCAGAAGAATTGCCACCGATTTTTCGTAACCCTGCATCGCGGCCATCAGCCATACTCAGGTATTTTTCAAGCGGTGTAAGAGTTTCTGCACTATTTTTAAAGTAGTCATTGAATAGTTTAGTGATTTCATTGGTTATTTTTTCCAAGAGCCATTTAAAAAAACGTTCTCCCTTTTTATAATCAACATATTTGCCAGGAGAAGGTTCTTCATTGATATTTATGGAGCAAAATAGTTTATCCTCAAAATATAAATAGAGGTCGTCCTTGTATTTGGATGTTTGGAACTTGTACCATTTGGTTTCGTTCGGATAATAATCTTTCCAGAGTTGCTCAAAATCATCCTCGTTTTCAACTTCGCCACTTTCTTTATAATCCGCATAATCGCCGAAAGCTTTGATCCGGCCCCGTTCTACCTCCAACCAGATGTGTCTGATGTCGTCGTCACCAAACGGCTTCACACGACTAAAAACCGCATATATTTCTTTTAATTTCAGATAGTTGACCAGATTAACAAATCCTTGACCATGTGAGGCTTGACCGAGTATGGCATCCATTTCGGGTGCATAAAGTTTTGTTCTCATTTGTATTTTTTTTCAAAGTTAGGAATAAAACAACTTAAATCAAGGGTGTTTTTGCCCATAAAACCGGTTGAGCCACCATTAATCGCAATACACTTTTATCCTGATAAAAGTGTTTTGTGATACCATTTTTATCCTGATAAAAGTGCAAAATAATTGAAGTAAGGAGAAATGATGATAATGCATCATACATTTGTAATCTAATTTTGATGCAAAAAAATATGAAAATTACCGTAATAATACCTGATGAACTGGTTAAAGAAGCACAGAACCTGTCAAAAGCAAAAACAATTACCGACACGTTGATCATTGCTTTAAACAGTTATGTTTCTTTTCAAAAGTTAAAGGAGATGGGCGAAGGAGTTAAGAAAAACCCTTTGAAATTTGAATATTCTGCACAGGAAATCAGGGAATTGAACCGAACCATCTGAAAGATTGATGGTGATAATTTATCAACGCAACTATAAGCCACTAATTCTCATCTAGGAAGTAAAACTACCATGAAAAAAATTGTCGTCTTTATCACAATACTATCTTTGTTTTCGTGCACGAAAGATGCCGTTAATATCACCACTTCATTGCTCGACACGATCCCAATTCATAAATTCTATGCCAATGAGATTTTCACTGACGCTAACCTGAAACTGTATGGCCAATGGCAATTTTTGTACATTTTCGACGATGCCGGAATCATTGCAGGCCCCGGAAAAATCAATCCGACCTATAATTACCTGGAGATCAGAAAATATGGTATCTACGGGAAAATCAAGGACAATCTGGTTATTGAATCGGGGGAAATCGTGGTGACGAAGCAGAATGCCACAGAATTGCAGATCACCCTTAAACCAGACAAGGCCTATCCACTTGCCAATGATACCTGGTACGACATCGCCTATATCGGAAAAGATTCGCTCAGGTTAAGCGATGCCTCAGTCGGATGCGGGGTCTTGTACAATGATTACCGGAAACAAAACTAAAGTTGTTCACTAAAATTCCAGGCCTGGATATGCCGGATGCCTTTATTTGATGAAAATAATAAATCATCCAGGGTGACCAGATATTTTTCGTAGTTATCGCTGATTGCTTCAAGTGAGCTGTATTCGCGAACAATGGTTTCCGGTTCGGCTAAAAGATATGCACATTGAACATAGATAACCCTGTCGGCTTTCCTTGCCACAAAGTCAACCTCCTTATCCTTAACCGTCCCTGTATAAACTTCATAACCATGCCTGCGAAGTTCAAGAAAGATCAGGTTTTCAATCATATAACCAAACCCATAACCGAAACCGGGATATAAGTAGTTTTTGAACGATAAATCATTGGCATAAAATTTCACATTGCCTGCAATAATATCTTTTCCTTTGATATTAAACCTCTCACATCGGTGAATTAAAAAAGCATCCTCTAAGTAGCCAATATAGTTGGAAATGATGTCGTAACTTGTTTTTCTGCCCAATCCTTTGTAATACTTATAAATACTGCTGACAGATATCAGATTGGAAGCATTATTTACCAGATAAACAAAAATATCTTCCAAAAGGCGGGGTTCTCTGATATTTTGGCGCTGAATAATATCCCTTAACAAAACAGTGTCTTTCACTGCAGAAATATAATTTCGCTTAGTTTCTTGTTTAGAAAGCGTAAAAAGCTCAGGCATCCCTCCGCTTTCCAAATATTCGATATAAGTCTGTTTCGATTTCAGTCCTTGAGTTATTCCAAGGTACTCATTATAGCTGAAAGGAAATATCTCGAAGTTGACATATCTGCCCGAAAGCAATGTCGCGAGTTCGTTTGACAACATCTTTGAATTGGAACCGCTGATAAACAACTCATAATGATCAACATAATCCTGTGAATATGAATTTACCACCTTTTCCCATCCGGAAATATTTTGTACTTCATCAATAAAAATATAAACCTTTCCGGTTGGTTTCAATTCTGATTTATACTGCTTTATCAAATCATCAAGCTCACGATAAGTGGAAAGAAAATCAAAGTCGGAGAATTCCTTGTTGATAATCAATGTATTATAAGATGGCACACCTTTTTCAATAAGGTCTTTTACCATCTGGCGAAGAATAAAGCTTTTTCCGGCGCGACGTTGGCCGACAAGTACTTTGACCAATCGGTTTCCGATATAATCCGAAATCTTTCCGGTATAGCTTGTTCTCAGGAATCCTAAATCAATGGGATGATTGTCCCAGAAATTATACTTTTTTAATGCCGTAAATCTTTCGTCCATAAACGAATATTTTAATGCAAATATAAGAATATTCTTTTATAAACGAATAAATCATTTAATATTTAAAAATATTCTTTTATAAACGAAAATTCTCCTTCAGCAATAATCGGCTCCATTAAACAAACGAGGATGTCCAAAAAGTCTGAAATAATTACCGCAAGGTTCGCAAAGATAATATCGCAAGGTTCGCAAAGACCAATATTTCAATATTTACTTGGCGAACTTTGCAATCCCAGAATTACGGAATTGCGGAACTTGCGGTAAAAGAAACCTAATATGGCACGGATATGGTTTTTTCTGCCAATAAACCTTATTTCACAATCTTTTTTAACCTTAAAAGTAACCAATTATTCGTAATCAGGGTTGCACCAATCCATGCCACTTAACCAATAATACTTACGTTTTCTTTTTTGCTCCAATCAGTGTTTAAAAAAGTTTTTGAACGACAGGATATTTTTCATAAAAACCTTGCAATTAACAATTCCTTTTTCCTACCTTCGCTTCTTAATTAACAAAATTTTATCCATTAATATATTTGCCTATGTAAAAATCATCAGTAGTAGTTTCAAAAGAATATAAAATATAGCGTTTAGCCGAATTCTGTGTCTGGAAACCGACCAAATTTCATATGTGTACAGGATATTAAGCAAAAACGCCACGCGAAAGCGTGGTCGTTGCTTTATACATGTACACAGGGTTCTTGGTCGGACCTCAGACACAGCGTAGGCAATTGGCCACGCTGTTTTTTTGTGCAATAAATCAGGATTGCCGTAATACAAACAAAACCTCGTAGTTTATCGGCCAACAAAGAGTTAACTTAAACTACCCGTAAAAGATTAGTGGAGACCAGAAACCTCATTAAAAACTGGGCGAAATCCGAAAAGCCTTAAGAGTAGGAGATTTTTGTAAGAAAATAAAATATTGATAATTTAACATAAATTGTATCTTAAAAAAAATATCATGAAAAAGACCTTTGGAATTTTATTGCTAATTTCTGTTCCAATCCTATTTTATAACTCATATAAATTGGCAAATACGAGATTAGGACAATCAGTGATGAAAGAAAACAATCGCATGTTCTATCGAATTTATTATCCATTTAGCTATAAGGATATTCAATTTGGATATTGGGATCAATTCCTTTTTAACGGATCTTCTCAGAAAAAGGATTTCTTTGAGACTTTTTCAGAAGCAGAAAAATCGAATGCACAACTTGAAATAATTGGATTTTGTGTTTGTGGTGTCTTAGGCTTAATATTTGGTTTGTATTTAATTAATCGCTCTAATTATGAAAATGGATTGACATTTGAAATTTTCAGTAAATCCAAAATATATTCTTTAACTGATCCATTTATTAATGTATATAGCAAAATTGATCAAAGTTCTGAGCCCATTTGTAATCTAAAAACTGGGGATCAATTTAAAATTGATAATACAACCGAATGGGGTATTTTTTATAAAGTAATAATATCAACAGGTCAAAAAGGATATATATTAAAAAAATCGAACTTTATCGAAGTTAATAAAAAAAACAATAATTAATTAAAGGAAAAGATAACGCAATACAAATAAATAAAATGAAAAATAAATTAGCGACTTTTTTAAAAGTGAGTTTAATACTCATATTTACAATGCTTTATAGTTGTAAAAACGAACAATCTTCCTGGGAAAAGGCACAAAATACGGATAGTTTGGTCGAAATCGAATCTTTTATTAAGGATTTTCCCCAAAGTAAACATTTAGCTGAGGCACAGGAACTACTTTTTTACAAAAAAGCTTTAATAACCAATACGATTGAAGATTATGAAAGCTTTATAAAACAATACCCTATCAGTGCTAAACTAACCGAGATAAGCAAGCGATTGTTAGTATTAAAAGAAAATTTTGCTTATGATGTAGCTGTTAAAGCTAACACAGTTGAATCATATGAAGTTTTCTTAAAACAATTTCCTGATGGTGAAAATGCAATAAAGGCAAAGGCAATCCATCGTGATTTACTTTTAAAGGATCTTACACCGGACTGTGTATTTGTTTATGGTTTTACTGAAGATTCAAATTTTGGTATCTGGTTTGGTAAACTCACCTATGCTTTTGATCTAAATAGTGTTGGTGTAAAATTCCAAAATCCGGATCCTAAAAAACAAAAAGTCGTCATAGCTGTTTTGTCAACGAAGAATCTCCCAAAAGAGTTGGAATTTGGTAAAGCCTATTTATGGCGTGGTGGCAGAGATTTTATTTATATCCGCGATATTGACAAAAAGCAAAAACCAGACGTCATCGCACAACTTTTAGGTTTAAAAAATTTGGGAGCTAATTCATTCGGCGAGATGCCATTTAAATAATTCATCTATTTATTTCTAGTTTTATATATCTAATTGTAAATTAATAATTTAATATGAAAAAAATGAAAATATTATCAGCGGTCATCATTATCCTGATTTTGTATTGTCCAACAGTACATTCTCAAAATAAAATAGATACAATTAATTGGCGGACTACTAAAATCCCTTTTTTTGGTCCGGAAAATATTTTCACATCAAAGTCAGATTTTAAGTGGGTTCAAAAAGGAATATATTCATTGGTTGACATTTCGTATCTGTCTTTGCCCGAGAAATTTCTTCAAATGGATATCATTGGATTACATACAAAAAATTTCAACTTTTATGGATTTTCCTATTTCTCAGAGAGCAGCCAATTTATGAAAAATAAATTGCCCTATGATTTGACCTATGCGTTGCCATTGGGATTTAGGTTACCCATTTTGTGTGGCGAAAGGTATTCGCTCTCATTTAACAGTAATTTATATTGGCTAAGTCTCAACATTATTAATACCGACCTTGAACATAAAGGCGCGACTGTTCACCAGCCGATATTTCTTGACAGCCAAATACTTTATGAATACAAATATGGAATTGGTGCATTTTTAGGTTATAGAAACCAATTTTCTGACTGGTATGTAAAAAACAATGACGCAATCCTATACTCAAATAAATTATCCGGACTATATTTCGGACTAAAAGTAGGTATAAGTGGAGCAATTAGAACCAATAAAGGAAAGGAAAGATGGTTAGCTGCTAAAAGGATAAACAATCCAAGTTCCTATGGGTCGTTTTTAAATATCTATCCAAATTCAAGATATACAAATGAAGCGTTATATCGGATGGAGCTTACAACTTATCAAAAAGCAATAACTGGAGTGGTGGCAGATTGTAATTTATATTTAAGTAAATATCCCCAAGGCAATTACATAGAAAAAATTCAAACCAGAAGGGAACAGTTGGAATTTGGATTAGCTAAAAATGGAGATATAAATGACTGCGATAATTACATTAAAAACAATCCAAATGGTAAAAACATAGAAATTGTAAATAAAATCCGTCAGGAAAGAATTGAAAAACCAGAACTAGACTCCTATCAATTAGCCTTAAAAGGTAGTTTCCGCGAATGTGATGACTATCTGAGGAATTTTGCAAATGGAAAATATAGTTTGGAAATATCCAACTTAAGAACTCAAAAATATGACAAAGAAGAGCTTGAAATATATTCCTCATCAATAAATGGTAAATTTAAAGATTGTAATATTTACCTGAGAAAATATCCTGATGGAAAATTTGTAAATGAAGTTAAAAAAATCATGGACAATAAATATGAGAATGAAGAAAATGAATTATTTGAAAAAATTTTCAAAGGCAAAAATTTAGCGGATTGTGAAAATTACTTTTCCGATTTTAGTACAGGTTTGCATTTTGATATGGTATTCAAACTTTTTAGAAAAATTAAGCATGATGCCCTTCTGAGCGATCATAAACTCATTATGGAGCTTATGAATCCGGAGATAAATAAAATAGTGATTGATAATAGTTTCAATTTTAGTAAAATCAATTTTAGAAGTGATATTTTGATAGAAGGTCAAACAGATAAAGGTATTTTAGCTAGTGGTCTAATGGCATTTAACATGGGTAGCTTATTTGACAGTTCAATGTCATCAGCAGTAGGATTACCAAATTCGATTATAGACATTACCTTGTTTCCAGGTTTTAAATTTGTTAATAAATCTTGGTTTCCAGTATCTAAGAAGGATAATTCATACATTATTGTATTATCTGATAAGATTGTTGGAATAAATGTAAGATATGAATAGCGGTTATATTTCGCAAAATAAATCATTTTAGTCAAACAATACTGACAATCATTTGGTTCTATGATAGGTAAAAGCCTATCATAGAACAAATCAAGAAATGATATGATTGCCAAAATATGTAACGTTATCCGCAATTTCCTCACCAATAAGGTTATCACTAATTGTTGCGCCAAGTCAAGCCCTCACTTCGGGCACCTTTCCCTTTCGATCCAATAACCATCCGTTGTTTCGGAAAAAACTAATCCTCAGTGTAAAAATAAGGTAACAAGGTTGGGTTATCTATCTGGTATCAAGCTATTAAGGTTAAAAATGGGGGCAAATAAGGTAAGAATTGCCTTCAGACCTTATTTCACATTCTTTTTTAATAAAAAAATAGAACATTGTTTTAGTGTCCGGGTGACTGGATCGGTCAATCTTCGTGTGGGCAGTTGCTCAAAGTCAACGTGACACCACATCCTTAAGTTTGTCCATTATTTTAAATAATTGGTTAATCCCTATATATCAGTACATTAATAGATCTTCCTTTCCCTGATTTTGATTTCTCCCTTGTTTTGGAATACTGCATTATCGGAACTCATCTTTACTTTCAGGACAGAACTGCTTCCCTCTGCAACTTGTGCTGTACGATTGATGTAAAAAGTATTGGATTTATCGTCTCGCCTGATGAAATCTTGTAGGGTCAGCCGGTCCCCGTCAAAGTAGATTTCAGCCTTAGTTACTTTCATCCCTGTTATCACAACAGAAGCTGTAAATGTCACCTCATATTGTCCCGGATGTGTAATAAACCGGCTTAAATCTATGGTTTGTTCGCTGGTACCTTTGATAAATGTCTTGGTATCCCACGTTCCGCAAAGGTTCCATTCATTGGATGTATAGGGATCAGCTTTATATTGGAAATTTTCAACCTGGTAAACAGAGAAGGACCTGATCAAAGGGTTCTCAATATTTTTGGTAACCTGAAGCCTAACTTTGGATACGATGGCTGTTGGGAATGGGTCTATTTTCATCCTACCGACGGCACTCCCTTTACATAGAAGTTTCCATTGATTGTCAATCAACCCTTCAATTTTATACTCCCTTATACGATGCCCCTGACGGTAATCTTCCATCAGCACAACATGATTGACTGCTGTTGGGACATTGAAGGAAATTTCAAAACTGAGCCCTTCCTTGTTCCGAATAGATAATAGAGGTTTGTTAAAACGACGTGAAATTTCCTTTCCAAAGCGGAGGTATTGATCCACATCGCCGGCAGGAATCAATCCGGTCGTATCGGGAGTCGAATTGAGCAATAAAACTCCTCCATAACCGACTGATTTATAGTAAATATCCATCAATTCATCGACATTCCTTCTCTTGGTTTCATTGGTAGGTGCCCAGAACCAATTGTGGTTGTACAAGGTCACATCGGCTTCCAACGGTGTCCAGGCATCACCATCAGGATCATCGTCATATTGTGTTGAGACGCCTGTTTTCAACGCAGTGCTTTTGAGGGTGTTCCATGCCGGATAATACAGTTTGCCCGATTCTGTACCTGGCCAGCGCAAACTCGCTTTGGATCCCTGAAAAATGACCGAATTTGTTGCATATTTTTCCAGAATATCGTCAACTTTGATCACGCAGCTCCCATCAAACCATACTTCGATGATATTCCCGTATAGAGAAAGTACCTCGGTCAACTGCTGCCTGAACACCCGATTGTAGGCGGCCTGTTTGGAAGGGTCTTTTGTCCTGCCACCGCTCCCGGTTCCAGCGCCCCAGGTGTCGTCGCCCGGATAGACATAAATGCCAAGGTTTAACCCATATTTTTTACATGAGAGGGAGAGATCTTTCAGAACATCCCCGCGACCCTGTTTATATTGCGTATTCCGGATCCCATAGTCGGTGGTTTGGGTTTGCCACCAACAGAAACCTCCTGTATGCTTAGCCACATATAGGATCTCTTTTGCCCCCCATGATTTTGCCACCTCGCACCACTGGTCTGTATTCAACAAGGTTGGGTTTATCCTCGAAAGCGGGGTTGAATGGTTGTCGTATTCCCTACCCTGCCATGTGCATGGATCAAGGCAAACAAACATAATCCGCTCCTGTTCATGCCATTTGTATTGAATTTCAGTCGGTTTGGCAAGTTTTGCAGGCTGAGCCATCGTTAAACCCGTAAACCATACAAGACAGCCAAACAATAGGAAGATTTGACATTTTAGTTTGATTGCTATCATAATTCGATGTTTAAACCTATAATTTAATTGTCAAGGTCCTGCAATAATTTGGACAGTTTATATAAAAGATCCCCGCCAATCAATGGCAAACTTAAAAATTATTGGTGTTAATCCATGATAATATTAACGTTTATTCAACTTAACCAGTGGACTGAATTTTGGGGAGCAAATACAAAAGCACGAAACCATTATCTCTTTATTGAATGGGCCATGTGGAGCTACAAAATAGTTTCCTTTGCTGCTGTGGGCGGAGGAGAATTGGGAGCAGTATTTTATTGAATTACTCGCCTCAATACTTATCTTTGTATTCTGATTTATAGCAACAAATTAAAGGTTTAGTATGTATCAGCCAATTACAATCAGCACATATACTTTTGAGAATACCATTAGTGGGAACTATTTGTATGTGGATAAAACAGACTACTTTCACCGACTTGTGAGAGAACAAAACGGTATTTTCTTTCTCTCCCGCCCTCGCCGGTTTGGCAAATCGCTTTCCGTATCCATCCTGAAAAATATTTTCAAAGGTAACAAGGAACTGTTTAAAGGGCTGAATATCTATAATATGCCATACGATTGGAAGCCATATCCTGTTATTAACCTTAATATTTCACAGGCACCATGCGAATCGGCTCAAATACTTAACGAAGGTCTTTGTACTTTGTTGCATAAATCGGCTGAAGAAAATGGATTGAATCTTTCAGGTCAAAAACATTCTGGATTGCTTTTTGGAGAATTACTGGATAAAGCATCGAAACTCGGCAAAGTGGTCATCCTAATCGACGAATACGACAAACCCTTGGTAGAAAATATATATGCCCCACATATTGAAGAAATTCGTCAGGTATTGGAAAATTTCTACATTAACATAAAAGCTTCGGACGAGTACCTGCGGTTTGTTTTCATGACAGGCGTGACCAAATTCTCCAAAGTGTCGGTTTTTTCGAAACTCAACAACCTGCGTGACATAAGCATGAGCGAGGCATTTGCGACCATGTATGGCTACACCCAGGAAGAAGTGGATCGTTACTTTGGTGACAGGATAGATGGGTTGGCTGATAAAAATAAAGTTGACAGGATAGAATACCGCCAAAAAATCCAAAAATGGTACAATGGATTCCGGTTTCACGAAGATGTACTCACGGTTTATAACCCTGTGTCGTTGGGAATGTTTATTAATGAAGGCGGCAGGTTCAGCAATTTTTGGTTTTCGACCGGCAGTCCTTCATTTATTTTCAAAGTATTGAAACAACAGAACATAGATTTTTTTGATACCTTGTTCAGCCCTGTGGATAGCGTAATACTCGATTCTTTCGATGTGGCCAATATGCAGGCCGCCCCGCTTTTGCTGCAAACCGGCTACCTTACCATCGACAGGGTGGAAATGCTTATGAACGAGCCTGTTTATTATCTTCGGTTCCCGAATATGGAAATTGAAACTGCTTTTGAGAAACATTTGGTAAGTTCGATAGAAGATAGGAGCCTCGATGTGGTCACATCAGAAATCAAACTGTTACAGATGGCATTGGTTAAAAACAATACAAAAGATATTGAACGCATCCTGAGAAGCCACATTGCCGCCATCCCGTATGCCAATCGGAGCAATATGGAGGAAAACTACCAGAACATTATTTATTCCGTTTTCAGGTTGTTAGGGGCCGAGATCCACAATGAAGTTCATATGAACAATGGCCGAATCGACTCTGTAATCGTGAACCGAAACCATATTTATATTTTCGAATTCAAAATGGACCAACCGGCCAAGGTTGCGATTGACCAGATCAAAGAAAAAGGATATGCAATACCTTACCTCAACGATGGCAAACCCATTACGCTTATTGGCATCAACTTTTCGCACGAAGTAAGGAATATTGTGGAGTGGCTGGAGGAGGAGATGGCTTAACTTTGCTATGTGCCTGATCCAGTGTTTTTTAATATACCTATGTGTTTTTTTTCTATTGTGACCTATGTGTTTAAAAACCAACACAATAGATGCATAGGTTTAAATATTAGGCACATAGGTTTAGCTCACAAAAATATTCGTTTTTTATAAATATCTGACAAAAATATTGTTATTATATTGAATACCAAATACATAATTGCTATTTCTTTGGAAATCTCCCTGAACTATTATGACGAAAACCCCCTCGCCATTTCCAGCAAAGGGGTTGAATTTTTTTCGCGCCGATAGTTGTCATTTATATACTTTTGAACGTAATATCTGCGACTATGTCTGAATTCTCAGAAAT
>CAIYPA010000071.1 GCA_903927965.1 uncultured Bacteroidia bacterium | reverse complement strand
TTTACAACAAGCCAGGTTTTGGATTGGTTCCCCGTTCAATTGTCTGGGGCTTTCTTGGCTTGACCATTGTGATGGCTTTTAAGATTTTTGGGGCAGGTGCACCAGTCTTTTTAAAAACCCTGGGAATCGAAGGTGCAGCTGCATCTTTGGGTGGACCAATGTCGGGATTGCGTCTTTTGACAGCCTTTACAATAAGCATTACCCTCAATCTCATTTATGCACCAGTGATGATGACATTGCATAAAATCACGGATACCCATATTATTCGGAATGGAGGTACAATCGGGGGATTGTTTCAACCCATCAAATTTGGGGAAATCATCACAAACCTGGATTGGAAGGTGCAATACAATTTCATTTTTAAGAAGACCATCCCATTTTTCTGGATTCCGGCACATACTATTACATTCCTGTTGCCGGTCGAATTTCAGGTGCTCTTTGCTGCACTTTTAGGTATTGCGCTGGGAGTGATCCTGTCAATTGGTGTTTTGATGTCTAAGAAAGGTTAATAATAATTATAAGGATATGATCTGGAACGAAAGAATTGAGTGTGCGAGCCGCGAGGAGATGCGGATTATCCAGTCAGAAAGGCTAAGTGAAACGGTAAGGCGCATTTATCACAATGTACCCTATTTCCGCAAAAAAATGCAGGATTTGGGATTGACTGCGAACGATATCCAAAGTGTGGACGATCTTCACAAGCTCCCGTTTACAACAAAAATTGATTTGCGCGACAACTACCCGTTTGGATTGTTTACTGTTCCAATGAGCGAGATTGTGCGTTTACATGCCTCTTCCGGTACAACGGGAAAACCAACTGTTGTGGGCTATACGAGAAAAGATATTCAGATGTGGTCCGAAGTCGTGACCCGTTCGCTTTGCATGGCTGGTGTCCATCGTAATGACATTGTGCAGATTGCTTATGGATACGGACTTTTCACAGGTGGTTTGGGGTTGCATTACGGGACCGAAAACCTGGGTGCTTCCGTCATCCCGATTTCGGGAGGAAATACGAGCAAACAGGTCCAGTTGATGGAGGATTTCGGCAGTTCAGTTATTTGCTGTACGCCATCCTACGCACTCAACATTGCCGAGGTGATGAAAGAGATGAAGGTCGATCCCAAAAACCTGAAACTGAGGGTAGGTGTATTCGGTGCAGAACCGTGGTCGGAAGCGATGCGCAAAGAGATCGAAGCCAAACTAGGGATAAAAGCCATCGATATTTATGGTCTTAGCGAAATTGTCGGGCCGGGAGTTTCCTGCGAGTGCGAACACCAATGTGGGATGCACATCAACGAAGACCATTTCCTTCCCGAGATCATCGATCCTGAAACATTGCAGCCCATGGCTCCCGGCGAAGTTGGGGAACTTGTTTTTACGACAATCACGAAAGAAGGTATCCCTTTGATCAGGTATCGTACGCGTGACCTTACCCGTTTGATTTACGATAAATGTGTCTGTGGCCGTACCCTTGTCAGGATGGAAAAATGCAAAGGCCGTAGCGACGATATGTTGATTATCAGGGGTGTAAATGTATTCCCATCGCAGATCGAAACTGTCTTGTTGCAAATGAGCGAAGTTGAGCCACATTACGTGATCATGGTTGACCGTGAAGGAACGCTCGATAACATCTCGGTGATGGTAGAAGTCCAGGAGCAATTTTTCTCCGACGAGATCAGGAAACTTCAGGAATTGCGCCTGAAAATTACCCGCAACCTCGAAAGTGTCCTTGGCATATCGGTCAATGTGAAACTTGTGGAACCACGGACGATTGAAAGGACTGCCGGCAAAGCACAAAGGGTAATTGATAAGAGGAAGATATAGTCAAAGAATAAAATTGATCTTTCAGAATTGATTTTGGAAATAAAGTAGAAATAGATTGAAATAAGTTGAAATATTGAAATAACCAAAAATTAAATATAACCATATGTTAATCAAGCAATTGTCTATATTTCTCGAAAATAAGTCGGGACGTTTGAGTGAAGTAACAAAATTATTGGGCGACAATGGGATCAACATGTCGGCCTTTTCGGTAGCCGATACCTCCGAATTTGGGATCCTGAGGTTGATTGTTTCCGACCCGGAACTTGCCTGCAAGGTCTTGCGCGAAAATCATTTTTCGGTCAACCTGACCGATGTGGTTTGCCTCAATTGTCCGAACGAACCAGGTGCATTGGCCAAGGCACTTCTGATTTTATCCGAAAACAGTGTTGAGATTGAATACCTTTATGCCTATTCAATGGGTGATTCGGCCAATGTGGTCCTGAAACCCGACCAGTTGGACACCTGCATCAAAGTTTTGCAGGAACACAAGATGGAGCTGGTGAAGGCGAGCGAGTTGTACAAAATTTGATTCAAATCCCCATTATCATTCGGATAACGTAATATGTCGTAGAGACGGACAGCCGTCCGTCTCAGAATTTATCGTGATATCATTTTAATTTGGATAACGTAATATGTTGTAGAGACGGACGGCCGTCCGGCATTGATTTTGACCGTATTACCAATATAAATTTGATTTCATAATATGTTTTAGACTGACGGCCGTCCGTCTCTACGCGGTTCCCAAAAAACATTCAAAAAAATTCCCATATTCAAATAAATTTTCGTAAATTGCATTGGTAATCATTATTAAAGAATTGATAACCAATACTAAATGCTATGTCAGATAAATTCCAAAACAAATACAGGATACCCTCTGCACGTTTAAGGAATTTGGATTACAGTTCGGATGCCGTTTATTTTATCACGATATGCACAGCCAAACACCATTATTATTTTGGGAAAATTGACAACGGGAAAATGGTCTTATCCAAAATTGGGCTATTTGTAGAGCTTGAATGGCGCAAATCGTTCGAAATACGTGCCGAATTGTTTTGTGATTGTTATGTGGTCATGCCAAATCATATCCATGCCATTTTGCGGATTGAAAATGGGATTCGTATTTTGGATGACGTAGAGACAGACGGCCGTCCGTCTCTGCAATCAGATGTGGTTTCCGAAATAGAATTTGAATCCCAATTGAATTTGCAGACGGACGGCCGACCATCTCTGCAATCAGATGTGGTTTCCAAAATAAAATCGGTATCGCAATTTGAATCTGAGACGGACGGCCGTCCGTCTCTACAACCTGATTTGGTTTCCAAAATAAAATCGGTATCGCAATTAGAATCTGAGACGGACGGCCGTCCGTCTCTACGACCAACCAATTTTGGGGTGGCTTATCGACCGCCAAAATCAATATCCTCATTTGTTGCTGGCTTTAAATCGGTTGTAACGGCAAACGCACATAAAATTAATGGCCGGTTTGGTTGGCAGGAACGGTTTCATGATCATGTTATTCGGGATAATCCTGATTATCAAAGGATAAGGGATTATATCGAAAATAATCAAAACAAATGGGAACAGGACAAGTTTTTTAGAGGTTTCCAATAGCTTTAGGTCAGAAAATCTATAATATTCCATATGCATTTATGAATCAGTTATTTCCCTGTTTTCTTATTCTCCATCCTATTCTTGTTTCCTCAGCCTTGAATTCACCATTGGATATACCCCCAAACCCTGTATCCACTGCCTATTTCTTAAAGACAGTCCCAAACCA
>CAIYPA010000070.1 GCA_903927965.1 uncultured Bacteroidia bacterium | reverse complement strand
ATGCTACATATGGAAGTAAGACAATGAGTCCGAAAACGCTTTATGGATTCCGAAATTATACAGTCGCTTCTGTATCCATTCCAACTCTGGCAACTACTGCAATAACTTCGGTTATGGATATATCTGCTTCGTCAGGAGGTAATACAATCACTAACGGAGGCGGCACGATTGACGCAAAAGGGGTGGTTTGGTCAACATCAACTGCTCCAACTTTTGCAAGTCATACAGGCGGTGGCATTACAAGCGATGGCACAGGAACAACAAGTTTTGCAAGTTCGTTAACTTCATTGACTTGTCCAGTACTTTACTATGTCCGCGCATATGCTCATAATTCTGCCGGATACGGCTACGGCAACGAATTGACATTTACTTCAGGGGTAACTTTGGCAAGCGTTGCATCTTTATATAATCAGATCATTGATGGAACTTGCGGCACGGGAAGCTTTACAACGACCTTTGCAACCGCTTTGGCTGCGATTTCAAGCATCAACACATCTACCTGCGGAATTACTACAACATCAGGCGAAAATGTACGGGGAGTTGCATTTTCTGCCGGAAACATCATGTATCATTTTTCGGGCGGTTGCAATTTTAATGGAACTGGCTATTATATAAGCAACGGATCAACAGGATCGAATAACATAGTACAAATGACTTCCGGAACGATAACGGCAATAACCGCTATTGCTCAACCGTCATTTTCGGGAATTACATCAGCTTACACTATTCTTCCCACCGGATTTAAAACCGATGTAACGGTAGCAAGTCAAGGATATGACGCGATCACAGAAAAAGGAATAGTTCTGATTTTAGGTTCAGGCACACCAACCATTTCAAATATAAAGATCAATACCGGAACAGGTTCGGCCAATTATACTACTACTGTTACCGGACTGACACCAAACAAAACGTATTACTATCGCGCATATGCTATCAATTCTGCCGGAGTTGGTTATGGTGGATCAGTTCTATCAATGGTCACATCAGCTACCCAAACAATAACAGCTACGCAATCATGGGTTTGTCCAACAGGAGTTAGCACGGTTACCATCGAGGCACTTGGCGGCGGTGGTTCGGGTGGTTCAGCAACCGGAACATCATCAAGAGCCGGAGGCGGTGCAGGTGGTGCTTATTGTAAGTCAACAGGATTAGCGGTAACAGCCGGAAGCTCATATACAATAACAGTAGGCGCCGGAGGGGTTGCAACTGCAACAACCGGAGTCGATGGCGGCGATACATGGTTTAATACTACCGGTACAATTTTAGCCAAAGGCGGTGTAAAAGGCGCAACGGCTACCGGAACAACGAGCGCAGGCGGTGTAGGTTCAACGACATCATGCGTGGGTACAACGAAATGGGCAGGCGGTTCGGGTGGTGCCGGTGTCGCTTCTGGAACTTCTGGTGGTGGTGGTGGTGGTGCAGGCAGCACAGCAGCCGGGAATAATGGAAGCACAGGAACAGCCGGAGCAGCCAAAGCAACTTATGGAGGTGCAGGCGGTGCAGGGGTAACAGTCATCAATAGCTATAATAACGGATCTACTTATGGCGGTGCTGGTTCGGGTGGTGTGGCAACCAGTGCAACCGATGGAAAAGGCGGAAATGGTGGCGCAGGGGTGGTAGTGATTACTTATCCTTAATGCATCATTTAAAGCCCGATTATATAGCATTTAACTTGTAAGGTTAAACAGGCCGTTGAACTACCAACGGCTTTGTTATTCGTGTGTGTTTAGACGCAAACCATTTTGGAAAATGTTGCAAACCGTTTTGCGGATTATAGTTGGAACGACAATATCAAAAGGGGGAAATGGCGGCAACGGTACGGCAGCAGCTTATTCAGGAGGCGGTGGAGGCGGGGCAGGAACAACAGGAGTTGGAGGAAATGCAACCACATCAACAGCAGGAACAGGTACAAGTTTATATGGCGGTGGCGGTGGCGGTGGAATAAATGTTGCCAATACGCGAAATAATGGCAGCACGTATGGTGGTGGTGGATCGGGCGGTTTATCCAATTCATCAACCGATAGAGCCGGGGGTAATGGTGGTAACGGATTGGTGATTTTAAGTTTTCCTTAATTCAATTGAACCCATGACTTTCAGTAGCCTGTTCAGAAATGTTCAGGCTATTTTTTTTGAAAGAAAATCATAATCTGATTTATATTTTAATGATGAACTGTATTTTGAAATCGTGATTTGGTTTTCGGTAGCTGCATTAGTAGCATGGTGCAGCTACTTTTTAAATTCGGTTTGCAGATTCATAAGGTATTAACTCTTAAACAAAAAAGACATGGCAAAAGCATTTTTTAGGCAAAATCCTACAAGTAAATTGTGGGAGTACGGATCATTCCTGACAGACGGGATTACACCCGCAGTAGAGTACACTATCCCCGCCGGACTTTACAGGGCAAGATGGGAGACTGTTGACACGGTAGTGCAAATAACCCTGGTTAATGCAAACAATGTCGGTGAGCTTAGTCCGATACGAAATTTACCGATTGGAGAACTTGCTTCTGATTTAATCGGAACACCGTATGCCAATCGCGCAGCCTTTGAAACAGCAGCGAAAGATTTTTTTTTTAGGGTAGGCGCAACTGGACTGATCCCAAATGCTGAAATTCCGGGATATTTTATCCGTATGGTTAGCCGAACCGGTTACACTTTGGCATTCGACAGGCAACTAACCGCCACCGGATTTGCCGGTACTGAAGGGGTTGATTGGGATAACCTGGGAGGTTTTGGAACTCTTTAATTTTAGTTCACATAGAGGTCATTTTTGAAATAATTTAAAACGAAATAAAATGAAAAAGATATTATTTATAGTTATGATTTTGGGGTTATCCGTTATGGGGCAGGCTCAAACAATTGCCACAAAGGGGTTAGAGGTTGGCACAAAGGCAATTCCGGTCACGCTTACAACCTTGGAGCTAAAGACCTTAAAAGGAGTTACAACTTCAAGTACTCTGGCAACACAATTGGATGCAAAGGCTAATAAGGCGGATACTATTCCGTTCTCTAGCGCAATGAATTTTGATGACGATCAACTTCGGCAACTACAATTAGCAGGATCAAAAGTTTATAGCCGAACAGTGGGAGCAAGTATTTACAATTATTCAGGAGTGACACTTCTGGATAATAATTTAATCGTCGCAAAACTTGTCAATAGAAATTACGCACACTTGATTGATACTGTTCTTTACACTCAACATACGGCGGCGAATATGACCTATGATCAAGAAAATAGGATTGGTCTTTATTCAAGGGCTTCAAATGGTACTTATTCTTTAGTGGCAAGCATTGCTAATGATAACACGCTTTATAACGCTTCTTCAGGTACGACAGTCACTAAGGTATTTAGTCCGGGTTATACTGCCGCCTCTAACGAAGATTTGTATATAGGGTTCCTTATGAACTATTCTGCTGTAACCGCTGCACCGGGCATAGTCGGAGTAAATGCCGCCTCATACAGTTGGATTTCAAATTTGGTTGGATGGACTAAACCAATTATTGCGCGATTGGCTGCTCAAAACACATTACCACCTTCATTTTCGGAAGCTAGTTTAACGACGTTTGGAAGTTGCACTTTAGTTCTTGTCAAATGAAAAAAAATATAACAATTCTGATTTTACTGATAAGTTTAGCACATCAGACACAGGCAAGAAAATATTACATTTCGGCAACTGGAAGTGATTCAAATTCGGGGTTAACTACTTTGCTGCCAAAACAGACGTTAACAGCCGTTAATTCACTTTCGTTAGTTAAAGGAGATTCGATACTGTTCAAAAAAGGTGACGGTTGGTATGGGTCTTTAATTACTTCATGTGATTCGATTATATATACAGCATATGGAACGGGAACAAATCCAATTATTACAGGTTTCACTACTATAACTGGATGGACAGATGAAGGAGGAGGAATATACTCGAATGTAATTACTTCCGATGCTCAAACCAATATGGTTACCTTCGATGGAGTAATTACTGCTATGGGTAGGTATCCAAATTCTTCGTACTTAATTTATGAATCAGCTTCAACAAATGTATCAATAACTGATAATGAATTAACCGGAACTCCTTCCTGGAAAGGTGCAGAGGTTGTTATTCGTAAAAATGATTGGGCATTGGAAAGAAGACCGATTACCAATCACACAACAAATACAATTACCTATTCAGGTGCCGGTTGGAATGGTATTTCAGGATGCGGTTATTTTATTCAGAATGATTTACGGACACTTGACCAATTGGGAGAATGGTATCATAACACTGCAAATGGTAAGTTTTATATGTACTTCGGTGCGGTTGACCCTACCACAAAAGCAGTAAATGTTGCAACAAAAAATTACTGCATTGACATTCAGGGAAGAACATATATTACTATTGTCGGCCTAACAATTAATGGTTCAATCAATAATTGTGTATATACTAGTTCTGTTAGTAATAATTTGACAGTTAAAAATTGTACTATTAGTTTTTCTGGCTCAAACGGTATCTATATAAACTCAACAAACGCTTTAATTGATAATAATTCGATCAGTGGTTGTAATGCAAGCGCAATTCGGGGGACTTCCTCAAATATCACAGTAACAAATAACACAATTACAAACAATGGACTGATAAAAGGAGCAAGTAATGACTATTACAATGCTGTTATGCTATCTGGGACAAATAACCATATCGTTCAATATAACTCAATTGTTAATTCTGGATCGAGTGGAATTGCTATCAATGCAGGCATGGGAATAAATGTCTCAAATAATTTTGTCAACTATTCAGGCATGATCCTGAATGATAATGGTGGAATATATACTTCCTATCCAAACAGTGGTACAACCATTTCGGGAAACGTAGTTTTAAATTCAGTTGGGAATTATGACGGTGGAAGTACCCTGCTATCATTGTCGGAGGGTATTTACTTAGATGAATTATCATCTGGGGTAACTGTACAAAATAATTCAATTGCTTATTGTGGTTATTCAGGGATAAAATTACATATGGCAAATACCAATATCATTCAGAATAATACTTGTTTTGGAAACACACAAACAGGGATTTATTTACTTAATTCATCAACAACTGCAAGTACTGTTTTCAATAATACTATTTCTGGAAATATAATTGTTGCATTGAATTATTCAAATAATATTACACTGAAAGATACTTATAATTCTACTTGTGTTTTTGGCACAGCGACAAACAATCTATATGCAAAACCTACTGCCGCAAATTTTAGTACGAATGTAGTGGGAAGCGGTTGGGTTGACAAAACACTTGCACAATGGAAAACTTTTTCTGGTCAAGATTTAGATGCAAAAATAGCACCTTTTGTTTTTGTGACTGCTGATGCAAGACTTGAATATAATGCCACCAATACCCCTGTCGTTGTCGCTCTTGATCAAAATTACAGGGATATTCAGACCAACGCAGACCATACAAGTTACACACTTGCTGCCTTTAGTTCCGTTGTTTTGATGAAACACGCTGCATATCCGAGTACAGCAACGCGAAAGAATGTGACTTATAATAAAAAAACAGTGGTATATCACGGAAAAGCACTGAGGTATTAACGCTAAAAGGGAGCTATTTGAACTAAAAAAGAAAATCATAAATAATACATACTAATTATGGCTTTAGCAAATTTTACGACCGGGGAATTGATCGAACTGGGTGTTTTCGTACTCGCAGTGATTGGATTATTTCTGAAGCTCTCGAAAGATAAGACGAATATCGATATTCAAATCAATGAAAATAGGATTCGAATATTAACTATCGAAAAAGACATGTTGGTTATGAAGTCGGACTATCTGGCCCAGGTCAATGATACCCGGATCGAATTTGCAAGAATAGTTTCAGAATTCAAGTCAGAAAACAGGGAAGATCACGGAAAGGTATTCGATAAGCTTGTGACAATCGGCGAAGCAGTAACCAAGGTAGCTGCAAGTTTTGAGTCTCATGTAATGAATGAGCGACAAAGTTTTATTTCACCGAGAGATATGAAATAATAAAGATTATGGCGGACTTCAATAAAGCATTCGATTTGGTTATCGGAAATGAAGGAGGATATGTCAATGATCCTTCCGATCCGGGAGGCGAGACAAAGTTCGGGATTTCAAAGAAAAGCTATCCCAATTTGAATATTGCGAGCCTAACGACCGGACAGGCTCGGGAAATTTACAAGTCTGATTTTTGGGATAAGATTAACGGCGACATGATCGCTTCTCAAAGGATGGCTAATTCAATATTTGATTTTGGGGTAAATGCAGGAATCGGAACCAGTTCACAGCTTGCTCAAAAAGTAGTAGGATTAGAGACTGACGGAATTATTGGAAAGAATACAGTAGCTAAACTAAACGTATTCGATCCTGAATTATTCGTTGCAGTCTTCGCGGTTGAAAAAGTCAGGCGATACATTGATATATGCAATAAAAGGCCGGAAAGTAAAAAGTATTTTTTCGGCTGGATTGATAGGGCAGTAAATCATTAAAAAATAAAGATATGAAACCAAAAGACATTTATATGTATGTTCTGGGTTCGATTGTAGTGGTCGGATTCTTTGTCGTGCTTTACGTTGTTTTTAAAGTAGAAATGCCACCGGCAAACAAAGAGATAGGTTTAATATTGCTGGGAGTTCTGGGTGCAAAATTCGGTGACGTGATTGGATATTTCTTCGGAAGTTCCAAAGGTAGCGCCGATAAAACAGCATTAATAAATAATAATCAAACAACATGATTCAACTACTTGGTATTTTCAATTTGATTAAAGCCAATCTGAAGGCTTTTCTTATTGTTGTACTCATTGTGCTGTCAATTGTGCTATATTGGTCTTATCGTCAAAATATCGCACTCAAAATAGATAATTCAAGGATCAATGAGAACTTTATTCAAAAGGACAGGCAAGTATCACAAATGAACCTGACGATTTCGGAATATGAAAGCCTTGAGATAAAAACAAAGTCACGGATTGATTCACTTCTTGAATTGATCAATCGTAAGCCTAAAGATGTGGCTCAGGCTACCGACATTCAAATTCAGTACATTGATACAGGATCGACAAAAATAGTTTATAAAAATCCGGTTAAACAGCCTGATTCAAGTTATTTGATTCCGGTTTCATTCGATTCAGGATGCTGGGGATTCAAAGGTGAAATAAACTCAAAAGACCAGAATTCAAAGTTGGATATCAAAGAAAAGAGTTTCAATAATTCCGCTCAGATTCTGATCATCAAAAAGAAAAAGTTTCTCTGGTGGACCATCCGAAAAGAATCTATCCGGGCATTTTCAGACTGTGGCGAGATATCGGTCACCCAGATTAATTTTGTTAAAAAGTAAAATCTTATTGTGGTTTATATTTTAAGTTGTAAGTAGATTTTTTTTCATAAGTTTAGGTTTAGTTAGGTTAGTTTGAAAATCCCGGGCAGAGGTCCGGGATTTTTTTATTGCTACATATTTCAAATGAAATTATGTGCATGATTTAAACCTGAAAATGCGTGTTTTTCGTTAAATGATACAGTCAAGTACTTGATCAGGTAGTAAAACATGGCCCTGTTTGCTTTACTCAACTCCCTATTTTCTGACAATATCAGGCTGAGTGAAGACTTATCGATGTCCAGTAACTTAACCAGGTCTTTAGGCTTCAGCCCGAAATGGTCCAGATCCTTTTTTACGTCATCAATAGTTAAGCTTCTCAGATCATTTGGCTCATAGGGTACCGGTCTGCAATTTATTTTCAGATCATCCGGAACAATCCCACTGAAAACACCTTTGGTCCGGTCAATCAATTCTTTTGCGGAAAGATATTTCTTTGCCGGATTATCGAGCTGCCAGACTTTTACAACAACCTCAATTCCGTTGCAGCGAAGTACTTCAAAATAAATTCTCGCGAATCTTTTAAAGCTTATTTCAGACTTATCTAAAAGCTTTTTCTTATCATTTGACAGATTCAATTTTTCAATTCCTTTCATGGCATACTTTTTTAATATTTGGATTTTAAGGAAGGGCTTTCGCCCCTCCTATTTTTTTCAGAGTTTAATTTCTCTAAATGTGTTCAGATCGAAGATTGCTATTTGTTCGTTTTCCAGTCCGAATTTTATAGCTTCATCAAGAGAATCGAAGGTCTTTGAAGAGTCGAAGTAAAACATTTTGTTGTCTTCGTTTTTCCATCCGCCTACGATGTTGTTGTGACTTAAAGCGTGTTCTAACGCTTTTGTTAATCCTTCGTCACCGAAACAGTTCTGAGTTTCTTTATAGGCCGAAATGTAGCCTGAAGTAACCCAGCTAAGATCTGGAAGCTGAACTGTGAATCCTTCCGGATTCTGGTCAGCGATCT
>CAIYPA010000069.1 GCA_903927965.1 uncultured Bacteroidia bacterium | reverse complement strand
GTTCAACAATCGTTGGTTCAATACGTTTTCTCATACGACAATAAATTTTAAATAAATAATGCCTCAAAGATCTATTAATCAGTTTTTGATTATTTTTGGGAATGTTGGAAAAAGCTATCCCGAAAGGGATTTAGTTCAACATCATCTATCCGCAAATTCGGCAGCGGTGGTTTTCGGTGTGTATCTTTCCGCTCAAGCTGCTTTTCGGCTTGACAGGAAATCGCCCCTAGTCCGCTCCAACTTGTAGCTTCCTATGTTGTCGTCAGTTGAAGGAAACAGAAACGACAGACAAAAATTGAAAAGTAAAAGATAGTTCAGACAATGGATAATTTTGAAGAGTACATACGACAGGGTGAGCCAAACAAAGCAGAAAAAGCAAAAGATTGGAAAACTGCTATTGGCCTGCAAAAAGTGGACGGGCTAAAACCGTCTGACTATCTCATTGAAACTGCCAGACAAAACATTGAAGGCGACATTACCATTGAAGAGGTCAAACAGCGAATAGACAGTTATTACAAACAGCACCCAATAAAAAATGACGAAAACCGCACCGAAGAAGCCGACAAAGTTTCTGCCCGTATTACAGAAATTTTGAGCGAAAAAACATTCACCTTTTCGCCAGCCGAATATCTTACTATTCATCGAAGGTTGTTTCAGGGAATTTACAGTCACGCAGGAAAAATCCGCAATTACAACATCACAAAACAAGAATGGGTTTTAAATGGCGAAACGGTTTTGTATGCCAGTGCCGAAAGTTTGAAAGCCACTTTAGAGTATGATTTTCAGCAAGAAAAGACATTTAGTTACAGAGGTTTAAGCCAGCAAGAGATTATTGAACATATTACACGGTTTATTTCCTACTTGTGGCAAATTCACATTTTTGGAGAAGGAAACACAAGGACAACGGCAATTTTTTTAATAAAATATCTTCGCAAACTTGGTTATAAAGAGGTAAATAATGATTCGTTTGCAGAACATTCGTGGTATTTCCGCAATGCACTTGTGCGAGCCAATTACGAAGATTTGTCAAAAGGCGTTCACAAAACCGATAAATATCTTACCAGTTTTCTTTTAAACCTACTCCAGCAAGAAAATCATTTGCTAAAAAACCGTGAAATGCATGTTCATTATGTTTCTCCAGTAAATGACACTGTAAATGACACTGTAAAAATGCAAAATGACACTGTAAATGGCACTGTAAATGACAATGTATTTTATTTGATAAAGCAAAATAATAAAATAACTGCTGTCGAAATTGGTGAACGATTGAATATAAGTTTAAGGACTGCAAAACGGAAGATAAAAGAACTTAAAGAGAAGGGAACAATAGAACGTATAGGAAGCGACAAGACAGGCTATTGGAAAATTATTGAGTACAAGATATAAATTGTCATACCTTTGGAAAGCTAATTTTAAAGTGACAGTATAGGTAACATTCAAATGATGAGTAAACTAAAAATATCCATCCGTTTTTTTGACGACCGCGAAGTGCGGGCAGTTTGGGACGAGCAAAACGCCAAATGGTGGTTTAGTGTTTTGGATATTGTTGCCGTATTGACCGACCAGGACGACTACACCAAAACCCGCAACTATTGGAAATATTTGAAAGCCAAATTAAAAAAAGAGAACAGTCAAGTGGTTAGTGCTACTACCCAGTTGAAATTTCTTGCTCCTGACGGCAAAAAGCGTTTAGCAGATATGCTTGATTACAATGGTATTGTAAAATTGGGCAAAGAGTTTCCGGGCAAAAAGGCAAACCGATTTATCGATTGGTTTACCTTCAGCGATGAAAGCATCGACGGTAAAAGCAAAACAAAAGCCTATGTCTTGTTTGAAAGTTCTTTTATCAACAGCTTAGAAGTCGGTACAACCAAAGGTTTGCAACAAATTCACGCCTATTTATTTGGCGGATTGTATGATTTCGCGGGACAAATCAGACAAAAAAATATTTCAAAAGGTGGTTTTCAATTTGCCGTATCGCGCTTTTTGGGCGGCACATTAATGCAAATAGAAGCAATGCCCGAAACTACATTTGATGAAATCGTAAACAAATATGTTGAAATGAACATTGCACACCCTTTTATGGAAGGCAATGGCAGAAGTGCCCGGATATGGTTGGACTTGATCTTAAAAAAACGCCTCAAAAAATGTGTAGATTGGAGTAAAATAGGCAAACAAGATTACATGCACGCAATGATGTTAAGTCCAATCAATAATAGTTTTCTAAATTCACTTTTGGAAAAATCGCTTACGACCAAAATAGCCGACCGCGAAATGTTTATGAAAGGGATTGATTATTCCTATTACTATGAAGAAAATGACTAATGAAACGAGCCATGGTGTCGCTTCCTGCGTGTGTGCAACCATAAAAACATTGCCGAAAAGTTTCCCTATAAGGATATAATGATTATCTTTGTAAAAACTAAAATATGAATTTCAGATTTGATGTTGAACTATTGGACGGAATCACTGAGTTTTTAGATTCATTAGATGAAAAAACTCGTGAAAAAGTCTTTTACAACATATGGAAATCTCGTATGGTTAATGATTCTGAATTATTTAAGAAATTGTCAGATGAGATTTGGGAGTTCAGGACTTTATACAAAGGGCATCATATAAGACTTCTTTCGTTTTGGGATAAGAATTCAACGATTCCCAAAATTGTAGTTTGTACCCATGGGTTTGTAAAGAAAGATTGGAAAGTACCCAAACATGAAATTGAAAAGGCAAGGAATATCATGAAAATTTATTACAGTGCAAAATAGGTAAGTTATGAAAAAACATACATTAGAAGAATTAACAGACAAGTACATTGGCAAAGTTGGTACTGCCAATAGGGAGCGATTTGATTTTGAACTACGAGCTGACGTGATAGGCGAGATAATTAAGAAAGCAAGAATCGAGCAAAACATGACTCAAGAGCAGCTCGGGCTTCTTCTTGGAGTTCAAAAGGCACAAATATCTAAAATTGAGAACAATACAAAGGATGTGAGATTTTCGACGATTTTAAGAGTATTTGATGCCCTCAAAGCACATGTGAATTTATCCGTTGAATTACAAAGCCATCAACTAATTAAAATAGCATAAAATTTACGGTTGCTAATTGTTGGTTGAAACTGAAACAAATTATCGTTTCGATTTATGGACAAATTCAGAAAAGTAAAAAATACAATAAGTGCCATTATCCCGGTAACAGATGCCGAATTAGCTCTGTTTTGTGAATCTATAGAACTGAAAGCGCTGAAAAAGAATGAGTTCTTCCTGACTGAAGGGCAGATTTGCAACTTTGTAGGTTTTGTTAATCATGGAACCCTTATTTACTACAAAACATTGGAAAATGGAACCGAAGTAACGACAGATTTTGCTTTTGATCAGGATTGGATCACCAATAATCTGAGTCGGTTAAACAATTCACCCTCAAAGATTAACATTAAAGCCATCGAAAAGACGGAGCTTTTGGTTGTGAAACAGGATATTTTAATGGATTTATACATCAGGATACCCAAAATTGAACGGCTTGGGAGATTGCTGATGGAACAGGCTTATCTAAGAATTGTTCAGCAAAATATGGATTTACAGGTACTTGCGGCAAAAGAGCGGTATGGAAACTTATTGAACAAATACCCCGAAATCTTTCAGCGTGTCCCACTTTATCACATCGCCAACTATTTGGGCATCGCCCCAAAATCGTTAAGTCGTATTCGGAAGGATTTTTTTGAATAACCAAATTTGGTAACAAATGTGGAGAAGTTTAACCATCGCCGCAATCGATCTTTGCATCATTAATTTTAAAACAGTTTGATGTGAAAAAACAAATTTTATTTCTGCTTTTAGTTGCATTTTTAGGTTCAACAGTTGTTGCGCAGACCGGTCCTGACAAGGGAACTTTCCTTAAACCAAATCCCCGTAATTACGAAGTGAAACAAGCTTTTGAGGTTGAAAGCCTTGTCCCGATGTTTTTGTCAGGCGGTTATCATTTTGGTTTGGGTTACCGTTACAACAAATTCAGGGTAAGGGTAAGTGTGATCAACGGAGGAAATTATGATGCGGAACCGGCAGGTTTGGTCAACGCTTCCCCAGATTTTAAGAGGTATTATAAAACATCACCCGGATTATTCCTAGGTTACAACATCTGGCGAAACCTTGAGCTTTATACTTATATCGAATCGCATACATTTGGTATTGAACAGGTTGCGACTGGTGTTGAAAAGAACATCCACAGTACCGATTTTGGGGGTGGTATCAGTTATCAGTTTTTTCTGGGCCGTCACTTTTATATCCAACCCGGCCTCCATATTTACCTTCGTACCGACAAAAGTGTTCATTTTAACGGCACCATTTACAATATCCCAAATACCGATTTTGCCCCTGTGTTAAGGTTGGGCTACAGGTTATGGAGCAAAGTGTTATTTTAAACTGATTAGATGATGTTTCGCCAATCGCTTTCGAAAGTATTTAATGCAAAAGTTAAAGAGGAGCTAATCCTTCAACAACCGACACCGGAAGAACTTCTTACGGAGTCGGATATTGAACACTTGCCATTGCCGGTTCGGAAATACCTGATTTACACAAATGCCGTTGGTAAAAGCAAGATCCAGAATATGCGTATTGAATTCGATGCCAAAATGATACGAAAGAAGGGTGCTGCTCCAATGTTGGCCAAATCGGTGCAATACAATTTCTTCGGGAGCTTTAGCCGTCTCTTTCTGATGAAGGCAAATATGATGCTCGTTCCGTTTCAGGCTTTGCATATTTACGCCAACCAACAGGCCACCTTCTTAGTCAGGGTCGCAAACCTGTTCAATGTTGTGGATATCAAAGGGGAGGAACTGACAACAGCTGAGACCGTAACCCTATTGAACGATATGTGCCTGTTTGCACCGGGGAATTTGCAGGATAAACGCCTTTCCTGGAAAGAAATTGATCCCCTTTCCTGTCAGGTAACCCTTGAAAATGGACCCTACAAAGTATCGGCGATCCTTTATTTTAATGAGAAAGGGGAATTGATTAATTTTGTTTCGGATGACCGTTCCGCTTTAAAGGATGATGATATGTTGAGGAAAGCAAGATGGTCAACCCCGGTCGGGGATTACCGGAATTTTGATGGCAGAAAAATCCCTACTTATGGGGAAACCATCTGGAATTACCCTGAAGGAGATTTTACTTACGGAATCTTTAATTTGGCGGGAATATCTTATAATGTATCTGAATAACAATTAATTATAGATATTTATTGAATATTATTAGTGATGATTGCCTATCAGAAAGTCATAGTGTATTATTTTTCAGGAACAGGCAATTCCAGAAATGTAGCTGCATGGGTTTCAAAGATTGCAAATGAAAAAGGCATTGAATGTCAATTGGTTAATATTTCATTGATAACCCAATTTCCGATAGGGCCTCCTGATGCCAATGCTTTGGTCGTTTTTGTCTCGCCGATTCATGGGTTCAACTATCCACCTGTTATGCTTAGCTTTCTTACCCATTTCCCCAAAGGGAGTAACGATGTTATCCTGATGAACACCCGTGCAGGGATGTTGATTGGCAAATGGATCACGCCTGGATTGACAGGAATCGCTTTTTACTTGGCAGCGCTATTCCTTAAATTGAAAGGATATTCAATCAATGGGATGTTGCCGGTGGACCTCCCTTCCAACTGGATCTCCGTTCATCCGGGATTGAATCAAAAGACTGTCCTCTACCTACACCTGAAAATGAAAATAAAGGTCTCAAAATATGCGGGTAAAGTATTGACGGGACAGAAAAGCTATCCTGCGTTATGGGAAATCGTTCAGGATATTGCGATTGCCCCGGTTGCGCTTGGTTACTATTTTTTGGCCCGATTTATCCTTGCCAAAACCTATTATGCGTCTTCGGCCTGTGATAATTGCGGAGTATGCATCAAAAATTGCCCTGTAAAAGCGATCGAAATGGTTGGTGACCGCCCTTTCTGGAAACTCACCTGTGAGAGTTGCATGCGCTGCATGGGCTCCTGTCCTAAAAAAGCCATCGAAACGGCACATGGTTTTATTGTTCTCTTAACCGTTTTATTTCAATGGGGATTAGTCGGAACTGTGAACCATTTTTTCCCGGTCCTGATTGCAACTATAAATCCGTTTCTTTATGAATGGATTCTTCAGTCTGTGCTTTTCCTTGGCTTTCTGATGATCTGTTACAGAATCATGCATTTCCTTTTGAAGTACAATTGGTTCAACAAATTGATGGTCTATACGTCGCTTACCTATTATAAATTCTGGGGAAGAAGATATAAGGCGATCAAGGGTTTTTAATTGATTGAAATGTATCCTTTTATTTCTATTTTCGTATCCATTGATACATCAACAACAAATAGAAAATACATCCATGACGGCAGACGAAATTTTGAAGGAACTTGAAAGATTCGGGGATCCCCAGACGAAAAAAACGCTCCAGAGGCATGGGGCGAAGGAGCCATTTTTTGGTGTGAAGGTAGCCGACCTGAAAACAATACTCAAAAAGACAAAGAAAAATCACGAATTATCTCTGGCACTTTACGATACGGGCAATTCAGATGCTATGTACCTTGCCGCAATGATGGCTGACGAAACCAAAATAACAGCCGAACAATTGGACCATTGGGCTGAGAAAGCTTATTGGTACTATTTAAGTGCCCATGCTGTTCCAGGAGTTGCAGCAGAAACGGCTTATGGATTTGATTTGGGCCTGAAGTGGATCCAATCCGATCAGGAGAACATTGCAACTGTTGGGTGGGCCACTTTGGCGAGTTATGCAGGTGTAAATAAAGATGAAGATTTGAACATCGAGGCTTATCGTCAGCTACTTGACAAAGTTGCCGAAGAAATACATCACTCAAAAAACAGGGTGCGACTTACCATGAACCTATTTGTCATTTCGATAGGTACTTACATCAAAGAGCTGACCGACAAGTCAATTGCCATTGCAAATCAGATTGGTAAGGTCACCGCCGATATGAACGGTACTGCATGTAAAGTCCCTTTGGCAACTGAGTATATCGGTAAAGCCATTGACAATGGGCAGCTAGGCAAAAAACGCAAAACCGCAAGGTGCTGACAAACAAGTTTGAATCCACTCCTAAAAGCTAAAAACAAAAAATGCCACTAAGACTCTAAGTCACTAAGGTTTCACAAAGACTTAAATTTCAGCAATATATCCTTAGTGAATCCTTAGTGTCCTAGTGTCTTCGTGGCAGAAGAGGTCTTTTCGGAGTGGTGTCAAGTTTATAGTAGTTATCTGGTTAAGAAGTTGTTGAGAAAATCCAGATAAAAGTGGGTGGTTAAATGGGAGATTTTTATTAGGTTTACACAAACAAATTCTATAAACACATGAAAAAAGTATTATTTCTAACTGGTGATTTTACAGAGGACTATGAAACGATGGTCCCTTTTCAGATGCTCGAAATGGTTGGTTATGAAGTCCATGCAGTTTGTCCGGGCAAAAAAACCGGTGACACGGTAAAAACAGCGATCCATGATTTTGAAGGTGACCAGACCTACTCCGAAAAACCGGGGCATAACTTTGCCCTGAATTACAGTTTTAAAGATGTTGTTGCCAGCGATTACAGTGGATTGGTGATTGCCGGGGGAAGGGCGCCTGAATACTTAAGGTTGAACGAAGATTTATTGGAGATGGTACGGCATTTCTTTGCCGCTGACAAGCCGGTTGCTGCCATTTGTCATGGGATACAGATACTGACTGCCGCCGGAGTTGTTAAAGGAAGAAAATTAACTGCCTATCCTGCAGTTGGTCCAGAAGTGACTTTGGCAGGTGCTGAATTTCAGTCGATTCCTGTCAATGCGGCCTATGTCGATGGCAATCTGGTCACATCGCCTGCATGGCCTGCACATCCTGCGTTTATCAGGGAGTTCCTAAAAATCATGGGTGCGAAAATCGAATTGTAATTGAATGTTTATCAAAGGTTTAAACGATTGTATAGAGTTCATTGCAGGAGACAATACCATCCTTCGTGAACTCCTGCATCCCGACAAAGCCGAACTGCAATTGCGTTACAGTCTGGCCCATGCTAAAGTGAAACCGGGCCTTACCTCTTTTTCGCATCAGTTGAGGACATCGGAAGTTTATTATATTCTTGAAGGGGAGGGGCTGATGTTTATTGGTGACGAGTCGAAAATGGTCTATCCCGGTCAGGCAGTTTATATTCCGCCAAATCAAACCCAATGCATCAGAAATACCGGAGAAGTCGATCTGGTATTCCTCTGCATTGTTGACCCTGCGTGGCGGGTTGAAGACGAGGTGGTGCTATAAGAAAAAAAATGGTGTCTTTATAGGTTCTTTTTACCGCAAAGTTCGCAAAGGTTTCGCAAAGATCGCAAAGTTATATATCTGTAATATTGTCTTTTGCGAACTTTGCGATTTTCTTTGCGATCCTTGCGGTAATTATTTTTCACTTTTTGGATAGGCTCTTTTTTATTTATACAAAGCAAATTATAGTGAACCAATGAACGAGTTGCAAAAATTGATCAATGAAATAGGACAGTGGTCTGAATCAACATTTTCCCATCAGAACAGCATCAGCAAATTGCACCACCTGCAAAAGGAAGTTGCAGAACTGATTCACGCAATTGAGCAAGCACCATCTGAATCTGTAAAAAATAATGATGTGAACCATGAGTTTGCCGATTGCTTTATCCTGCTGCTCGATGCTGCGAGAAAAGAGGGGCTTTCGGCCACTAACATTCTAAACGCTATCGTTGAAAAAATGGAAATCAACAAATCGCGGAAATGGGGCAAACCTGACGAAAACGGAGTAATGGAACATATTCGGGACAATTATGAGGGAAACACAGGCTTAAGTTAATGATGGTGATAGTCTCACTTCAAGTGAGGCTATCACTAAATTTGCCGACTAGCGAGCCAGTACCAGCTCTGCCTCCCTTCCGAAAGCCAATTGCTCAATGAGTTGAAAATGAATTGCAGAAGGAAGAGCCTAAGCAATTAACGATTTCAGATTTCCAAGTGCCTCAGGAACAAATTGGTGGACGTTCCCCACAATCGAACAGCTTTCTAGTTCTGCACAATCTGCACAGGTTTCATAACCTTTTGAATGGACGCAGTTCCGAATCTCGCACTGACTGCAATGGGCAAATTTGACCCCGGCTTCACGGCATCCAGTGCAATTGATCATTTCGGGTACAATGTCAGGACTGAATTGCACTTTCCATTTCTCTGCCGTCTGAGCGCGCAACACGTCATCATCAGCTAACGTGGCAATCCTTGCATCACAGGTAACACAATCGAGACCACAACAAGAAATAAGCTTTTCCATCATTTTTTAATTTTTGAAATATTTTCTTTAACTCTGAATTCCACAATTCTTCCTATTAGGTCAAACGGAATAGGCTTGTCAAGTGGGAACTGAACGGAACCTTTTCCCTGTTTGTAATTTGAAAGTTCGTTTGAAAATTCAACATGTCCCCTAGGGGTCGCATAAAAACCAATATGCTTGTTAAAACCTGCGAAATAAACCAATGGTTTGCCATTTGTTTTGTATGCAGGCATTCCATAAGCGATACTTTCAACGGCATCAGGGGCTTTTTCAGTAATGGTTATTCGTACTTTCTCCAGGAGGATCTGAATATTTTCTGGAAAAGTTTTGATGTACTTATCAACAGATTTATAATCAGTATTCATAAATTTGAAGTTGTTTCACTGTGTAAAAATAAAAAAATCTGATTATTGATTGACTATCAATAATCAGATTTTTTTCAGTGGAGCTGCGGGGAGTCGAACCCCGGTCCAAACGAGGAAGCAATACGCTTTCTACATGTTTATCCAAGACTTGGTTTTCGTGTGAAGAATGGATCAAGGCCACCGATCTTCACCTTATCCCCTTTGTTTCGCCGGCCAACCAGGGCCTCCGACCGACTATCTCCGATATTACTGCACTTCCTGATCGGGCCGCTTCGGAACAACAGCACCCGGGAAATGTCCCACTCCAGCATCTAATGCCGGATTAGCGTAATCTACTTGATTCGATTAAGCGGCAAGAGCAAAATTATTTTCGCCAATTAATTGTTCGGATATTGAGATTTACGGGCCAACGTCCAATGCCCGACATGCTTACGCACCTCTTCTGCCCGCTGTCAATACCGGTCAGCCCCATAATAGGTGTGCGGTGCAAAAATACGCAAATTCCAATGACAATTTTCGTGCTAAGATATTTTGATGAAATATATTTTGAAGGTGATTGAATAGCATCTGGCAATTGGCATCTTGTGGCTGGCATTGTTCACCAACAATTGTGAATGCGCCGAATTAGCATTTCTATTTATTTCAATTCATTTCCATTTATTCCTACTTAAAACATCCTCATCGGAAACTCAAACCATCTTCAAATCCTTTATCGTCCTTAACGGATCATTCGACCCAAAAACAAAACTCCCGGCTACTAACACATCTGCCCCTGATTCAAAAAGCAATTTACCGGTTTCAAAATTGACCCCACCATCAATCTCTATTAGGGTATTTGCTTGTTTTTCAATAATTAAACGTTTTAACCTCATCACTTTTTGATAGGTGTTCAGGATGAATTTCTGGCCACCGAACCCCGGGTTGACCGACATTAGCAGAACAAGGTCCAGGTCGTTGATGATATCTTCCAATAAAAGAACAGGCGTATGCGGATTCAGGCAAACCCCGGCTTTCATCCCTTCCTGGTGAATTGCCCCGATTGTCCGGTGAAGATGGGTACAAGCTTCGTAATGGACCGTAAGGATATCTGCCCCCGAATCCCTGAACGGTTTGATAAAATGGTCAGGATTGACGATCATCAGATGGACATCGAGCGGTTTGGTCGCTACCTTTTTAACATGCTGTATCACAGGCAATCCAAACGATATATTTGGGACAAAAACGCCATCCATCACATCGAAATGGATCCAGTCGGCTTCACTCAGGTTGATCATCTCGATATCCCTTCCCAGGTTGTTGAAGTTGGCAGACAATATGGAGGGTGAAATCAAACGGCTCATATGCTTTGTTTTAACTTGTAAGTAAATGGATCGTCAAAATTAACCAATTCCGGGTAATGTCAAAAAGTCATGAGCGAAATGAGTTGAGTGATTACCCTAAGGAATGTGGCTGGCGACTGGCAACTTGCGGCTGGCAACATTCAAATTAGAATTGGAATTCTAAATGCAAATGAATCAAGTTATTAGTAACTGGCTGCTGGCTGGTTTCAAAGTTAATAATGAAACCTTCCGAAATAAAGGCATAAATAAAATGGGCATATTTTTTCGTTTTACCGTTTATCCAATTCTTCCCTGGCCACAACTCCCACCCTTGTTGCCCAGGTTTCGTATTCTGCGATCATTTGTTTTTTCAAATCGGGTTGAGCCGTACTTTGGTCGTTCAACTCTGATCGGTCATTTTTTAAATTGTAGAGCTCCCAGGCTTTGAATCTTTTTGCTTTGGTGTCGTATTGGGAAACCAATTTCCAGTCGCCTTTGCGCATGGCACGGTTCCCTTCGTGTTCCCAAAAAAGTGGTTTCGTCCTCTGTTTTGCGTTTCCTGTTAAAGCCTCTTTCAGACTGATTCCTTCCATGGGGATAATTTTATTCCCCTTGAAATTTTCGGGATAGGTTCCACCGGCAAAATCGAGAAGTGTTGGCATCAGGTCAATGATATGGCCTGCTGTTTCTGTAACAATCGCCCCACTTTTGATCTTTTTGGGATAATAGGCAATAAACGGGGAGGAGATTCCACCTTCATGGACCCAGTGCTTGTGCATCCTGAATGGGGTATTGCTCACATTTGCCCACGGAAACTCATATGAATCAAACGATTCACGGGTTCCGGTTTCGCCGGTGGTGCGGATGTAGGTTCCCTGATTCTTTACAATTTCGTGACATCCTCCGTTATCGGCCAGAAAGAAAATCAATGTATTTTCAAGTTCACCTTTCTTTTCAAGGCTTACCAATACCCGGCCGATGTTCTGGTCCATCCGGTCGATCATTGCGGCATAAACGGCCATTCGCAAGTCCCACATCGTTTTTTCTACACCGGACAGGGTTTCCCAGGCAGGTACATTTTCGTCGCGTGGAGATAAGTTCGTTGAGGGATCGATCAACCCAAGTTTCGCCATATTTTCAAATCGCTCTTTGCGGAGGATGTCCCAACCTTTCAAATATTTGCCTTTGTATTTTGCAATATCCTCTGGAAGAGCATGTAAAGGCCAGTGCGGTGAAGTGAAAGCGAGGTACATAAAGAAGGGTTCCTTTTTGGTTGCCTCTTCATCCAAAAATTTCAGGGCGTAGTCCGCAATCGCATTGGTCATGTAAAAACCATCTTTGGGTGGGAAATAGGCCGAGTCGTTGAGCATCATCCGGGGTGCTGCCTGGTTCTGCCGGTAGGGGATCAACTCATAATAGCTGCTGGCTCCGTCGATCAATCCAAAATACCGGTCGAACCCACGTTGACGGGGAAGTGCTTCAGCCTGACTTCCCACATGCCATTTGCCCGACATGTAAGTGTTGTACCCATTTGATTTTAAGGCTTCTGCCAACGTGACACATTGTTTGTTCAAAAAACCCTGATAGGCGGGTGTGCCCAGGTTGTTGACCATATCGCCAACTCCGGCCTGGTGCTGGTAAAGACCTGTCAGCAGCGAAGCCCTTGTAGGACAACATCTTGAGGCATTGTAAAACTGTTGGAAACGCACCCCTTGTTTGGCAAGTTTGTCGAGATTGGGAGTTTTGATTTCCGATCCATAACATCCAATGTCGGAAAAGCCCATATCGTCGGCAAGGATGACAAGTATATTGGGGCGTACTTCTGCTTTTATCGAAGAAAGACTTGTTAATCCGATCAATCCTAAAGGTATCGTTTTTAAGTTTGCGAGTTTCATTTTTTCCAATATTTGATATACAATTGAAATATAGGGATATAAATTGAAATAAGATTGAAATAAGATGAAATATGTTTGAAATACTCAATTGAAATAAATTGAAATATTTTGAAATATGATAGAAATATTACTGCAAAAAGCAGCAGAGCTGCGAAATATTTGTAGCAATGGATCATCCTAAAACCGGAAGGTGCAGTGCACCGGAATATGATATAAACACACCATATCGTCGGTACGCTGTACCTTTTGCTGCCCAGGACGTTTTTTTGCTACAAATATTGTCGGTGCACTGCACCTTTTGCTGTAATAAACATTCATCTGCTACAAATATTAACGGTACGCTGTACCTTTAGATGATCAGGATCTCCTGTTCCAAGCCTTTTCTGTATTTCTCGATTAACCTGATTAAAATCAATACATTGTCTTCATTTACTGAGTTTAAATCAAATTGGATTACCTGCTTGTTGTAATTGTCACGGTTGCCACAGGTAGAAAGCAATTTTTCAATGTCAGGAGGTAAAAAGAAACTTGCTTTTTCTTTCAGATGTGTCCTGAACTCGTTCCAATAAATGTTCAAACCGGCAAAGTCAAAGTCGCCAAAATGAAGATACGGATTGGGGATTGATTTTAGCCACACAATCAGATCCTTATGTTGTTCCTGAGGATACCTCGAAACGAACAATGGCTTCAGTTTCCCAAACCATTTCTTCTGTTTTTCGACGTACCTGAAGTTTTCGGAATTTTCAACCCCAACAATGGTAATGTCAGGTGATGGGACAAAATTTTCATAATCATAAATAAACGTAAAAGTGCCTTCATTTGGCCGAATCGTTTTCTTTTGATTGTTCAGGAAGCAATCCACAGGTTGATAGCAATTTACAAGAAATCCCTTGAAAGTCCGGGTTTGTTTCAACTTTGAATTGGAAGCAATCTCAATCGCTCCGGCACGGCTCAGTTCCTCATTCCGGCAACCTTCAATATAAGCAGTCAAACTTTCGATACCAAAATGGTTCCTAAGATAGGGCATCAAAGAATTGTTGTTCGGAAGATAAACCAGTTTTCTTGTACGCCCCAGAGTTTGAACGTTCAGTATCCCATTGTCGATCATTGAGTTAATGACATCATGTTTTATTTGGCTGAATGGGATTTTTTCACCTTCCAGCATTGATACCAACTTTTCTGCTATTGCAATAGGCAGCTTCATTCGGCAATGTATTGGGTCATGATCCTGTTAACGCGGGTGATCGACTTCTCGTCTTTCTTCAATTTGTATATGTGTTTGAATGCCAGCGCATCGTTCTCGATCGGCGAGCTGTTGATCAGGAAGATGTTGCGGTCGTTGGCAAATTTCAGGATTCCCCTTACATTGTTTGGGTGCAGCTTTCCGATCTCGTCCATCATGCAATGCAACCTGAAATCCTTGAACCGTTTGGACGCCCCTTCCTTGAATACGTTTAAAAGCATAATGTTCACCATCGCCTTCACCAGCACATCGGTTCCATCGGACCCAACGTTTGAAAGTTTTTCCACCCAGCCAGTATCGTTCTGGTTTTCTTCGATCCGGAAACTCAATTCGAACGAATCGGAAAGGGAAATTGTATCTTTTTTAATATCAGATATTTCCTTAATAAACTGCTTCAACAGGTCAACGGCTTCCTTGTTCTTTTTGTCTTGGTTATCAGAAGAAAAAAGGTTTGTAACGCCAATATTAAACGCATTTTCATCGTTGTAAGCCTTGATTTTCACGAGCAAAAGCACCACACTGTTCTTGCTGTCGGCGATCCTTAGCTCAATTTTCTTGATCACGCCCGCAAAATTCCGCCTGACAAAATCGTCATTGATCTTGTTCACAACATTTTGGATTCTTCCCGATTCGGAAACTAGGTCTGTAGTTTCTTTTCCGATTGTCGTAATGATCAGGGAAAACCGCTCATTGACCTCTTTTTCAATGCGTTCCATTTTGTTCTCTTCAACAAAATCGGAAAGCATTTCGGCAAAATCCAAAAATGACTTTGTGTCGGTGAGCTGCTTTTTGAACTTAAAGATGTTGTCGTCGCTAAATTTTCCAAGGAAATCGGTGATCGTTTTCCTGATTTCATCCAAACGGTTGTTCAACTTGTCGTAATGGATCTCTTTGATCTCATCGATCAGGTTTTTCACGCGTTTTTCGGTCTTGTGCTCTTCCAACGGATTTGTAACAAACTCCTCAATGGTGTGGTAACATTCCGAGCCACAAAAGTTATCAAAGGCAACATTATCTTCTTTGATCTTGTTTAGGGATTCTGTCAATGACTTGATAACATCTTGAATTAATGCAAGTTCACTATTAATTGTTTCCTTTTGCTGTTCAAATTTCCGTTCTTCCGCTTCGAGCAATTTTTCGTGTTGAAGTTTTTCTGCTTTGAATTCATCAGTTTTGTCGAATAGTTCACGCTTGTCTTTGTTGTATTCCGAAACAATGTCACGATGTTCTTCAATATAGTCAAATTCCCTTTGGACAGTTTCCAAATTCGTTTCGATGGCCGTTAAACGGGTTGTATCAATCCCTTTACGGGAAAGCTCAAGTTCCTTTTGAGCCGAAATCTCACCCTTTCTTTTCAAGTTGGCATTTTTCTCCACGACTATTTCAGCTTCGATTTGAATCAGTTCCTGATTGACCTTATCTTGCTGGAAATCAATTTTTTTGTCCCTTTCACGCTCTTTTGCCCTGATGAGTTTGACCAACTCATCCTCAATCCTTGCCACCTCGTCTTTTGATTTGAGTTCTGCTTCCGTTGCTTTTTCAATGGCAGAATCAAGGAACTCAATTGCATCCTTCTTTTCGGATACTGCCTTCCGGGTGAGATCGTTGAGTTTTACGTTGGTTTCCTTTGCTTTGGCATTGTTTTGTTCCACCAAATATTCATTCCCTTTGATGAGGTCTTTTTTCTCGCGGATCTTTGGCTGGTACTTCTTTTTAAGGTTCTCTTTTTCTTTTTCGGCTTTTTCGGTCAGGTCCGAAATCGCCTTCCTTGCAGCTTCGACCTGTTCTGTCAAAGCCAATTTTTCGTTGATATAGTCTGTTACGGTCTTGACAGTTTTGTGGATTTCGTTGAGGTTCAATTCAATGCCGTAAAAATTGTTTGATTTGGCTGTTAAAATTGGTGACAACGAGGAATTGAACAGGACATTCTTTTCGTCAATTACCTTGCCGATACTTGCTTCCCAACCTTTGTAATTTTCAGATAACCAGCTATACAACGAACTTTTGCTGTTTCTCAGGTACTGATCGATCTCGTCAATTTTGAATTGTATCAATTCGATTTGCCCATTGATTTTTTCAATTTCCCTTTCGGAAGATTTTTTGATATCCTTCTCTTCAAGTTCCCAATTCTTCTGAATCGTTCCAATCTGATGTGCAGAACCCTCATTATCAAGGATTAATTTCTGATTGGACGATGTGATACTTCTCAAAAGGGTTTCCAACGACTTGATTTCCTCTTCAAAAAAGCGCTTGTGCTTTAATCCCTCCTTTTGAAGCTTCAGGTTGTGGGTTGCCTGCTTCTTGTTTTCCCAGACTTCGCGGGATTCATCAAGACCCTTCTTGTGTTCGATCCTGAGCGCAGCAATTGTTTTTTCGTAAACCTTTTTCGTTTCGTCTTTAAACGCAAGCAAAGCAGAGTTGACTGCCAGCTTTTCGGCACTTTTCATGTTCAAAAAATCGTTCCATTGATTTTCGAGATTGTCGAGCATGACCTGAAATTTGTAAGCCAGCTCTTTGAATTGTACCGAAAAGAGTTCCTTTTCTTCCGTCAGGTTCTTCAACTCCTTATCAACCAGATGTTTTTTTGAAACGCGGGAGATAATCTGTTCGATGCCAATCTGGTTATATTCCTCCTGTTTTACCTTTGCCTTGTCGAGTTCACTTTTTAGGACGATAATCTGGCCTTGTATTTTCTCTTTTTTGTTTTGGAACCTTTTGGTCAGATCTGTCTGCCTTTCAATGGAATGATTTTTTTTGAAAGTGGCTTTTTCAAATTTATCTAGTAAGATGGGTTCCTGGACCTGTATTTCGCGACAAGCATAGGCCAATTCCTTTGCCAGTTTAATTTTTTCCCTTTCGAGGTGGCGGACCGCGATATGAAGTTTGGCGATCGCATTGGCTTGTGCTGTAGTCCCTGGCCGTTTGAACTTTTGGATATCGGCCAATTGGGTCTCAAAATCTTTTAAGTGGTGGGTGTATTTGTTCAGGTCAATCTGCACATCGTTTTCCAGCGACATGATAATGGTCTGCTTGATAAACTCCGCCTCCATCTTGGAATTGAGGAACACATTCTGGATCGTTTTTGGAATGTTTTGATAATCTTTACTTTCAAGCAGGGCATATTTCCTGAACTCGCTTTTCCGGTTTTCGTGGTTGCCGTAAAGGATATCGCGGTATTCGTTGTGGATGTCAATCTTGCGCTTGGTATAGTAGATCTGGTCCGCGTCCAATTGTCTGGCAATACTTTCCCAATTGTCGGGAGCGATGCCATTGTCGCTCACGAAATATTTCTGGTTGTACGCCCCATCGAAAAACCTGAAGTGGACTTTGTGCTGCGACTTAAAGGAAACGACACAAAATTTCTCCTCGTCCCTGACCACTTCATAAATGATATAGGAATTCGGATGGGCAAAGTAGTAATCAGTATAGGTCTTCTTCTCGATCGGAATCCCAAGTTTCAAGGTGTCGCCATTGTAAAAGAAAAGGATAGCCCTGAGTATGGTGCTTTTACCAACACCTTGTGTACCAATAAAATGAACATTCCCGTCGAGGTTGATCTCAGCATATTTGATATGGGCACTGTTGATAAATACGATTCTATTCAGGTATCTCATTTTGAATGTTTTCGGGGATGTTGATATTTGTTACCAATTCTTCGAGGTACTTGAAGGATGCCAGTACCTTGTAGGTTTTCAGGATTTCGTTTTCCATCTCTGCAAAGCCATCCTTGATCAGCGAATCAATGGCCTTGTTCCCAATTTCAGGATAAGAAGTCTTATCATCCAGTTTCAGTATATTCCTAATTCCATCGGCCTTGTTCTTCAAAACCGCATCGACACTTATTTTGACGGCGATTTCGGAGGGAGTGACGCGGTATCCCGAAGCAAAAGAGTTGTCGAACGACTTAAAGAAATCGATAAGGTCGATCCATCGGAATGCCGTTTCAAGTTTACGTTCCAAATCGGCTTTCGATTCTGTACGCGAGAAGTAATAAAACTCGTCGCCTTTTTCAAGGATGAAATTGATCGCCTTGAAATATTCGGCCAAAGTTTCGAAATTGTTTTTGTCGTCGATCACATCGAAGAGTTTCCGGATATCGCCATCGGAGCTGTTGGAGCAGATAAATTGTCCTTTGCTTAGGATATCAAATATTTCGCCTGTCTGTTTGGGTACGCTCATTGTAATGGGTTATTTGGGATAAACGACTGCATATTCAATGTCATTGTGCCTGTTGAACTTCTCTGTCACATCAAAATCTTCCTCGAACATTGAAATCATCTGGCAAAAAACGGTAACCCGTTCATCAAAATGGACTTCACGAAGAAATTTGTAATTCATAAGAAAGTCGAACAAGTGGTTGCCACCAGCGGTAAAGCTATTTTTTACTTCATGGATGTTGATAAAGACCTCTTTTTCTGTTTCAGGCTTCAAGTAATCTTCCGAAATGACTTCGGCCATCTGAACCGAGGGTCGTACTCCTGTTTTTATTCTCCTGCTCAACTTTCTGACAACTTCATAGCCCGCATCGGTTTGGAGAAAATTGACCGAAATTTTGAGAGGGTAGGAGGGTTTGGATTCAAAAACCGTGGCTTTGTTGTTGTTGATCAACTCCACAAGGTTTGTTTTCGCTTTGATTTCGTATTGGTCACGTAGGTATTTGACCAACCTGAGCTTTTCGATGAATTTGCTCTGGTACTTGATCTGGTTGATGTATTCGATGATCTGCTTTCGGGTTTCGATCAGGTTCTGCCGCGATTCGGTCAGTTCCAATCGAAGTTGAATGGTAATCGTCCTTAACTCCTCGTCGGTAGCCGTTTTGAAGAAGGTGAGTTCGTCTTCCGTAATCAGCTTTTCGGTTTGTTCAATCAATTGCTGGATAGCCACCAATTTTTGTTTGTGGATCTCCAGTTTGGAAAGTTTGATCTTATAATTGGGTTCTGTCTTAAACGTATTTTCGATATTTCTGGTTAGGTCAAGGATATTGCGGACAGTGATCCTTCCAATTTTTCGCAACGACGATTTGACGGCTTTGAGGTATTTGTAACGTTCGCCATCGCTGTTTGCCTGAAGGTAGTAAAGCATGTATTCGTCCTTCACCTGCCTGATGTTCTCGTTGATGTAGGACGTGTTGATCTCCTCGTTCACTTCCAGAATCTGTTCAAAGAATTGCAGGAACTGGTCGTCCAATTCGAGAAAATTTCCATTCTGACGGATAATATCCTTATTGATAAGAAGTTGAATGATATCGTCATTACCATCCAGGACATCAAGCGCATACTCATACTTATACGAAAGCGATTTCCGTTTCTCGAAGAGCTCAGCCAGCAACTTATGTCCCCGGTTAAGGGTGTTGAGTAATTCGCGTATGGAGTTAAAATGGTTCATCAAATCATGAATTAATCTCTATCCCAGTCCTTTTGATCTCACAAACAAAAGGATTATTTGAATTGAAGTCTTTTTTTGAAAAGGGATGAGGCTCAATCCGTGAATCAACCTGAGCGGCAAGCAACATCAACTGAACTTGTAAATCGAATTTGTCGAAATCGTCTAGTTTATCGAATATCAACGCAATATCGATATCGCTATCTTTTCCAGCATTATTTTTTGCATACGATCCAAACAGGATTACCTTTCCTATACCTTTGTGGTTTCTTTTTATCAAGGAAAGATATTGGTTTATTGAGAGATTAATTTCTTTATCCATAGTCGGTTAGATTTTAATTCGTTAATCCATATTGATGTGTATTCTAAGGTACATCTTTTCTGAAAGCTCAATTTGTAGTCATCATATCTTGCATTAATGTTGAATGCGGTGACTGTTACAAAAAATATTTTATTTTCTTCGGACATTTCAATTTCTGATAATTCAGCAAGTCGGAGAAGGTTATGGATAAAAGGAGGAAAATTCTGTTTAAATTTTACATAATAGGCCTTTAAAAGCTTCTCAATCATTAAATGACCAACAAACAACGACCAGTTAAACCGCTTGGTGTCGAACAAAACCAACATTGTCTCAAAATCTTCATCTGAGCTTTCAATCCAATATTTAGTTAATTTAACAATGTCAATCTCTGATTTTTCCATAGATACAAAATTAAGGAAAATTTCTATCCTGCAATCTATTGTTAAGGCAGTTTAAAACTACGATGGTTAAGGGATTTCGTTCAATAGATCTTCGGAATCAGCCTTTTTGTCCGCTTCTGATAATCAAGGTATTTTTGCCCCAATTGCTCGGTCATGAACCGTTCCTCAACCCTTATCCTGTAAATGAATCCTAGAAAACACGGAATAAACATACCTATTACCGATAACCAATTCGACATTGAAACTGCAACTCCGGTAAAAATAATCAATTGCCCAAGGTATCCGGGGTGCCTGATGTATTTATAGAATCCGGTTTCAATCAGTTCGTGTCCCTCAATCTTTGTGACGGTATAGGTAAAATGTTGTTTAAGGGTCAAAATGGATATGATTCTTATGATCATTCCGGCGATTACCATGAACGCACCTATCGAAAAAAAAGTATTCCAATAATAAATTCGCCCCAATCTTGTCATGCCAAACCGGAAAGCAAGGAAATACCCTATCGCAATAAAGAGGAAAAGTATCCAGATACTTGCCTTGTCACCTTTTTTTACGATGTCCTTTGTCCGCTTTGACCGTTGCATCACACCCATAAAGATCTCAAAAATGGCATACAAATAGGAGAAAGCAATGATTATTATTAATTTAATGTCCATGATTATTATTGTATTAACTATGTGAATCTAATTAAATATAGTTTTGTCTTCGTAAAGTTGTCATCCCTTGTCTCTGATCAAGTATCGTGAACTTATTTTGTTTTAATCCAGGTTCCGGACAACCCATTCCTTCTACCTTCACAGGAATCTTCTACAGGTGTAAAGATAAGCTTATCTTTTTGAATATTGAAAGTATAGATGCCACTGTTGTTGCAGGCTGCTCCACCAATGTCCCGGAATGTGATCCGGTCGTCCTGAGTTTGATAATAACCCCAAACATCAATTTCAGTATCACCAAAAATATCTGTTTGTACCTTATTTTTAGGCATAAATGTCCGTGTTACTGTTCGGCCATTCACCTGCTTTTGCCATACTCCAATAATAGGACTTTCGGAGTTTCGAATCATTTTGATAGTTTCATTCATTTTTGAGCCCCAACCTTTCATCGATGCAATTTCAAGAAAAGGGGCTTCACCAATGAAGGGCTTTTTGAGAATTTCGGATAGATACACTTGTTTCAACAATTCATAGCAAAGTTTATCAATATTCTTATTGTCAGGATGATAACAAGATAAATTAGATAAGATAATAACGGCACATTTCGAGTTGGTATCCATAAACAAAGAGGAACTGTACCCATCCATTCCTCCACTGTGATGAAACCATTGACAGGTGCTACTCCCAAATTTATGGATATGCCACCCTAAAGCCAAATCATCGGCATCGTCACCGATAAAGGTTGTTTGTCGTTGAAAAGATAGGATCGTATCGGTTGAAAAATTGGCAATGACATATTTTGACATATCACTTACACATGAAAGAACCCCACCTGAGGCTTTCAAAATATTCGGTTGCCTGTTGGGTATAACTTTACCAGTTGAGTCCCGACCTGCAACGACCTTATTTACAACTTTCTTAATACCAGAGGTGGTAGAGTTCATGTTGTACTTTGAGAATATCTTTTCCTGCAACAAGCTCTCATACGACTTTTCGGTCATTAACTCCAACATGTAACCGAGCAATCCTGCTCCAAGGTTGGAATACAGATACTTTTCACCCGGAACAGAATTTAGCTTTAACTGATTTTGTAAATATTCTTTAAGCAAAACAGCATTGTAGGTATCAACATAATTGTCAGGCATTCTGGGCAGTCCTGAGGTATGATTTGCCAGGGTTTTGAATGTGATATAATTGCGATTATTTTCGTAAGGATTTAATTGATAGGGCAATATACTAGCTATTGGTTCGTTGATATCCAGTGCATGGTTATAGGCTAAATCAGCGAGTAGATTGGATGTAAATAATTTGGTAATCGAACCAATTTCAAAGACTGAATCTTTGTTGTCAATGTAAGTGAAGGCGTCTTTTTTCTTTATTATTCCGATAAAGGAGACCTTATTTTCATACAGAAAAGCGATCGATAATTGAGTTCCGACAGGAAAATCAGCGACATACTTTGTAGCCAATTCAATCTGTGATGGTGACAATGAATCCTTTGCAGCAATATTATTTTGATCCTGCGAACCAATGCCCACAACACCAAGTAAAATAAGCAGAATGGAAATAACTGACATTTTATCTGATCTGAAAAGCCTTCGATTCAAATTTAGTGGGTGTTCCCTGGACCTTGTACCATGAACTGTTGTCGTTCATTGGAATATACCGTCTTTCATCAGTCCGGTAATACCAATCCTTATCCACCTGATAATAAACCTGCATCCCGTTAGCCTCAATGATATTCCTGATTTCATTGTCATGGTAATTGTTCTCGTCCTTGTCGGTCAAAGCCTGTCTTCCCATTTGGGAATAGAGATTGCTTAATTCAAACAATAGGCTATTCAGTTCTTTATCTATGATCTGGACATTCAGGCCAATTTCCCTTGCTTCTTTTGCAAGGATCGGATAACTATGGGACGGATAATTGGAGTTTAATTTCCGGCTAATCTCGCCTGCCTTCTCTTTGTCCTCCATATGATAGGACAGAATATCGGAACAGAGTTTCATGGAAAGGGAGCTTGCCCTATCCAAAGCACCAAATACAAGTGGGTGAATGTATTGGTACAAACTTGAATATGGATTGGCATCGTTGTTCGATTCTTTCCACAGTTTAATGACCCTTGTGAGTTCATCCTGGCTTACACTGACCAGACTGTTGTTTTTATCTACCGGTGATAAATCATGCGTCAGCGATGTATCGACAGCCGATAAAAACGACAAAGGTCCCATCTGGATTTCGTCTGCACCGAGTGCCAAGATCGTCGCTGCAGATGTACACTCTCCCTGGATAATAACGACCAACCTTTTTGTGTGTTCCCTTAAAAGATTGATTATCCGAAGAGACGCTTTTCCATCACCACCATCCGATTTCACATAAAAGTAAATCTCGTCCTGGAGTTTCCAATCCTTGATTATTTCGTAAAAAGAACTGACATCGTTCTGACAAATCGAACCATTTACAGAATTCCAATAACACAAAACCTTGATCTTTTGAAGATCTTCGATCTTTTTTATCACAGTTTGTGTCTCACCAAACAACACAGGCGGCTTTACGACTTCAGGTTTACTTTTGGTCATTTATGGAATTATTGGATTCTTCTTTTTTTATCGGGTTGATCATCTCCATCAGTTTTAGTCCCAGCAACCCTTCAATGGCAGTGCCGTTGGAATTGGTCCCACCGATCAATACATCCGGGATCAATTTTACATTTCCTTTGGACAACTCTTCTGTAATCTTGTAACGAGTGAAATTCTCACCACCCAATGCCTTAACTGCCAATTCATAAGCCTCGGCAGTCGATTTGCCTATCGCGAGAATTTTTCCGGCTTCTGCACCCCCTGTCAAGGAGATCTGTTCAGCTTGGGCTGCAGCTTTTAACCTTATTGCATCGGAGTCAGCCTGAGCCCTTGCCCTGGTGGATTCCGCTTCGGCATGTGCCCTTGTCTTGATCACTTCGGCTTCTGCACCTACGGCAACCTTTACACTTGTTGCATCCCCTTCTGCTTTCTTGACTGTTGCATTGGCAGTACGTTCCGAAATTTCAACACCTTGCTGCGCCTTTACAATATCTTTTTGCATATCGGCAATGGCTGTCTCTTTCTCCATACCCTGCCTTGTTTCCTGCGCCTTTTTCTGTGTTTCGTAGGTTATCTTTTGTTCCTCGGCTATCTTTCTGTCTGTTAATGTTTTCATTAATGTTTCAGGAGGCACGATGTCCCCAATCAAAGTATCGACAGCATTTACGTTGTACTCGTCCAACACCTTCTTAATGTGTGACTTTGCAGAATCCTGCCTCTCTTTTCGTGTACTCAGAAAGGCGATCACATCACTGTCCTGTGCCGAATTCCTGAAATAGTTGCCGATGGTCGGCTCCAGCACCTGAGAAACCAAATTGACCATATTCCCAAAACGGGCAATGACCTTGGGCGCTTCGGTTGATGGGACATGGATAATTTGCGCCACATCGAGGTTAAATGGGAAACCATCTTTTGACCGGACCGTAATTGTCGAAAGGTTCTTGTCGAGGTTGTGCGCTTCGCTGCGTGCTGTCGCCCAATTGAGGACAAGATTGGTCGTTGGCACAAGTTCCACTTTCATGATGTACTTATTGATCGGATATTTCCCGGGTCCAAGTGGTTCAAGCCAAACACCCTTGCACCCTTTCTCAACAATATTACCATGTTTGAAATCGTTCCCTGTCAGGTCTTTACCTTCCTGTCCGATGTAGGAGATCACTACCCCAACATAGCCAATCGGAATTTCAGTCATGGGAATTTCTTCGATCTGGACAGCCCATGGATTCAGGTTGTACGAACCTGCCAGGATCACCTGTGGTTGCAAACCCCTGTTCCCGCCATTCTTAATAAAACCATCAAAGTTTTGAAAATTGTTGTGCCCATCAACGAGCTTTCCTGCAATTTGTGACGCCTCAATCGGTAAACCATCCAAAGTGGTCACAATTCCCACCATGCTTTCCTGTATCCGTATCATTTCGGTAATGGAGATCTGAAAAAGCATTGTATTAATACGGTACGATCCTGCTGTAATATAGGATGTTTGCCTTCCGCGCTGGCCACCATTGACAAGAAATTTTTCAGCATCCTGATAGCTATCGGAGTCAACCTGCTGAGCAAGGATATTCCCGGTAGGTATTGCAGCACCATCCTTTGCCAGGATAAGCCCTATCTTACCTTCAGGGATCACAATAAAAGATTGCATCGAAATGCTGTACTGCCAGAACCATTTGCCAAAATAGATACCTGGAGCCAACGCTTTGGCCTGAAAACCAGCTTCCCCTTTTGTCGCAATGATCCTTCCATCGGGTAATTCCTTGTTCGACCCGAGCAATACAAATTTTTTGGTTACAAGTCCGATTTTGTCTTCCGGTACGAGTACCATCCCAAAAATAAACCTGAAGATGTATTTGTATAGGGCTATACAAATGACAATGATCAGCAGCCACCAGAATTTAAAGAAAAGGGGTTCCATGTTATTAGGTATTAAAATTACAAAAAAAATTATTTATATAATTGAAATTCAATATATTACTAAGCAATATAAATTTAACCTATTCTCGTTTTGTATTTTTCAAGTTCTTCCATTGTCACCTCATCGGGAGGTACAAGCCGGTAGTGTTTCTCAGAAGTAATAGCAATCCCTTCTTCTGTTAGTTCAAATTCAAAAAGCGAAATGGATTTGTTTGGCATAAATTGGGCGGCAATGGGTTTGCAAATAAGGTTAGGGAATTTGGACCTACCTACTGCAAAATCCTGTTCGATTTGAACCACACCCATTTTATCGCTACCACCTTTTGCCTGCACAGGTAGTATATAATGGACACCCCTGCGATCAATCCCGATGTAGATCTCGTCAGTTTCGACCTGGCCCATATCAGGTACGGTAGTACGAAGGTGATTTTGAAGTGAGTAACAGGTCAGTCCCGTAAAAATATCTATAAGCCTGTTGTATCTTACTTTGGCCAAAAGGGCCTGTTCATCATTCATGGCATATTTACTAATAATTCCGGGTGTTGCATCGGGAATTTTGGTTTCCGCAAGGTATTCTGACGGTTTAAAGAATGTTTCCTTGGTCAGGACAATTTTATACAGAGCCCTTCCTACCGAACGGATAATCCATTCATAACCTTCAGGAGAATTATTGGTTATGCTAATTGGTAATGATGCCCGATATCGAAATGAATAAAGGATATCTCCAAGGTTTTTAGGAAGTTCAATATTCAATAATGAAGCTGATGCAATGATTTCATCTCTTGTAAATAGGATTTCGGTTTTGCCTTTCTGATAGGACTTAAGAAAAATGGCTTCAATAATTTGGGAATACCGGTTCAGTTTTGACATATTATTGGTTTTAAAATTATCCTCTCCAACGTAGGATTACAACCTCTTCGTTCAAATCAGTTTTTGTGGCTGTCGAGAACCTTGTCCTAAATAAGTCGATCCGCACAAGCTCATATCCCAGGGATTGGGCTATTTCAGCGATCAGATGACCAGTTCGGATCATTACCCTTAGGTAAGAGGCTTGATCACCAACAACATATGCCAGATAGGCATTGGGTTTTAATACAGATTGGAGCTCTATCAGGTGCTTCGCAATACCACCGAAATATAGCCTTGTTACTTTGTGGTATAATTTTTCAAAGCCTGACGTTTTGCCAAGTTCGATCCTTCTGTTTTCAATTTCTTCTGCAATCCTTTGTATTTCAGGGAACATCTTCACGTAGTTGTCATCATTGTCGCCCTTATAGACGCCCCGTGTATTCGATCTCAAAAGTGTTTTTTTGAATTTCCTTAGTTCTTCGTTGCTATTTATAAAACCGAGCAAAACCGATTCGAGCCTAGTTGTCCTGGTGTAGTCTTTTTCATTCGGATATGGAGGAGAAGTGATGACCGCCGAAATTTTGTATCCTTTTAACAACTCCTTTAAATTCCTTGAATCGCTAAGTAACGCGTTAGCAGGAACATCGGCGATTTCAAGATCCGATTGTGCCAAATCATTTACAATTTTCAAAATCTGATTTAACCAGGGAGCAACTACTTCTGCATCCTTTTTAAGCTTTCCAACACCGACTTCGGGACCAAACCTAAGATTGCTAAACTGAAAGACAGCAGAATTAGCAAAGGCAAGGGAAAGATATTTGTAAAATGGGGTTGGTTTATATTCGTTTATTATATTCAATAAAATCAGACATTTATGTAAAGGCAAAGGGCTTAAGGAATCTTTTAGGATTAGTTTTTCCTGCTCCTTGGTTAATTGTCGAAAAGATAAAAAATTCAAATTCTTTAAAGAAGGCGAATCAGAGATACCCTGTTTTTCCATCTCCTTGTTCGCTTTGATGCTGACTTCTTTCGCAGTTTTCAATAATCCGATAGGGTCAATATGCCAGTCTATTTTTACTGAACTGGCAAAATGTGCGAATGGATTTGCCTCAATGCCAATAGATGGAATACCCTGTAATTTCGCTTCAACCAATGTCGTACCAGTGCCACAAAATGGATCTAATACGATGTCGTTTTTTGTCAAACCAAACTCGCTCAAGTATTGCCGGACAAGATGTGGCGGATAAGAAAGAACAAACCTATACCAATCATGAAATTCCCTGTCAGAATGGTTAAGCTTATTCTTTTCGAGGTTTTTGAGTTCGTACTCTGCGAATAATGTCTGCATTGAATTTTTTTTATTCTTGCAAATTTAACAATTCTATTTATTTGCGACAGGTTTTGCCTCTTTCTTAAACCACCTCCTCGTTGCCTCGGAAATGATCAGCAAAACGCAAACCAATATCAGGCTGGTCAACAGCGTGTTAATTGTTCCCTGGACCTGGGTTTTTGCAACCGACATCATCGGGATGTAAATGTTGAACATGTTCATCACACCTCCAGTAATGGTGGTAACACCGACAAAAACCATCGGGATAATGGTGATCCAGATATATTTACGTTTCCCATTGTTGATCAGGAACGATGTGCCGATTGCAAGTGCCAATGTTGCGAGAAGTTGATTGGCAACCCCAAACATTGGCCAGATGGTGGATACACTTCCTGTATAAATAAAATAACCCCAGGCAAAAACGACCATAAAGCTTGTGATCAGGTTGCCGATAATCCAGTTCGTGCGTGCAAACGGTGCATAAATCTTGCCCATGGCTTCCTGCAGGATAAAACGGGCAATACGTGTCCCGGCATCGATTGTGGTGAGGATAAACAAAGCTTCGAACATGATCGCGAAGTGGTACCAATACGACATCAGTCCGGCCAGGCCAGGGATGGAAGAAAACACCTGTGCCATTCCAACCGCAAGTGAAACGGCACCTCCGGGACGTCCGGCAATGACTTCCCCCACTTCGGATGACAACTGGATAAGGTTTGAATCCGTAAATCCCAAAGCTTTGAGCTGAGGAAGGATTTGTGCAAATTTCTCGGGTGAAACATTGATCTGGAAATAGTCGAGCGGGAAAAGAGAAGTAGCTGCAATCAAAGCCAAAATACTGACCATCGTTTCAGCCAACATCCCACCTACAGCAATGGCTTTGATATGGCTCTCCTTCATGATCATCTTGGGTGTTGTTCCCGAACTAACCAGAGCATGAAAACCTGAAATGGCACCACAGGCGATTGTGATAAACAGGTAGGGGAAAAGGGTCCCGGGAATAATTGGTCCACCACCATGAATATAAGGCATGATGGATGGCATTTTAATTTCAGGGTTCACATAGATAATCCCTACAGCCAACATCCCGATAACGGAAAGTTTCATAATTGAACTCAAATAGTCACGTGGCGAAAGCAATAACCAGACGGGCAAAACCGAGGCAAAGAAGCCATAAGCTGCCAGCATGATTGTTAAGGTTTTACGGTCGAATGTAAACCATGATTGAAAGGGTGAGCCAGGAATATATTTGCCATAGATCACAGCAAGCGATAGTAGGATAACTCCAATAACAGTAGCTTCAACAGTTCTGCCTTTCCTGAACTTAAACATCCACAAACCCATAAAAATGGCAATCGGTATTGTGGCGGCAATTGTAAATGTTCCCCACGAACTTTCCGCAAGTGCATTGACAACTACAACACCCAAACCAGCCAATGCGATGACTACTATAATTAGTACTGCTATTGTTGTGATTGTTCCGCTGAACGAGCTGATTTCCATTTTGGCAATTTCTGCAAGAGATTTCCCATCGTGCCTGACCGAAGCCGTCAAAATAACCACATCATGAACCGCACCTGCCATAACCGCACCAACGAGCATCCAGATAAATCCTGGCATAAAACCGAACTGTGCTGCCAATACCGGACCAACCAAAGGACCAGCACCTGCGATTGCAGCGAAATGATGCCCGAATACCACCCATTTTGGCATAGGATAATAGTTGTGTTTATCGAACAACCTTATTGAAGGGGCTTCTTTTAAGTCGTTAAGGGTTAATACCTTAGCACAAATAAAACTGTAATAAAACCGATAGGCAAGCATTAAAACAGCCAGGGCACCAATTACGAAGGGCATTGCATTCATAGAAAGTTCTTTGAGGTTAAATATCGGATTGTTTGTTTATGACAATCAAAACACAAATCTAATTATATTTTTTGCTTTAAATAAAATGAGGGACATGTGCCCCCCATTTTTATTCTCAGAATAATTCCATCAAATTGTTGGTAACTTCCATGGATCGCGATAGCTCGGGATCAGGTATTTATTAGCATCTACGTCGTTTGTGAACTTCGCCCCATCCCAAACAAGTTTTTTACCCGAACGGTAAGCGATATTTCCAAGCTGCGAGAATTTGGCAATGTGTGCACCAATTTCGACACTTGCATTTGTATTTGGATTCCGGGTTTTCACACATTCAAGGAAGTTCTTCACATGGTTCTTCAAACCTTCACCAGTTCCTTTTACTAGTGCAACTGCTTCCATCCGTTTCTTACCATTGACAACTTCAGGGATGACTTCCCAACCTGAACGGTCAACAACCAAAGTCCCGTTTTCTCCCACGAAACCTAATCCATGGTTACGGCCATAAGCACCATCGTTGATCCCGGTCGCATGGTCCCACATCACATTGAAACCTTCAAATTCATAAATGGTCTGCAAGCTGTCGGGGGTTTCACAGGCATCAGTCGGATACCCATACTTTCCACCCATTGCCATAATCGACTTGGGAGTTGTAACATCCATCCCATAAAGTGCATAATCGAGTAGGTGGACGCCCCAGTCGGTCATTAAGCCACCCGCATAATCCCAGAACCAGCGGAAAGTGAAATGGAACCGGTTCCTGTTGAACGGCCGTTTTGTCGCTGGCCCCAGCCACATGTCGTAATCGACTCCTGCCGGTACCGGTTCATCGGCCAAAACCGGAATCGAAGGGCACCATCCCTGATAGGAGAAGACCCTTACCAATCGGATTTTGCCTAGCTTGCCGGAACGGATAAAATCAACAGCGCTAAGCCAATGCGGATCGCTACGTTGCCATTGACCGACCTGCACAACCCTCTTGTATTTTTGGGCAGCTTTCACCATCAGGTTGCACTCTTCGATGCTGTTGCCCAACGGTTTCTCGCAATAGACATCTTTTCCTGCCGCACAAGCAGCGGTCATGATCAGGCAGTGCCAATGATCTGGGGTCCCTACAATGACTACATCAATATCTTTATTTTCAATCAGTTTACGCCAGTCTTTGTATAAATTGGCAGGTTTTTTCCCACGGATTTTTTCCACATCGGCAGCCCGCTTGTTGAGTACCCCTTCATCGATGTCACACAATGCAATACACTCTACCTGAGGATTTTCCAAAAATGCTGTCAAATCGGAAAAGCCCATGCCATTGCAACCGACCAAACCAACATTAACTTTTTCATTGGCTGAACAGGAGGCCATTGCTTCTGTGAAAGAGGATGCCATACCTATTCCTGCAACTGTTGCCCCGCTTGTTTTCAAAAACGTTCTTCGTGATGTCATTCGCTGAATTATTAAATTAAATAGCTGCTAAAAATAGGTACATTTATTCAAAACACCCCCTATTTTCAAAAACAATTATTGAACAATTTCTAAGATTGAATGGATTGCCAGATTTGGAACCGTAACTTTAGAAGTTCCATTTTGAAAATCAATTTTCAGCTCCCGGCCTTCAGGTTGTATTACAATCTTGGATGGCTTTTTCGGGGTTTTAATATTGACAGATAGGTCTTTAAGTGATGGGATTTCATCGTATCCGATTGCAGATTGGTTGGTATGCTCGCCCGCTACATTGATCAAATTGATGTATATTTTGCTATTTTGTTGATTGATAGCCACATGTACCAAATGGGATCCTGAAACATTGATTAAAGGATTGGGAAATAGCTCGTTGATGCGATTACTTATAAAGTCCCTTAAAACCGGTGACTTATAATCAAGGTAGGAAGAACCTGCATTAAAATAGATTGCCGCAATTGAACCTTTTCCGAATTGATTGACCGATGAGGAAATCTTTGTGCTTTTGTCGATGAGATCGCTACTATTGTAAAAGTTGGAAGTCACTTTTGCTTGCGAATTCAATCCAACATTCAATAAGGTAGAGCGGAGGCCTCCGATTCTTTGATTTGAAGCAATAAAAGCTGTTCCTTCATCAATATTATCCAATGTTTTGATCCCCAATTCCTTTTGAAAAAGTTTTGCACTTTCGGTGCCGATTATTAGAAGGTGGCCACCTTTGTTTACATAGTTTCTCAATTCTTCTATAAATGAAGTTTCAAGATCAATACATTCCGGGATTACGATAAGTGGATATTGGTCCATCTTGCCTTTGAGGTGGTGCTCCATTAAAATTTCGACCGGATACTGACCATCAAGGATCAAGTTCATAGCCCCTTGAAGCGTGTTGGTCGAATTTGAAAATGGGCGGGTTGCGTGCTTTTGGTAAGATGCTGTTGGATAGAGCAATGCAATTTGGGGTATCGCTTTGGCTTTGTGACAAAACTGTTGCCTCTCGCGACAGAATTTCCCAATTTCTGAAAGGGATGTTGCAAGCCAGGGTTTTAACGATAGGTCGCGGTTCTGTTGATAGTAAAACTGAACCCCGCCACCCATTGCCATGATCTCGGCAGCCTCCTGTTCCAATTGAACCGACGATTTGATGCTCATGGGCATCTTCCCACCGTTCCAAGAGAACCCCCATGCCATTAAATCCCAGGGTTTTCCCTGTGGGGCAAGGCAACGCGCTTCGAAGGCCGAACGGTAAACCCCATTTTGCGGGGTCACATCGCCTGAAAGATAATCGACATCAACGGTTACTTTTTCGGGCATCAGAGATGAGTAGGCCCAGTTGCTCGTAATCTGAAACTTTGGGTTGTATTGATGAATTGCGGTAATGTATTTTTGGAGATGTTCGCGGAACAACTTGCGCGTATATTCCATAAATTCAGGGTAGTACTTGTCTGTGGATTTTCGCGGGATTTCGGTAATTCCTGTCTCTTTTGTAAATCGGGCCAAAGAAGCTTCCCCATAATCGGGTTCCACAGCCCAGCACTCGCCATCAATCCAGGCACCATCAACGCCATAATCGCTGAGTTCCTTTAATTGTGGAATCATGTAAGTATCGAGGTATGGGCTGAAAAATGAGGTTTTCTCAGTGCTCCGCTCCCCATTGGCCTTTACCGTTGACCAGTCGGGATGTTCTTTCACAACTTTCCCGTCCCAAACTCCGGAGAAGTGCATAAACAAAGCCACCTTGTTCTTTTCAGTGACTTCACGAAAGAGCTTTAACGGATCCTTCTCAAACCCCTTTACATGAAATCCGACTTTTGTTGGATAGCTTGATATCCCGGGATGCCCCTTGCAATCGATCTGGATAAAATCGGGCTTTACCTTGGTAAGGAAGGTATCGACCATTTCAGGGGTCAGGGTTTTACCGGCGTTTGTAATGTCCTCACTGGCATGTAGATCGAAATGGACACCGAAAAAACAATCGGCCCGTTTGAGTTTTTCCTTCTGTTTTTGGGCCTGTGAAAAGGTGGAAAAATTGGCAAATCCAAGAAGGAAGAGAATGATTGTTAGTTTTTTCATGAGAAAGTTATTTTGAGTTTTTACATGATCAAAATGGACTATTTATTTTTTTTTAAATCAATCACATTAAATTCATAGATTGAAGGCAACGAATTGGCTTTAAGTACCTTCAAACGGATTTTTGAAGTTTGGTAATATACCGGGAAACGGATCACTTTGCAATCGCCCATCGATTGTTCATCATGGAAAATTGTGAGCCAATCATTGTTTTGCCAAATATCAATGTTATAGGCTTCGATGCGGTTAAAACGGTAATTGGTGAAAAAGTCCTTATCATTGTCTGATTTTTTGGTATCCTGGTATTCAAAAATCGAAATTTTATTGAACTTTTCAGTTGGGTTCAATGTGATGGTCAATTCGGCCAGGGTGTCTTTGGCAGCCCATCGTGTTTGCATTCCACCATCGACAGCAAATTGCGCCCCATATTTTGAAACGTCGCCGTCATACACAGAATTGGATGCAGCACCTTGTCCCAAGGAAATTATCCTTCCATTTTTAGGAAGTGGTTTTCCTGCTTTAATGTTTAACCTTTTTCCAAGTGCGATGGCAGCATTGGCTTCGTGTTCATAAAGCTTTCCAGACCTTGCAGGGGGAATATCGAGGACCAAAGAGTTATTGTTGGCCGTACACCAGTAAAACAACTCTTCCAGTTCGTCAAGGTCACGCACCTGCCCTGGTGTCGATTTCTGAAACCATGTCCATTGCTTGCTGATACAGATGGTGTGTTCAAATGGCATATAATAGGATTTACCCTCGTGCAGATACTGCTTTTTATCAGACAGATGGGCAATCTTGGGATCCCATAGCCTGAAATCGCCTGGGAAATACTGAAAGAAGTATTTATTGTCAACGATCATGTCATCAGGAATAACGAAATTACGTTTCCCCTCCTCATAAACAATGGTATGGTTCACACCGACAGCACATTGAGGTTGGAGTTTCTTTACGAGTGCGTAAAGTTGATCAATACCCCAATCACCGGGCTTCTTTTTCCAGCCACCATCAAACCATAACTCGCAAATCTCCCCATAATTGGTAAAAAGTTCCGTGAGCTGGTTGAGCATGTATTGTGTATAGACTTGTGGATCAGGATTATTGTGGGATGGTTCGTGCCTGTCCCAAAGGGAATAATAAACGGCAAATTTCAATCCATATTTTTTACATGCTTTTGAAACCTCGGCTACCACATCGGTTTTTACAGGTGAAGAGGCGACATCATAATCGGTAAACTTGCTGTCCCACAGGCAGAAACCATCATGATGTTTGGTTGTCAGCAATACGTAGCGAAAACCCGCTTCCCTCGCTATACGAACCCATTGGTCACAATCGAGTGAAACCGGATTGTATTTTTCTACCGGGATTGTTCCGTCCGACCATTCGACATCGGCGAAGGTGTTGATCCCAAAATGGATAAACATCCCATAACCGCGATCAATCAGAAGTTGTTGAGTTTTATTGGGTTGGGTGGAAGGTGCAATTACCTGTGAATACAAGCTTTGGAGACTTAGGAAGAGAAACAGAATCAATAATGTCTTTCGCATAAATTTGTGTTTGGTATTTTGATAAGTATGCAAATATAGAAAAATCAATTTGGGATAATGGTTCTTAATGGGATTAAATTAAAGAAAACGGAACGAATATGACAATTTTTTGTAACTTGCATCCAAATCGGAAAGCAAAACAAGAATGGACGAATTAATTGACTTTCTAAATGGTACAGATGCTATTGAAGTTAAATGGAGAGATGCTACAACGGATGGTGACCATATTACAAAAGAACATACCCGGGTTAAAGTAATTCATGAAAAGGGTTACAAACCTATTCGTGTTATGTTCTATTATCCTCAAAGACAACAGGCTATTCGTATTCAAGAAACCCTGAAAACACTTTATAAAGGTGTTGAAGGTGAATATTATGGTGGCGATCAGTCTTGGGGATACCTAAAAGCCTATACAGGAGTTGATTTAAAAGCTATATTGACAGAAATTGCAAATGAAAGAACTCCTGACCATGGAAATTAATAAAATAATTCACGGTGATTGTGTTGAGAAACTCAAAGAAATTGAATCCAATACAATTGACATGATCTACTTTGACCCTCCATTTTTCACCCAACGGAAACATTCGCTCTCAAATAAAGATAATTCCAAAACTTATGAATTTGATGATAAGTATAATTCACTTGATGATTATTTATACCTGATCAAAAGTGTCTTAGAACAATCAAAAAGAGTCTTAAGAAATACAGGTAGCGTTTTTTTACATTGTGATAAAACAGCTTCCCATTACATTCGGGTGGTTCTGGATAAAATCTATGGGAAAGAGAATTTCCAAAGTGAGATAATTTGGTCGTATAAACGTTGGTCGAATGCTAAAAAAGGACTTCTTAATTCTCATCAGGTTATTTTATTTTATTCCAAAACACTGGATTTTAAGTTTAACACGATTTATACTGACTATTCTGCAACCACCAATCTTGACCAAATATTACAAGAAAGAGAAAGAGGCGCGAATGGGAAATCGGTTTATAAACGAGATGAAAATGGCGATGCTGTTTTAGGACGGGAGAAAAAGGGTGTGCCTCTTTCAGATGTTTGGGAAATTCCGTATTTAAATCCAAAAGCCAAAGAAAGGGTTGGTTATCCGACACAAAAGCCTGTTTTATTATTAAATCAGATTATTAGTATTGCCACAGACGAAGGCGATTTAGTTTTAGACCCATTTTGCGGAAGTGGAACAACTTGTATATCAGCAAAGTCATTAAAAAGGAATTACATTGGAATTGATGTTTCTATAGATGCCGTTGAATTGGCAAAATCAAGGTTGGAAGAAATGATAATTTCAGAATCCAATTTATTAATTAAAGGAACAAATGAGTATCTTGAAAAAACGGCAAAAGAACTCGCCATTCTACAAAACATCAATGCTTTCCCAGTTCAAAGAAATTCCGGAATTGATGGCTTTTTGAAAGACCATATTGATGGAATGCCAGTCCCAATTAAAATTCAATCCGAATATGAATCGGTAGAAGATGCCATCGAAAAGTTGGAAAGAGCCTCATATGGAAAAAATTACAAAACAAAGATTCTTATTCAAACAAAAGATACTGGTATTAGTAGGCTTTTCGGAATGGAAACGGATGTTATTATAATAAAATCTCTTGAATTGCAAACGAAAGAGATCACGAGCAAAATCAGTGAATCCCAACTGAGGTATCCAATAGTATCAGAGCCTTGATGCTCTGTTTAATTTGCGAACACTTTCAGCAGAAAAACCATCAACAAATTCAATGGGATTTTTCCTTAAATCCTCAATTATATGGCTGATCCTTTTTCGATAAACATAATCCTCCAATGCTATGATCATCCCTTCTGTCCGGTTTTTCCCACCAGAAAGTTCCATGACACTTTTTATTAGATCATCCTTAATATTGACCGTAATTCTCATCTCTTTAAATAACGTAACATTTAATTTCTTAGTCGGGTATCAAAATTAATACAATTTATAAGGATTTTAAAAGGAATCTCCTGGCTGTAAATAAAATCAGAACGAAAATCAGTATCAAACTGTAAATAGTTGTTATTGTGCTTTTTAGGATTGAAAACAGATTGGTAACAATTGACAGGATCACCGGATTGCCAGGATAGGTATTCAGCATCGTGATAATTCCTATGTTCTCGCAGTAGTCAAAAAGTCCGGCGAAAAGAGGTAAGTAACAGATATAGAATAATATACTGTCAATCTTTCCCAGTTTTTGAAAGAAATATCCAAAAATCAGGCAGAAGGTGATTGCATTTATCCCCGGAAAAACCATATCCAACGGAAGCTGATAGAACAAGTAAAAATTTCTGCCATCCGGTCCCAAAGCATTCAAAAGCGAGTTGACATAGGTTGGGTTGTATCCGGTTGGCATCATGTCGAGTATTTTCAAGCCGCCCGCAAATCCCGTCAATTTTGGAATGGTAACGGTAAGCATTGTCATGTAGATCATTCCGGTGACCAAAAAGAAGAGTAAAATCCTCTTCCCATTCAGGTTGTTGATAATGTTTTGTTTCATAATGACATATATAATGCGGCTGGCAACTGGCAACTAGCGGCTGGCTTTCCTTCTGATGAAATAGGTCTCATTCAAATCAGGAATTTCGAGTTGTTTCCTTCCATAAATGAAGAAATTCGTGTTTACACCCATAAATCCCCTAACAGGGGGCCTTTCTGTATCTGCTTGAAATTCAAGACTCCCCTTTAGAGCCTGTCCCAGCCTGCCCCGACTCTCGGGGACAAGTCGGGAGGTTGGGGGTTTTGAAGTATGACATTTAATAGTTTTCTTTACTTAGCCCGATACAGATTTTAATTTTGTATGCAAAATCTGAATTTCTGGATAGCCAGAAGCCAGCCGCCAGTTGCCAAAAGCGTTTTTGAAAATGGATTATATTCTAAGGATTTACCACATAGAACGCCAGACTACTTCAATCCCATCCCTAATTTTTCAGCTTCCATTAACCAATTTTCCCTCATTTTATCAGTGGATGACCTGATTGGCGAGAAAACAGATATCTTAACTGGTTTTACGCCACAAAATCCCAGGATACAATTTTTCATCGAATTGTGCCCCGGCTTTCCAAATCCCAGATTATAGTACCACGGTGGCGTATCCATTGTAACAATCAATCGTGCCGTTTTACCGGTTAACAATTTGTCCCAGAAAGGATTGTTTGTGTGATATTTGAAGGCAAATCCGGGAATCAATACCCTGTCGAAAAACCCCTTCAGCAATGCGGGATAGGTGCCCCACCAATTGGGATAGACAAAGACAAGGTGGTCCGCAGCAGTTATATCCTTCTGGACCTGAACCAGATCGGGTTCCAATTCCGTTTGGGCCTTATACCCGATGTGCAAAATTGGGTCGTATTTCAATTCGCACAAATTGACCAATTTACATTCTGCTCCTGCAGAATGTGCGCCTTTTTGATAACTTTTTGCCAACTCTGAACAAAAACTTCCCATTTCGGGATGACCGTTGATAATTAGGATCTTTTTCATGATTATTATTTAATTGATATTTAAGTATTTATAATTTTATTGATGCTTTTTGAAATAAATAGAAATAGTTTGAAATGAATACATGAAACGAAATAGTTGAAATAAATTGAAATATTTGGTTTTGTGTTAAAATTGAATTCTGATTTTCGATATTGACTTTAGCTTATAAAATGTTATTTAATGTTTCACCGCATAAGGGGTATCCCTACACATCCCCGTTCATCCAGGATTTGAATGCTGTGGTCTTGGCACGGCTGATAATGATCTCTACTTTTGGATCGGTTTTGATCTCTACCTTTAGTTTGAAATTGAAGTAGTTATGCACCTTTTTGATTGCATCGATCGAAAGGATGTACTGCCGGTTGGCTCTGAAAAAAAGTTTCGGATCCAATTTCCCAAACAATTCCTCGATAGAGTAATCCACAAAATATCGATGATTGTCATGGGTAACAAGGATAACTTCTTTATCTTCAGCATAGAAACATGATATTTCGGAGACTTTTACCGGCACCATCAGGTCGCCTTTACTGATCAGGAAGCGGTCTTTGTAAACTTTCTGTTCAGGAATCAATCCCTTAATCATTTCATATAACCGAACATTAGGATTTTCGGACTTGTAATACTCCTTCAATTTATTGAACTTTTCCAACGACACACTTAGCTTTTCCCTTTTGATCGGCTTTAAAAGGTAGTCTATGCTGTTCAGTTCAAAGGCTTGCAAAGCAAACTCGTCATAGGCAGTCGTGAAAATAACGGGTATCGAGATCCGAATACGTTCAAATATGGAGAAGCTTTTGCCATCGGCCAACTGGATATCCAGAAAGATCAGGTCGTAATCCGTAACGGAACTCAAGTGGTCAATGGTTGCCGTCACCGAATCGAGTGGCCCGTTTATAATCGCACCAGGAATCATTTCTGTTACCATTTGCATCAGTCGTTTAGCTGCAAACTCCTCATCTTCGACAATCAATATTTTCATGGTTATAAATTTTCAGAAGTTTGATAATCAATTAGATTTGTTTTTCAAATAGGGGCAACATCACAACAAATTTGCCATCACCCTTTTTCACCAGAATTTCTTTACCTGTGAGGTATAAATAGCGGCTGCGGATATTTTCAAGCCCAACTCCCGTTGAAGGTTCTTTGTCGATTTTTGATTTCAGGTTATTTTCAACAACCAGATATTTATCAGGAGAGACATAAACTTTCGCCAAAAGTGGGTGTTCCTTTGATACAACATTGTGTTTCAATGTGTTTTCGAGCAGCATCTGAAGTGCAAGGGGTGGGATTGCATAATGGTAGAACTGCTCCGGCACATCAATTTCAACCTTTAGCTTATCACCAAAACGGTTCTGCTGGATATAGACATACTCACGGGCAATGGACAGTTCATCACGTAACAATACAGCCTCCTTATCTCGGGATTGCAACATATAGCGCATGATTTCCGAGATGCTTTCAACATAACGCGAAGCAACAGGGTTTTCATCGACAAGCATCAACAAGGTATTCAGGCTGTTGAAGAGAAAATGTGGATTTACCTGATTTCTAAGCGTTTCGTACCTTGCTTCAAGGTTGGCTTTTTCCAATGCCTGGGTACGCAACAGGTTCTCTTTCCATTCAATAAAAAAGGCCACCGATGCATAGATCGAGCTGATCATAAAGGTAATGATCAACGAAATCACAAACATGGAAGTCTTTTGCGTATGCGATAGTGTAATATTCAGGAAATTCTTGATTGCATAGAGTTCTGCCAGTTCAACCAATGACACAAAGACAATCAGTACTATTACTTGATATACAAGTAGTTTAATGGTATCTTTAAAAATTGAGTAACGCTCAATCAGATACTGAATGATCAACATACTTCCGTTCCACAGCAATGCTGTACGGACAAATGAAACCAAAAAGGCTTTTAGAAAGTCGGTCTCATTGCCTGGTGCACCGAAATCAAGAAAAGGTGAGATGGCTGAGATAATCGTTATGATCGTAAACCTGATGATAAACTCGCGTGTCCGCCCTGTCGGGTTCATCATCATAGCAAAACTATTTGAAAATTCCTGTTGTTTCATTTTGTAATAATTTAATTTATTCGGATTCCTGTAGAGACGGACAGCCGTCCGTCTCTACCTGCCGGACGGCCGTCCGTCTCTACCTGCCGTCCGTCTCTACAAAAATAAACGGATACTAAAAATGTAACCTGTATTGCATCATCGGGAAAAACCCAAGTTGGTTGATATTCCTTACCTCGTTTTTCGATGGACTGTACAATTGGGTAAATATGTTCTTGTGGTCCGTAAAGTTCTCGACGTAGAATATCCATTCCTGTGAAATCTTTTTTGAATTCTTCCTGTAACCAACCTTGAAATCCGCTTTCAGGAATGGATCGAACTGTTCGCTGTAAGCTTTTGATTCATTGTATTTTGTAGTCATTGCTGCTCTTGAGGCAACCAAGTCAACCGGAGTAAACCGTTTTCCACCGGCATAAGTGACCTTAAAATCGAAGTTGAGTGCCGAATTGTTTTTCAATGGAATTTCCTTTCCCAACAAGAAGTTGACCACATAGTTGCCATTGAACGCCGTATTCCTTTCGATCCCATCGCTGCCCTTATATTTCGACTCGAACAGGGAAACTGTGGCAAGATAATAAATGTTTTTGCTGAAAAAACGTTCCATTGTAAGTTCAAGCCCATAATTTGTCCCTCTTCCTTTGTTGACAAGGCTATCCTCATCCGTGACTCCCCAATTGGCACCAGTATTCAACATGCTGAACGATGAAGCTTTTGTTGCAACCGGAACATTGTACAAATTCTGGTAATATACCTCAGCTTTGAACCGTTTATTTTCAGAGACTGCAAGGTTATAACCTAAAACAAACTGGTTCGATTTGGTAAATCCAAGATCTTTATTGGTTTCGATCAATGACCCATTGGCCAGCCTAGTTCCCAGAAAATAGGTTGACAAAGTTTGCGTTCGGCTATGTAATCCATAGCCAAAGCTCAATTTCTGTTTTTCAGCGACCTGCCAGTTAAAGCCGAGCCTGGGCTCAAGACTTGTCGAACCATTCAAATCAAAGTAGCTCAAATGGATACCAGGTACAAAACTGATCTTGTCATTAAACTTGTAGGTAGCCTGAATGTAAGGTTGATACAAAGTTACACCTTTCGCGAGGCTTTTCCCGTCGTCGATCCTAGCCACCATCGCCTGATCCTTTCTTTCGTAGGTTTTGGTTAGCAGGTTGAAGCCCATGCGATCAACAGAAAAGCCGGTCATGGTTGACAAATGGGGACTGTATTTTGTGTGCAGGAATCCATTTACTGAAGTCCTGAATTCGGCATAATTATGGTCTATGGAAGGATGTATTGCACCCTGGTTATCAAGGGTATCGATGGTAGTTCCACCATTCTGGTAAACTCCTGATAAGGTAAGTTTCATGTAACTCTTCTCTTTCATAAAATGTGTATAGGTAAGACCCATAGATGCCATTTTTGAACGGTTCCTCAAATCCTGGCCTTCATTGGTGTACATGTCCTGCTGGTTGCCACTTTTACTGTCAAGCATGGCAATTTCGCTGTTGCCCGCAAGTCCGAATGCTGTGATTCCCCCATTTTTCAAGGGGAAATTGAGTTTGAATGTAAAGTCCTGATATTTAGGTACACCAGTCGTTCCAACATTAATAAAACCATCCATGAGTTGAAGTGTGGAATAGCGGAAATTTGCAAGGTAGGATGATTTGTGGTTTTTGCTGAAAGGTCCTTCGGCACCAGCCTCAAATCCATTAAACCCTACCTGAAAGAGATTTTCATGTTTTTGGTTGTTCCCGTTGCGCATTTTGAGGTCGAAAACGCCACTCATTGCATTTCCATATTCTGCAGGGAAGGCACCCGTAAAAAAGTCACTGTTCTTTAAGAGGTTATTATTCAGCATCCCAACCGGTCCGCCTGTTGTGCCTCCTTCTGCAAAGTGGTTCGGGTTTGGAATATCCACCCCTTCGAGTTTCCACAACAAACCTGATGGTGAATTGCCCCGGATGACGATGTCGTTGCGTTGGTCGTTGGCGGAAGAAACACCAGCATAATTCATGGCCATCCTGGCAACATCGCCTCGACTACCTGCATATTTCTCGGTCTCCTCAACTGTGAAGGAACGGGCACTGACAACTGCCATACGGTTGATGGTTTCATCCTTCCGGGAAGCAGCCTTTACCTCAATTTCGGCACCGACAATTACACTTTCTTCCAGTTCAACATCGAGGATCGCTTCTTTGACCGAGTTCAGGATGATATCCTGAAAAAGGGCTTGCTTATATCCAATATAGGTTATCTTGACACCTTGTCTGCCAAGTGCAACCTTCTCAAGACGAAAGTTCCCATCTTTGTCGGTCATTGTTCCTTTTATCGGATCGGAATTTAATAAAACAACAGTTGCGCCTACCAAAGGCATTTTGGTTTCTTTGTCGGTTACCTGTCCGCGTATGGTTTGTAATGGCTGAGCCCAAAGACTCGCAGTGGTCAATAATAGGATTGTGGAGATCAGTAAATGCTTCATGACTTTTAAATTTTATCGTTGATGAAGCAAAAATGGCATGTCAACGGCAAAACAAGATGACCTTTCCGATGAAATGGGCAAAAATAAGGATGAACAGTCAAAAGGATCAACTAAAACCTAAACCCTTCGCTACTGTAATTGGGAGATTCACTGGTTATTGTAATGTCATGCGGATGGCTCTCCACAATTCCGGCATTGGTGATCCTGACAAATTTGGCTTCATGCAGTTTTTCGATTGTATGTGCCCCACAATATCCCATGCCAGCCCTAAGTCCACCAACCAATTGATAGATAACCTCATATAAAGTTCCTTTGTAGGGTACCCTTCCAACAATCCCTTCCGGGACCAATTTCTTGATGTCCTCCTCGATATCTTGAAAATAACGGTCCTTGGAACCTTGTTGCATCGCCTCAACAGAACCCATTCCCCGGTAGGATTTGAATTTACGTCCCTGGAAAATGATGGTTTCGCCAGGGGATTCTTCAACTCCTGCAAATAGCGATCCTGCCATAACGCTCTGGGCTCCGGCAGCCAAAGCTTTGACAATGTCTCCCGAATAACGCAGCCCACCATCGGCAATAATTGGAACTCCACTGTTTCTGAGAGCTTTTGAAACATTGTAAATGGCCGATAGTTGCGGGATTCCGACTCCTGCAATGATCCTGGTGGTGCAAATCGACCCTGGTCCGATCCCGACTTTAACCGCATCGGCACCTGCAAATACAAGTTCAGATGCCGCTTCGGCAGTGGCGATATTCCCTACGATCATATCCTTATCGGGATATTTGTTCTTTGCTTTCTGAAGCAATTCGAGTACGGCCTTGGTATGTCCGTGAGCAGTATCAATAATGATGGCATCCACCTGTGCCTCAATTAATGCGTCAATGCGGTCCAGGGTATCATTAGAGATACCAACTGCTGCAGCGACCCTCAACCGCCCTTTGTCGTCCTTGCAGGCCAATGGTTTATCTTTTGCCCGGGTAATATCCTTATATGTGATCAGCCCAACCAGCTTGTTGTTTTTATCAACAACGGGAAGTTTTTCTATTTTGTAGTTTTTGAAAATGTCGGTGGCTTTGTCGAGGTTCGTACTGACATCGGTGGTAATGAGGTTTTTAGATGTCATAACTTCAGAAATGGGCCGGTTGTGGTTTTTCTCAAACCGTAGATCGCGGTTGGTAACAATGCCTACAAGGTATTTCCCTTCGTCAATAACGGGTATTCCGCCAATTTTAAAAGTTTCCATCAGCTTCAAAGCGTCACCAACAACTTTTTCTTTCGAGATGGTTATCGGGTTGATAATCATGCCATTTTCAGCCCTTTTTACGATAGTCACCTGCCGCACCTGTTCTTCAATCGTCATGTTTTTATGGATCACCCCAATACCTCCTTCACGGGCCATTGCAATGGCCAGCTTCGATTCGGTGACCGTATCCATTGCCGCTGAAACGATGGGCGTATTCAACCTGATGTTCCGCGAAAACATGGATGACAAATTAACTTCGCGTGGAAGCACATCGGAATAAGCGGGAACCAACAACACATCATCGAAGGTAAGACCTTCGAGTACAACTTTATCGGATATAAATGACATGGCGCAGTATTTTTGAGTGTGACTTTGTTGAACAAAAATACTAAATTGAATTGAAAACGGGGCTATTACTTAATTTGAAAATTTGAGGATTTGGAAATTTGGGAATTCTAAGTGGGGTTGATTTGTATTGATCTATGTTATAAAAGATTAATGTTTCAGTGGCTCAATCAAATACACTGAAGGTGTTAAACTATTGTAGGTTATAAGATTACATTGAAAAGTGAGGCGCAATCAGCAAGATATTAAGAGAGACAATGTTCTATCTGCCGCAAAGTAAAAGGTAATGAAAGGTGACAATTCCAAATCTGCACCAAAACAAAACAGCTCGGGATTGGTTGAAGGACCATTCCCGAGCTGTTTTGCAAATTATTTCAATCTATTTCTACTATTTCAATTTATTTCAATTTATTTCAACATATTTCAACATATTTCAACATATTTCAACATATTTCAACATATTTCTATGTATTTCAATTATTTAACAGTTTATTGCTCAAAGCTTGTAACGTTGCTTTTTTATCGTTTGTGCTTACCAAAACCGAAATATTGTTCCGGCTTCCACCGTACGAAATCATCCTGATCGGGATATCTTCGAGTGCAGAGAATACTTTTGCCGCAAATCCCTTCTCTTCAGCAATCATTTTACCCACGATGCAAACGATCGTCTGGTCACGGTCAACTTTAACTTTGCCATACTCCTTAAGCTCGGCAACGATCTCATCAAGGTGCTTTGGATCATCAATTGTCAGTGATACAGCTACTTCAGAAGTAGTGATCATATCAATGGAGGTCTTAAAGAATTCGAAGATTTCAAATATATTTTTGATAAACCCATAGGCATTCAACATCCGGCCAGATCTGATCTTAATCGCAGTAATCCCATCCTTGGCTGCAACTGCTTTTATTCCGGTTGTCTTGCTATCGGCTGTGATCAGGGTTCCTGGATCAGGGGGATTCATTGTGTTTTTTAACCTGACTGGGATATTGTTTGTCATCGCAGGTAGAACCGTCTGTGGATGAAGGATCTTCGCCCCGAAATAAGCCAGCTCGGCAGCCTCTCCGAATGAAAGTACATCGACCTTTTTCGTATTTTCGACAAAACGAGGGTCGTTATCGTGAAAACCGTCAATGTCTGTCCAGATCTGAACCTCTTCACTTTGAATTGCAGCACCTATGAGGGTAGCCGTATAATCAGACCCACCCCTTTGAAGGTTATCGATCTCATCATCTTCATTACGGCAGATAAAGCCCTGTGTGATATAATAATCGGCTTTTGGATGGCTTTTCAGTATTGCATTTAATTTGTCCTTGATATAAAAGCTATCGGGTTGCTTGTCGCCGTCGATTTTCATAAAATCAAGGGCAGGGAGCAACAATGCATTATGCCCCGTTTCCTGCATCAGAAAGGTAAAAAGTGCAGTGGATATTAATTCTCCCTGTGCAAGCAAGGCACGTCCGCCCTCCTCAGGAAAAATTCCCGAAGTGTAGGATTTGATCACAGTGAAACGCTCCTCAATAAACCGTTTCCCTTTTTCCTTCATCTTATCTGTCGTATAAAGATCAAGAACAACGGTATAATATTTTTTTTCCAGCGAACTGATTATGCTTATGGCTGATTCTTTGTTCTTTTTTGATAAATAATCCGAAATTTCGACCAGACTATTGGTTGTCCCCGACATTGCAGATAACACCACCACCTTTTGGTTTCCATCAGCAATAAGGTTCATCACCGTCCTCATGTTTTCAACCGATCCGACAGACGTTCCTCCAAATTTGAAAACTTTCATATGATACAACTATTAATTAATTTGTTGTGAAAATGCACTTTTCTCTTTAATTCATTGCAAAAATAGAAATAATTTCATCCTTACTGTCGTTTTCATAAATGGCGACCTTTTTTTTTGCCCGCAAATTGAAAGCATTAAAATTTAATACCTTTGCAATTGAAAAAATGCCACGAAGTCACTACTTGTCCCGATTCCTGAAAATATTCACAAATAATTAGAATTCAAGGATATAAGTTTTGTGAAGCTTTAAGTACGAGTGAATTAGTGACAAAGAGGAGATTTCTGAACAAAATCGAAGTGAACAACTCAACTAATTAATTATGAATTACTTAAAGAAAATGTTTTTCTTATTGCTGATCACTTGCAATACAACGGCCGGTTTTTCACAGCAATCTGTATCTGTCCAGGCTGTTACTAAACTGCAGCATCCACGGATACTCCTTCTCAAAGACGAGGAAGATGTGATCAAACAAACGATTGCCAATCAGCCGGTCTGGAAAAAAATGAACGATGCAATTGTCGCTGCGAGTGACCGCATGATTGATTTGCCGCCTGTTGAACGGATCCAGATTGGGAGGCGTTTGCTAGATAAATCACGAGAGGCAATTCGCCGTATCTTTTACCTCTCCTATTCATGGCGTGTAACAGGACAGGAAAAGTATTTTTTAAGGGCTGAGAAAGAGCTGGTTGCAATTTCCAAATTTTCCGACTGGAACCCTTCCCATTTTCTGGACGTAGCGGAAATGACCATGGCAGTAGCGATTGGTTATGATTGGCTCTACCAAAAATTATCTGACGATTCAAGGAAAATAATCAGGGATGCGATTGTTACAAAAGGGATTTATCCTTCATTGGATCCCAAATACAACAGTTGGTTGACGGCCAACAACAACTGGAATCAGGTGTGCAATGCCGGAATGACCTATGGGGCTCTGGCAGTTTGCGAAGACCATCCCGAACTTGCCAAAATTGTCATCGACCGTGCCATAAAATCGATTCCAGTTTGTATGGCTGAATACCAACCTGATGGGGCATATCCCGAAGGTTATGGATACTGGGGCTATGGTACTTCGTTCAATGTAATGTTCCTTAGTGCATTGGAAAAGGTTTTTGATTCTGATTTCGGTCTCAATAAAACTCCCGGTTTTTTAAAGACTGCCGGTTTTTTTGAGAATATGACCGGGGTAAACGGCTTATGTTACAATTGGGGCGATAGTGGACTAGGTGGAAGTGTAAGCCCGGCAATGTTCTGGCTTGCACAGAAAAACAGCGATCCTTCCCTTTTATGGATCGAGAAAAACTACCTTGCAAAAGACGATTATTCCAAATTTACTGACGATCGGTTGTTGCCGGCTATTATGATCTGGGGCAAAGACCTTAAATTTGATCAGGTCACCGAGCCAAAGGAGAAAGTTTGGAAAGGACAGGGTGCGAATCCGGTTTGTATGATGCGTACAACCTGGAACGACCGCAATGGCATTTATCTGGGATTTAAAGTGGGTTCGGCCTCTGTCAATCATGGACATATGGACATTGGCTCTTTTGTAATGGAAGCTGATGGAACGCGTTGGGCCACCGATTTTGGGATGCAGGATTACGAATCGCTTGAATCAAAAGGAATTGCAGTTTTTGGCCGTACACAGGATGCCCAACGCTGGAGCATTTTCAGGTTGAACAATTATGCGCACAATACATTGACGATCGATCATCAGCTCCAATTGATGAAAGGTTATGCCAAAATCGACCAATTCTCCGATCTGCCTGATTTTATGTATGCCATTTCCGACTTGTCAAGTGTTTATGCCAATCAATTGTCTTCTGTAAAAAGGGGTGTTGCCATTGTCGATCAGAAATACGTGGTGGTTAGTGATGTGATGGTTGCAACGAATAAGATTACCTTAGTCCGATGGACCATGGCGACTTCTGCTGCAGTAAAATTGGATAAAAATAAAATCACGATGACAAAAGAGGGGCATACCCTTGTTTTACAGGTTGATATACCCACGAAAGTGTCAATGAATACCTGGTCCACCGAACCGACCACGACGTATGATGCAGCAAATCCCGGTAAAACGCTTGTGGGTTTTGAGTTTAAATTGAAACCAAACCAGAAACAGGAGATTCAGGTGTTGATGATTCCAGGATCGGTAAAAGAGAAAAAAATCAGATTTGATAAGGGGTTGAAAGATTGGTAATAGATTGATATAATGATATATGTAGAAATAATGATATATATTGAAATACTTTAAGATTAGATTAAAATGAAGTTCAGATTATTATTCTTATTGGTATTTACGCTCTCACTTCCAGGATGTGCACAAAAAGAGCTGGGTGTAAAACCTCCCCTACTCATTGACGAATCAGCGAAGGTTGAGTCAGTTGAGCAGGTCATCCCCATTGACAAAGTTTGGGCAGGGCATCCTGTCGGATTTGGGTTGTTGACGAATCAAAACCGTCAGTACATTGCCTATTACAATGGCGACAGGAATATGGTTGTAGGTCAGCGG
>CAIYPA010000068.1 GCA_903927965.1 uncultured Bacteroidia bacterium | reverse complement strand
TATCCTGATCCCCCATTTCTGTTACATGGAGAATGTGCATCAGATCGGATCGTGCCGGATTTGCGTTGTGGAGGTAGAGAAGGCAAAGACACTCATGGCTTCGTGTGTTACCGAAGTACAGGAGGGGATGGTTGTACACACGAATTCCCAAAGGGTAAGGGATGTGAGAAAGGTGATCTATGAATTGATGCTGTCGGACCATCCCAAAGAATGTCTCAGTTGCTGGCGCAACCAAAACTGTGAATTACAGGAGCTTGGGAATCTGATCCAAATCAGCGAATATCGGTATGAAGGTGCCAAATCGAAAACGACAATAGACAATTCAAGCCCATCGATCGTACGCGACAGTTCAAAGTGTATCCTTTGCAGGCGTTGTGTTACAGTATGCAACGAAATTCAGGGTGTCGGTTTATTGAACCCGCACCATCGTGGTTTCCCAACTTTCATTGGCCCTTCCGAGGATGAACTTTTGGGCAAATCGATCTGTGCAAATTGTGGACAGTGCGTTTTGGTTTGTCCAGTAGGTGCATTGAAGGAAAAAGATTCATCCGAAGCAGTATGGGAAGCCTTGTATGATAAATCCAAAACTGTGATCGTTCAGGCTGCTCCCGCTGTCAGAGCGGCTCTCGGCGAAGTTTTTGGATATGACCCAGGTACCTTGGTCACTGGGAAAATGGCCTCAGCATTGCATGAGATAGGGTTTAATTACGTTTTTGACACCAATTTTGCTGCCGACCTAACCATTATAGAGGAGGGTTCTGAGCTTTTAGAAAGGGTTAAAAATGCATTCACCTCGCCATCAAAAGATGCCGTTTTACCCATGATTACAAGTTGTAGTCCAGGTTGGATAAAGTTCGTAGAACATCGTTTCCCTGATCAGTTGGCGCATCTATCAAGTTGTAAATCACCACATATGATGCTTGGTGCATTGGCCAAGACCTACTTTGCCGAAAAGATTGGGGTTGATCCCAAAGATATTTTTGTGGTTTCGGTGATGCCTTGTACCGCCAAGAAATTTGAAATTACGCGTCCCGAAATGTTCAATGAGGGATTGGCAGATGTAGATGCTGTGATCACAACACGCGAGTTGGGCCGTATGATCAAAGATGCTGGCATCGATTTTAGGAATTTACCAGATGGGACATTTGACAGTCCGCTTGGATTTTCATCGGGTGCCGCCGATATTTTCGGTACCACAGGTGGTGTGATGGAAGCTGCCTTACGCACAGTCTATGAGTTGGTTACTGGCCGGCACCTTCCAACGGACAAATTGCACATCCTGCCTTTAGCCGGGTTAAGCCGAATTAAGACCGCTGAAGTAAAAATCGAAAATCCAATACCGGAATTTTCCTACCTTGATGGAATCACAGTTAAAGTGGCCGTAACCAGTGGGTTAAAAGGTGCAGCCGAGTTGCTCGAAGAAATTAAAAGCGGTAATAGCCCCTACCATTTTATTGAGATCATGGGTTGCCCCGGAGGTTGCATCAGTGGCGGAGGACAACCACGACCGGTTAACGATGCGATCAGGCTCAAACGGCTTCATGCCATTTACAGGGAGGATGAAGGAAAATTGATCAGGAAATCGCACGAAAACCAGGATATCATTACTTTATACAAGGAATTTTTGGGTGTTCCCCTTGGGCATAAGTCGCATGAACTGTTACATACGGTTTATGCGCCGAGAAGTAAAAATTGAGAAGGATTATCAAATCAATCTATTTTTTTTGATTGATAATCAACGCATTTCTCTTGCAAATATCCTCCGGTTAGGTTAAAGAATTATCCGACTGGAGGATATTTTATTTCCAGGTTTCAACGATTTTAAGAAGTTCTTTAGCTTCTGTCACCCGACCATTTTTGAAATCCGCTTCCGATTTATCTATCATTTTATTGAATTCGTCATTTGTCATGGGATCAGATTTACTTGAAGTCCGGTAATGCTCGTTTAAAAAACGATTTTCATATTGTTCATCCCAGTTATTTTGTTCCCAAAAGCCATCGGCCAAATCCATAGTTCTTTAATATATGATTCCATATCTACAATACTTTAATCACGTCATACCCATACCTTACAATTATAATCGAAACGATTATCAGGAAGAAGATGCGGATAAAACCATTTCCTTTTTTGAGTGCCATCCTGCTTCCGATCACACTTCCCGTAATATTAAAGATGGCCATCAGGATCGCGATTTCGAGAATGTAGTTTCCTTGCCGGATAAAGACAACCAAAGCGGAGATATTGGTCATGCAGTTCACAATTTTGGCGTAGGCCGATGCCTGAACGAACTCGAAACCAAGGATCAGCACAAAAGCCAGAACAAAGAAACTACCGGTTCCGGGACCAAAAAAGCCGTCATAAAAGCCTACGAACAATCCGATTACAATACCAAACAAGATCTGCCGTGACAAAGGCAACTGCTTTTTTTGAAACTTTCCCAAGTCTTTCTTCAAAAAGGTATAGATTGCAATCGCGATCAGGATGATCAGGATGATGGGTTTTAATGTTGCCGGATTGATGATGCTGACAATCTTTGCTCCTGAATATGAGGCAATAAAGGAGGCTATAGAAATAGCTATCAATAATTTAAAATTGAAACTTATCCTCCTTGCATATTGAACTGCCGCGATGGATGTCCCTGAAAGTGCCGCGATCTTGTTTGTACCAAAGAGGGTCGGTAATGGAGTGTGGGGCATTGTTACCAGCAATGCAGGGATCTGGATCAATCC
>CAIYPA010000067.1 GCA_903927965.1 uncultured Bacteroidia bacterium | reverse complement strand
ATCAAATCGAACATTTCCAAATTTGTTTATAAACTTCCCGAAATCAAAAACCTGACACCTGTGTGGTTCCTTGACCTCAGGATTTATGACAAAAACAACCAGGAAGTGGACAATAGCATCTACTGGCTGTCGCTCAAAAAGGACATCCTGGATTACGAAGGTTCTAAGAAACTGTCGTGGCCATTTTATACGCCGACGAGCCAGTTTGCCGATTATACCGCGTTGGATCAATTGCCCAAGGTGAAATTGGAAACCAATTACCAGTTTGAGAAGGATGAAAAGTTCGCAAAGGTGACCTTGAAAGTGAAAAACCCATCCGCTTCGATTGCCTTTTTTATCTATCTTGATGTGATTGACCAGGTTACAAATAAACCGATTTTGCCGGTTTATTGGAACGATAATTTTGTGACTTTGCTGCCCGGGGAGGAACGCACCTATACTGCCAGTTATTTCCTTACGGATAGTGATGGAAATAAACCATTGTTGGAAATCCAGGCATGGAACGTAAAAAAAGAAACCTTAAAATAAGACAACATGACGGAATTTAAAAAATCAAGATTTGCAGTTGGGATCGACCTTGGCGGCACCTTTATCAAATTTGCCCTCGTATCCGAAACCGGTGAAGTGCCTTTTACCGATAAATTATCAATCGGAACAACTGCCAAACAGGAAGATATCTTAAACACAATTGATCAGGCCATCCGCCTGACAATCGAAAAAGCAAATGAGAATGGTGTTGATTTAGTTGGGATTGGCATCGGCTCTCCAGGTTTGTGTTGTGACGGAATCGTGGTTGGTGGAGCCGATAATCTCGACAGGTGGGAAAATATCCCTTTGTCTGACACGTTCTCCCACGCTTACGACATGCCGGTTATGATCGACAACGATGCCAATGTGATGGGACTTGGTGAAGTCGCTTTTGGTGCTGCAAAAGATTGTACCGATGTGATTTTCATTACTGTCGGAACAGGTATTGGAGGCGCGATCATTGCTGATGGAAAACTTTATGGAGGTTATAAAAACCGTGGTACTGAAATGGGGCATGTCACGATCGACCACAAAGGGATCGATTGCAACTGTGGTGGAAAGGGTTGCCTTGAAGCGTATGCTTCAACTCCGGCTTTGATAAAGCAATACGCCGGCCTGACTGGAAAAAACGAAAACGAAATAGATGGCTTTTATATCGTTACAAAATTCAGGGAAGGTGAGGCCGAAGCAGTTCAAGCAATGCAAGAACATACTGATTATCTGGGACATGCAATAGCAGGCTTTATCAACACTTTCGCACCACAGAAAGTCGTTATCGGAGGTGGGATTTCGGAAGCAGGGCAGTTTTACATCGATATGATCAAAAAATCGGCCTTCAGCTATGCCATGCGCGATTGTGCAGCCAACACCGATGTCGTGGGTGCAACCCTTGGAAACCTCGCTGGAAGCCTGGGTGCTGCTTCTTTGATTTTCAGAAATATCATTTAATTTTTAAATCTTTATAATTACATTATTATGAATTCATTAGCTATTCTTGGAGGTTTACCTGCACGTGATACAAAAATTAATCCATGGCCAAAATGGCCGGTTTGGGATGAAAAAGAAGAAAAAGCACTGATCGAAGTGTTGAACAGTGGGGTCTGGTCGTACAATGGCCCGAAAGAGACCGAGTTCAACAAGAATTTTGCAGAATACACTGGTGTGAAATATGCCGTTTCAGCAGCCAATGGAACAGTAACACTTCAAATGGCATTGGAAGCCTGCGGCATCGGAGTTGGTGATGAAGTGATCTTGCCTGGTTTGACATGGCAGGCAACTGCAGCAACTATTCTGGATGTGAACGCGACCCCAATCCTTGTGGATGTTCTTGAAGACACCTGGTGCATCGATCCGAAAGAGATTGAGAAAGCAATTACCCCACGCACCAAAGCGATTGTTGCAGTCCATTTGTATGGAAGTTTTTCGGATATGGACGAGATTTTAAGGATTGCCAAAGAACACAACTTGTATGTGATCGAAGACTGTGCCCACAAACATGGTGGCGAGTGGAACGGAAAAAAAGCGGGCAGCATCGGCGATATCGGCAGTTTCAGTTATCAGTTGTCGAAGCATTTGACTGCTGGTGAAGGTGGCACGGTAACAACCAATAATTTTGAACTTTACGAAAAACTGGATGCACTTCGGAATTGTGGCCGCCGTCCTGAGCCGGTCACCGATGTCAAAGCCGACAAGGGCGAAGGCGTCTATTTTGATGCAGGTAACTTCTGTCAATCAGGCAATTACAGGATTACTGAATTTCAGGCTGCAATATTGATCGAAGGATTGAAAAGGTTGCCGGAGCAAAATAAAGTCCGTGACGAAAATGCAATTTACCTGAATTCATTGATCATCTCAATTCCGGGAATTTCACCAATGAAGCGCTATCCGCAAGAGACAAAAGAGGCCTATTTTAATTTTGCTTTCAGGTACGATGCAACGGGTTTTAAAGGATTGCCGAATGCAAAGTTCCGAGCTGCTTTGACAGCAGAACTTGGAATTGAAGTTGCCCCAAGTTATATTCCATTGAACAAGTGTTCGTTGTATGTCCCATTGACAAAACCGGCACGCCACAAACTTTCGGAAGAATATTGGAAAGCTATTGATCCTGAAAGATTTGACCTTCCTGTTTGCGACAAGATCCACTTTGAAGGGTCAGCTTGTATCCACCACAAAATATTGATGGGGACCAAAGCAGATATGGAATTGGTTGCAGCGGCCATCCAAAAAATATACGATCAGTCCGAAAACCTTTAAGCCAGGAAAACCCATGGAAAAAGTAAAGGTTGCGCTCATCGGGGCAGGTTATATTGCGAATTACCATGCCCGCGGATTACAATCAACGCCAGATGTTGAGATCGTTGCAGTAGCAGCAATTCCAATTGAATCGGCTAAGGTTTTTGCTGACAAATATGGGATCAAAGAGGCAACAGATGATGCATTAAGCCTTGTAAAAAGAGCTGATATAGATGCTGTTGTTATCGCTACACCCAATAAATTCCATGCCCCTTACGCCATCGAATTCCTGAAGAACGGGAAAGATGTGTTCCTCGAAAAACCGATGGCCATGAGTTACGAAGAGGGACACCTGATCAAAGAGACGGCAGAGGCAAACAGTCAATTGGTGATGGTTGGACATATGTGGCGGTTCGATACCGATGTGAATTATCTGAAAGGCATAGTCGATTCAGGACAGCTTGGCAAAATCGTAAAAACCAAAGGTTACGGAATCCATGAAAACTGGGGCCCTGCTGGATGGTTTTCACAAAAAGAACTGGCCGGAGGTGGTGCATTGGCCGATATGGGCGTACACGCCATTGATACAGTGCGATACCTGATTGGCGATCCCAAGCCGGTCAAGGTGTATGCCAAAATTGGGACTTACTATGGTGGATATGATGTGGATGACTCCGGGATTGTTCTGATTTCGTGGGATAACGGAACAGAGTCACTCATCGAAAGCGGTTGGTGGCAACCCCATATGGACGGCCCAGAAGCTGCAACAGGGCTATATGGAACCAAAGGATATGGGAACGTTTTCCCAACCTACTTGAAATTAAAGATGGGTGACGTGCCAGGAAAGTTTGATGCAAAATTGCCTGTAAGGACCGAGCATTGCGAACAAGGGATGTACACCCGTCAGATGGAGCATTATGTTGCATCGATCAAAGCACGCACACAACCAATGCCTGGTTTGACAGAAGGTTTGATCATTCTGAGCATCGTGGATGCTGCCTACAAATCGTCTGAAACAGGGGAAGTCGTAAATATTTAGTCAGTACTATTTGATAAAAACCAAAGGGGGAGATTCATTATGAGACCATTTAAAATTTTCTTATCTGTTTTAACCATT
>CAIYPA010000066.1 GCA_903927965.1 uncultured Bacteroidia bacterium | reverse complement strand
GGTACTGTTTCGGTTATTGATTTAAATTCCCGCAAAGCGATAAATGAGATAAAAGTTCATTTGCACCCTTCAGGGATGGTACTCCATCCCGATGGATCAAAATTATATGTTGCCAATGCAAACAGTGACCTGATTTCTGTGATCAATACGCAGACAGACAAGGTAATAAAGGATCTTGACCCAAAACCAATGGCCGATCTGCCTTTTGGAAGTGCACCCAATGCGCTTGCAATTTCGGGCGATGGCAATACATTATATTGTGCAAACGGAGGAAATAACCTGGTTGCAGTGCTTGACCTGACAAATGAAAAGGTTAAGGGATTAATACCAACAGGCTGGTATCCGGGGGCAGTAGTTTTAAACAAAGCTGGCGACCAGATTTTTGTTGCCAATACTAAAGGCATCGGGACGCGTTATTTAGGCCCAAAAGCAAGGGGCTATAAATCAAATGATCATATGGGTTCTGTTTCTTTTGTTCCGGTCCCTTCTAATAAAAATCTGGAATTCTATACAATAAGAGCTGCATCCAACATGCGTTTGCCGGAAATCACAAAAACCATGAAACTTGAAAGGGTAACAGAGAAATTCGTTCCTGTTCCGGTCAATCCCGGCGAAAAATCATTGATCAAACATGTCCTCTACATTATCAAAGAGAACAAAACCTACGATCAGGTTTTTGGCGGTTTAAAACAAGGCAATGGAGACAGCACACTTTGCCAGTTTGGACGGAACGTAACTCCGAACCATCATGCCCTGGCTGAACGTTTTGTGCTTCTTGATAACACCTATTGCAACGGGGTTTTGAGCGCTGACGGTCATCAATGGACAGATGAGGGTTATGTGACCGATTACCTTGAAAAAAGTTTTGGCGGGTTTATCAGAAGCTATCCTTACCGCGGGGATGATCCACTGGCTTTTGCCTCTTCGGGATTTATCTGGGACCAGGTCCTTAAAAAAGGGTTGACTTTCCGAAATTATGGCGAATTCACCGATTCGGAAACCTTGCCTGAAAGTGTCTCCTGGAAAGAGATGTACAACGATTATGTGAACAATACAAATACGATAACTGTAAAGGCAAAATCGGCACTTCATACTTTGTCTCCCTACAATTGCCCAACTTTTCCAGGCTTTACGGGAAAAATTCCAGATGTATGGCGAGCCCGCGAATTTATCAAGGAGTTGAACGAATATGAGCAAAAAGGTGAACTTCCTTCATTTATGTTAATGTTGCTTCCAAATGACCATACAGTGGGTGTGAATGAGGGCTTTCCAACCCCAAACGCAGCGGTTGCCGACAACGACCTCGCATTGGGACAGATCGTTGAAGCGGTCAGCAATAGTAAATTTTGGAAAGAGACTGCCATATTTGTGATACAGGACGACCCGCAATCGGGTCTTGACCATGTTGACGGAAAACGTACTGTCGCATTGTGTATCAGTCCATATACACAAAAAGGAAGTGTCGTTAGTACACAATACAATCAAAACAGTATTTTAAGGACCATCGAATTAATTTTGGGATTGCCGCCAATGAGCCAGTTCGACCTTGTTGCCGAGCCGATGACAGATTGTTTTACTGATCAACCTGATTTTTCATCCTACAAAGCAATGCCCAATCAGATCCCTCTTGACCAGATGAACCCGAAGCTTTCTTCACTTAGGGGCAAACCGTTGCATTGGGCCAGGAAGTCAATGGAAATGCCTTTGGACGAAGCCGATGAAGCCGATGACGACGAATTGAACCGGATTGTATGGTTTGCGGTGAAAGGTTATGATGTGCCTTATCCGAAAATTAAAAGGAAATGAATTGGGGATAATTAGAACTAATTTTTATTTAGGGGGCCATTTAATAGCACCTGATTTACAGAAATAATGCGATTTTTTATTCCCATGTCCCAAAATATTCAGGGCAAATAACAAACATGCATTTTGTATATTTTATGTGTTTTTTTTATGAATCGGCTTTGTTCTCCGGTCTTCCTAATCTTACCAAAATGTTAAAACATCTTGATAGTTCCATATGTTAATAAAATTAAATTAGTTTTGTGGGCTAATTTTAGGGGATGATCGATTTCAATTCGATTGTCCTATGTTAATGAATACTGTCAATTATGGAATCACAAGGATACAAGATCAGACAAACGGTCAATTCAGGGCCTACCTGGAAAAAAATTGTAGTTGAGTCAAATGTGCCAGAGGAATTAATGCCTTTGCGCGATTTATCGCGCAATCTTTGGTGGGTATGGAACGATGAAGCTAGGGAGTTGTTCAACGAAATTGATCCAGAAATCTGGGAAAAATGCCAGCACAACCCAATCGTTTTGCTTGAAGAGACCAGCCTTGTCCGTTTTGAAGAACTAAAATCGAACCAATCCTTTATCCTGAGGATGAAATCGGCTGAAGCATTGCTCCAGAAATACCTTGATGAACGTAAAAAATTATTGGGTCCTAAAATTGCTTATTTCAGCATGGAGTTTGGCTTACATTCAAGCCTGAAGATTTACTCAGGGGGTCTTGGCGTGCTTGCCGGTGATTTTCTCAAAGAGGCCAGTGATTCAAAGGTTGACATGACAGGTGTCGGTTTGCTATATCGTTATGGCTATTTTAAACAAATCATTTCCAGCCAGGGAGAACAGATTGCCCAATACGATTCCGAACATTTTTCAAAAATTCCGATTCAACCCGAAATGGATGAAAATGGCTCTTGGATTACTATCAATATCGATATGCCTGGGAGAACAGTTTATGCGCATGTCTGGTCAGCAAAAATAGGCAATATTAAATTATATCTCCTTGATACCGATTACGATGCCAACCAGGAACGGGATCGTTCGATAACGCACCACCTTTATGGCGGAGACAACGAAAACAGGTTGAAACAGGAAATGGTCCTTGGTTTAGGTGGGATCAGGTTGCTTGAAAAAATTGGCGTGGAAGCTGACATTTACCATTGCAACGAAGGTCATGCTGCTTTTATCGGGCTTGAACGCATAAAAAATCTCATCGAAAATTCCGGTCTGTCATTTGCTGAAGCACAGGAAATGGTGCGGGCATCCACTTTGTTTACGACCCATACACCTGTACCAGCCGGCCACGATGCATTTCATGTTGACCTCTTTGCGTCCTATATGGGACATCTGGCCCAAAAGTTAAACCTCACTCTCGATGATTTCCTCTTTCTTGGGAAGGCCGCTGCGAATGATTCCCATTTTAACATGAGCTTTCTTGCCTCTAATATGTCGCAGGAGATCAATGGTGTAAGTATGTTGCACGGAAAGATTAGCAAAGGTTTACTTGCCGAATTGTACAAGGGATTTTTACCCGAGGAATTGGATAATGTAGGATATGTCACAAATGGCGTTCACTATCCTACGTGGGCAGCACCTGAATGGCAAACTATCCATGCTAAATTTTTAAAGCCAGAAGGACTTGCCGAAGATATCCACGAATACGAAGAAGACGAAGAAGCACGTGCTTGGAGGAACATTTACAAAGTCGCAGACAATGTGATTTGGGAAACGAAATCCAAGTTGCGCGAGGATCTGATCAATTATATCAAACAACGCTTTTCTGACACCCATATCCAGCGCAACGAAAGCCCAAAATACATTGCCGATGTTATTTCAAAGCTGAATCCCAAAGCCCTTACAATTGGTTTTGCACGACGCTTTGCTACCTATAAAAGGGCACATCTTCTTTTCCGCAACCTTGACCGTCTGGCAAGAATTGTGAACAATCCTGATAAACCTGTACAGTTCCTGTTTGCAGGAAAAGCACATCCTGCCGATAAAGCTGGTCAGGACCTGATCAAATATATTATCGATATCTCGAAACGACCTGAATTCATCGGGAAGATCTTGTTTATTCAGAACTATGACATGAACCTTGCCAAAATGCTGGTTAAAGGCTGCGATGTCTGGATGAATACCCCGACACGCCCACTTGAAGCCTCCGGTACGTCAGGTGAAAAAGGGGTCATGAACGGAACGCTCCATATGTCGGTTCTCGATGGATGGTGGGTTGAAGGTTTTAAAAAGGATGCCGGATGGTCGCTTCCACTTGAAAAATCATTTGATTCGGACGAACTTCAGGACGAATTGGATGCAGGATCGATTTACAGCATTTTCGAAAACGAAATTGTCCCTGCATATTATTACCGCAACGATAAAAATATCCCGATTCTTTGGGTTGATTTTATCAAAAATACATTTGCAGAAGTAGTCCCCCACTTCACAACACGAAGGATGATGAAAGACTATTTCAAGCGTTATTACCTTCCGATGTCGGCCAGGACGGAAAGACTCAGGAAGGATGGTTTTTCAAAAGCAATAGAGATTGCGTCCTGGAAAGAAAAGATTCTTGCTGTATGGGATCAGATCGAAGTCGTCAACATCCAGCTTGCCGATGGGATCACCAATACCTATAAAATGGGACAAAACTATCCATCCTATATTGTATTGGATATTAAGGGATTGGAACCGATGGAGATTGGTGTTGAAGTAATAATCGCCTTAGGGAACGGTCATCCGAAATATGTTGAACGGCACGAATTTACGCCTGTGAAAGTGGCAAATGGCTTTACCCATTATTCGCTTAACCTCACATTGACAAAGCCCGGTTCGTACAATTACGGTGTCAGGATCTTCCCAAAAAATCCAGATCTTCCTAACCGACAGGATTTCAGGATTTTACATTGGTTGTAATATGAACTGGTCATATGGAAATAAAAATAAACCCGGATAAATTATCCGGGTTTATTTTTACAATTTGTTGTATAAAAGCTTATTGAGCAATTCCTCCTTGTGCTTGGGTGACACTTTCAGCAATTCGCCTGTTTTAAGTTCAACCATACCACCATCGGTTTTCAGGTATCGCACAACATTGTATAAATTGACGAGATGGCTCCGGTG
>CAIYPA010000065.1 GCA_903927965.1 uncultured Bacteroidia bacterium | reverse complement strand
GAATCTATGATCTCCTTGTTGAACGTGAATATCGGATCGGTCGTATCCAACAAAAATTGTGGGATTTTCGTCAAATCGGTATCAAGGCCAACACAAAGGAAGGATCCTTTTTTTTTGATGTTTTCAAATAATTGCTTATTGTCCATTGATTATTCTGTTAATGTTCTGTGTATTTATTGACAGACACGATAAATCGACCAAAGGAATATTAGACGCGATAAATCGCGTCTTTACAATTCGGTTTCCTTTAAACGTTCGGTATTTTCTTCAACCCTTAATTTGTTGATAATCTCCTCAATATCACCATCCATGATGGCCATAAGGTTGTAAACGGTCAACCCGATCCGGTGGTCTGTCATACGCCCCTGCGGATAATTGTAGGTACGTATTTTTGCCGAACGGTCACCTGTGGAGACCATCGTTTTTCTTCTTGAAGAGATATCGTCAATGTATTTTTGGTATTCCATGTTGTAGATCCTTGTACGCAATTCGCCCATTGCCTTTGCGAGGTTCTTGATTTGCGATTTCTCATCCTGACAGGTCACAACAATTCCTGTAGGAATATGTGTGAGCCTGATGGCTGAATAAGTTGTGTTCACACTTTGTCCGCCAGGGCCGGAAGAACAATAGGTATCCTTCCTTATATCGGTCTCGCGAAGGTCAATGTCAAATTCCTCTGCTTCAGGAAGAACAGCAACTGTAGCTGCTGATGTGTGGACACGACCCTGCGTTTCAGTTTGCGGTACCCGTTGTACCCGGTGAACGCCAGATTCAAATTTTAAAACCCCATAAACATTGTTGCCAGTAATTTTGGCAACAACTTCTTTGTATCCTCCTGACGTACCCTCCTGTGCATTGGTGACTTCCATTTTCCAGTTCATACGGTCGCAAAATTTGGAGTACATCCTGAAAAGGTCACCAGCAAAAATTGCGGCTTCATCGCCACCTGTACCGCCCCTGATTTCGAGGATGGCATTTTTGCTGTCCTCGGGATCTGCGGGAACAAGAAGGTACCTGATCTCATCTTCGTACTCTTTGATTTGCTTTTCGCTATTCTCCAGTTCCTCACGTGCCATCTCGCGCAAATCTTCGTCAGTTTCATTGTCTAAAATCTCGTGGGCGTCCGAGAAATTCTTCAATAGCCCCTGATATCGCTGAAAAGATTTGACAAGTGAATCGAGTTGTTTGTAATCCTGGTTGAGCTTGACATATCGCTTCATATCCTTCATGATACCCGGATCTGAGATTTGTTGGCTCACTTCATCGAAGCGGATCTTGATCCCTTCGTATTTTTCCAATAATGAATTATCTGACATATTTTTTTTAAGTAATAAATTGAAATAAAGCTATTGCTGAAATATTTCAAACGCTGAAATATTGAAAGTGGTTGGAGCGTAGCTAATACTCAAAAGTTCCGTATTCGGAGTGGATGGTCACCTTTTTGCCTTCATATTGTTCAACGTGTCCGATTACCCTGGCATCGACAGAAAATGTTCTGGCAATAGCGACGATATCATCGGCAACTACAGGATTGGCATAGATTTCAAAACGGTGGCCCATATTAAAAACTTTGTACATCTCCTGCCATGTGGTACCGCTTTGATCCTGGATCAGTTTAAAGAGGGGAGGGGTTTCGAAAAGATTATCCTTTATAACATTCACATTATCAACAAAATGTAAAACTTTTGTTTGGGCACCACCCGAACAATGGATCATTCCTGAAATAGAATTTCGAAACTGATCCAAAACCTTTTTAATTACAGGGGCGTATGTCCTAGTGGGGGAAAGTACCAATTTACCAGCATTCAATCCAACTCCGTTGACTGGATCGGTCAACTTACAATTTCCAGAGAAAACAAGTGATTCCGGAACCGATGGATCATAACTCTCGGGATATTTTTCGGCCAAATATTTTGCAAAAACATCGTGACGTGCAGAGGTCAATCCGTTGCTTCCCATACCACCATTGTACTCAAGTTCGTATGAAGCTGTACCTGAGGATGATAATCCAATAATGCAATCACCCGATTTGATCTGGTCGGCAGAAATAACATCAGATCGTTTCATACGACAAGTCACGGTCGAATCGACAATTATTGTTCTAACAAGGTCTCCCACATCTGCGGTCTCGCCACCGGTTGCATAGATATTGATACCAAGATTCTGCAATTCGGTACAAAGCTCTTCCGTTCCCGAGATGATGGCAGAGATCACATCTCCGGGAATCAGGTTTTTATTCCGGCCTATTGTTGAAGAGAGAAGGATAGTGTCAACTGCACCTACACAAAGAAGATCGTCAAGGTTCATTACTATTGCATCCTGGGCAATCCCTTTCCAGACCGATAAATCACCCGTTTCCCTCCAGTAAAGGTAGGCCAGTGCAGATTTTGTTCCCGCACCGTCAGCATGCATAATGTTGCAATAGTCAGGATCACCACCAAGAAAATCGGGTACGACCTTACAAAAAGCTTTCGGGAAAAGCCCTTTGTCGATGTTTTTTATGGCATTGTGGACATCTTCCTTTGACGCCGAAACACCCCTCAAGTCGTATCTGTTGTCCAAACCCATATTGACAATCAATGGTTTACAATTGAATTAAAATTTCACCGGTTGCCCGGAAAAGGTGGGGCAAAATTAATATCTTTTTGGGATATATCCATTTTTACCGCTTTAAGATTAATTTTACGTGCTAAAAATAGGATAAGAACTTTTGGCCTGGTTACATATTTATTAAAAACCTGTTAACCGCGGAGTGCTAAATGTTGCAACATTCCGAAAAATATTGATACAATGCGCAATAAATCAATACTATACATTCCAATCTTGTTGATTTGGATTTTCCTGTTCACTTATAAAGAGGAATCAACGAATTTTGTTGTTTACAATTGGTTGGGAATGGCTTACGAATCGAACCTTTCAAATACGGTTTGGTTCTTTATCAGCACAATCCAGAAAATTTTTTATCTATTAATCCTTGTAGTTTTCATCGCAGGAGTTGTTCGAAGTTTTTTCTCCCCTGAGAAGACGCGGAAATTTCTTGAGGGAAAATCTTTATTCGCCGGAAATGTCCTTGCTTCCTTGTTGGGAATCGTTACCCCATTTTGTTCCTGTTCAGCCATTCCTTTGTTTTTGGGATTTGTTGAGACAGGTATCCCAATTGGTATTACTTTTTCATTTTTGATAGCTTCACCCATGATCAACGAAGTGGCTGTATTTATGCTGTTTAGCCTTTTTGGATGGGAAGTTGGTCTTATTTATATCCTTACAGGATTGTTCATTGCGATTGTCGCTGGCTGGATTATCGGCAAACTGAAACTGGAAAGATGGCTTCAGGAATGGGTAGTAAACCTAAAACTGACCACGAAGGAAATCAACCAGGAAGTAATTTCACTAAATGAACGGTTAACTATCGGACGCATGGCCCTCAGGGAAATTCTATCCAAAATATGGTTGTATATCGTGATCGGGATTGGGGTTGGTGCAATTGTACATGGTTATGTACCAAATGATTACCTATCTTCTTTGATCAGCAAAACAACATGGTATTCTGTTCCTTTGGCGGTGATTGTTGGGATTCCGCTCTATTCATGTTCTCCGGGTGCTGTACCAATCGCCTATGCTTTGATCGAAAAAGGTGTCCCCTTGGGGACAGCACTCGCTTTTATGATGGCGGTGATTGGAATCTCTTTGCCGGAATTGATCATATTGAAAAAAGTTTTGAAGTTGCCTTTCATCCTTACATTTATTGGGATTCTGGCGATTGGAATCATTTTCGTTGGTTATTTGATGAACCTGCTGCTCTAATTAATTTTGAGAATTCATTGATTCCACAAAAGTTAATTAAAATAATACCTACAATTTTTCGAACTATTAGGGAAGTAGGCTGTCCAAAACCAATCTTTGAGATTGGGCAGGAAAGCCTGAACTGTATTCTTCCTTTTAATAAAAACATCAAAACAATTCATGATATTTAAGGGTTTAAAAGAAATAATTAATAAATTTGTGTAAGTAAAATTTTTAAAAATTTCTGCTATGAGAAAATTCACCCTTTTATTTGTTTTATCTGTCTGGGTTTTATGCGGAATAGCTCAGGAACAAATTCAGACACAAGAACCAACTCCCGTAAGTCGTAAAACTGTCATTAAATATATGCCGGTAAACTATTTTTTTGAGTCCACTTCTTTTGAAATTGAACGGATGGTCAACTCAAAAAATTCGGTTACACTAGGTTTTGGATTCCCTACAAACCAATCTGTGAATGGAAAATATGGAACCAAGGCGACAGAAATAACAGAGGATAAATTTGGAACAATGCACCTCAGGGCTGCTTACCGCCACTATGCCGGCAAAAAATCACTCCCCAGAGGTTTTTATATCGAACCTTATTTAAAATACCAAAAAGTGGATTACAATGCTAAAGGAAGTTTTAAAGGAACAGATAACGTAACCTACAACGGTGAAATTTCAGCCAAATTAAATTCATACAATATGGGATTTCAAATGGGTGTTCAATGTTTGGTTTTTAAACGGATCTCTTTAGATTGGTACTTTCTTGGTATTGAAGGTGGAATGCTTAATGGTGATGTTAACGCAAAGGTCAACCCAACTACCTATGTACCAGACATGAAAAAGGAAGTTGACAAATTTATCGCAGACCTTCCTGCTTTTCTTAGCAATAAACTCAAAACAACCCAAACTTCAGATGCAGTGAATATAAATGCAAAGGGCATTCCGCTTCCCTGGCTTCGTACAGGATTAAGTATCGGTATAGCTTTCTAATCCATAAAATTTTCAGATTTTAAAGGGATAATGTGACAAATGCACATTATCCCTTTTTTTACAAGGCCTGGAAACTTCTGATCACCATTTCCGCCTCGACTTTTTCCGAATGTTTGATTTCATTTCGCTTGAACAACCATAAATTGATATGCATCTTTCCTCTAGGATCAACAGGTACATCCTTTCCGGAATAACTCCATTGGTTAATAATATACCCAGGATCGGGAGGTGTGTTATAATGACCATGATAACTTGCAAAGTCAACTTTCCCTGGTTGCCAATCGAATAAATGGGTAGTATTGTCACCCGACAGATTAAGATTGAACCTTTTTACATTACCAATACTATCTGTTGGTTGAACGCCGTATAAAGTTGGATTGTCAATGTTAACTCCACCCCATTTCGAGAACTCAATGTCGATCTCTTCACCATTGTCCTTTCCATCCAGATAGGTAAATAAACCACCCACGACATTTTGTTGAAACTGATCGACACGGCCAATAATATGAAAGATGTATTTTTTATAACCCAAAGCTTTTGTCAGGATCACTTCCGCGCAATACCATTTGCCTTTTTTATGAGTGATCTTAAGATGCAACCACCCATTTTTATCAACCCACACATTGTCAAATGAATCGGAAAAATAATTGTTTCCAGGGGCTAATGTTCCAGTCTTTGAGTCAACCGATGACTTGACCAACCAATCATAGCCACAGAAGGAGAGTATCCGGTCCTCTTTTTTTTCTTTTTTTTTGTCCAATGCGAATGTCGTTCCAATATTGGCAACCAGATATAAAATTGAGAAAATCAGAAATCTGAAAAACCCAATATAGCGGGTCGTCTGAATTTCAGTTAGTTGAAATATATTATTCTTCATCAAAAAACGATTTGGCATGCCAGATATTATATGGTTGTCTTACTATTTCTTTATAAAACAAGAACCCATGCATATTGTTTGCCTGGGTTCATATTTTAATTTCTTCGGCGAAATTGGGTTTCTATTCAGGTGAACTGTTAATGATTTGAATATCCATCAACATTCCGGAACATCTTCCTTTAAATGTTGCCGTTTCCCCACCTTTCAACTGACTTAATTTTGACGTATTTCTAACAACATCCGCACTGTCGATTGTGCAACTGACCCCTTCCATGGCATCTTCAAGACTAAATACCATGCTATGGTTGTCCAAAGTCCTGATCCCTTTGATCTCACCTGAAACAGCAATGACCTTGTCGAGATATTTTGCATTGGCCCCGTTTTCATCTTTTTTAAAATCTGAAATCAACTGTTTTGCTGTCATGGTAAATGCAGCATTCTCTTTGGCAATATTCCTACGCGGCATATTAAAAACATAGTAAATCGCAGAAAATGCGAAAATCAATCCGATGACGAAAAGCCATACAATGATTCGAAGTACTTTACGATTTGCCATGATTCCAATTATTGTTGATATGGTGCGTAAATAGCATCAACTTTGATCGTTACTTCTTTTGCGATTTTATCCCTGACTGCGGAAGGGATATTGATGCTAAAATCTTCCGGAGTAACTTTAAATTCGGCATTAGCCAAAATTTTGGTCTTACCTGGAGTAATATTGGCCTTTATTGTGATCGGTTTTGTAACTCCATGCATTGAAAGGTCTCCTTTAACCTCAACAACGACAGCTTTTTCACTTTTCCAATCAATGGGGGGGTCGAT
>CAIYPA010000064.1 GCA_903927965.1 uncultured Bacteroidia bacterium | reverse complement strand
GGAAAAACTCAAACAGTTTAAACCGGAACCAACTCAAAAAGATACAACAGGTGAATATTTGACACGTAACGAAGTCTGTAAACTCCTGAAAATCTCCCTTACAACACTTCATTATTACACTACTGGTGGAACCATTAAAGGCTATCGCATTCGTGGCCGTATCCTATACAAAACAACGGACGTCAATAATAGCGTTCAAGAAATTCAAACACTCAAATACAAACACGGGAGGGTATAGTAATGAAGTCCTTCCCCTTTATATTGAAGAAAAAAAAACCGGTAGCCGTGGAGGGCAAACCGGGTAAAGTCTTAACAGGATGAACAAAGATACAACATATTTTCAAGTATATCGGCAGCCGATCACAAATATTAGGCCAGCAAAATCAATAACACTTTCTCAGTTTATTGAGTACACAAAGAATCCGCCGGCATGGATACAGACCATTTTTGAGCAGATTGCCTCCGCTGAATCATCAGGCAACAAAGAACTGAAGGCTACACTAAAACAAACCTACTTGTATTACTTTACTCCCTGTGTAGTTGTTGATCCGGTCAGGAATTACCGAAGTATTCAACGTTTCACGGGGTTGCTGGTGTTAGATTTTGACCATTTAGACAACGCCCAGGAGTTCAAAACTTTTCTGTTTGATGAATACAAATGCATCATGGCAGCCTGGCTTTCTCCATCAAAGCGGGGAGTTAAGGCAATAGCTAAAATTCCAATTGTCAATACAGTTGAGGAATTTAAGGAGTATTTCTATGGGATAGCTTCTGAACTGGAGGTTTTCAATGGGTTCGATCCATCAGGGCAAAACGCAGTACTACCACTATTCCAATCATTCGACCCGGATTTACTTTCCAGGTCAAACTTTGACACCTGGACTAAAAAAGGCATGAAGAAAAACGACTTCACAAACTCTCCAACCAAACCTGTTCTTTGTATTTATCCTACTGATAAGGATAAGCAAACCATTCTTAAAATTATCACCACTGGATTTAGCAATATTACTGATTGCGGGCATCCATCATTAATTCGACTTTGTTTAACCATAGGAGGTTATATTTCCGCAGGGTATCTAGATGCATACGAGGCTTCACAGATCATTTTCTACAAAATTGAAACACACCCATACCTAAAGAAGGGTATTGCAGGATACAAAAGGACTGCACGATGGGCAATCCAAGCTGGACAAACCAAACCATTAACATTAAACAATCGGTGAGATGGATACGGATGGAAATACTATAGATAAAAATGTTGTGTCAAAAGGTAACACCAAGAAACCTAGGTCAGTTGGAGAAATATCAAGAATGAAGAAGTTTTCAAAATCAGCAAACCCATATATCAGGGTGGGAACGGACTACTTCAAAGAGATTTGTAAGGTTGATCGTTTCGGGATTACCAGAACTGAACTCAAACCTTGGAAAAAAGACGAAATCCGAACCGACCACGGAATCGAGATATTCAAAAAGATTCCAAAATATGACGACTTTGTAATATTGCCTGACAATATGAATTGCCGAGGGGCTGAAAATAACTGTTATAACCTCTATAGGGAGTTTTCACATAGGCCAAGCCAAGGGCAATGGTACTGGACTGATATTTTAATC
>CAIYPA010000063.1 GCA_903927965.1 uncultured Bacteroidia bacterium | reverse complement strand
TGCAAAAACCTCCAGGACAGTTGTTGGTTGTCATGATTAATTCATGATCATTGATGGGGGGTGCCGGAATTTGTAAAATTAAGGCATTCCCCAATTAATCAGTACATTAATCTGTATTATAAATTATTAAATGAAAATAGCCATTCCCACCAGGGGAAATAAAGTGGATAACCATTTCGGGCATTGTGAAGCATACACAGTTTTTACAATCGACGAAAATAAGAAAATATCGAGTTCTGAAATATTGCCATCGCCACAAGGTTGCGGGTGCAAAAGCAACATTGCCTCAGTATTGCAACAAAAAGGGGTGAGCATTATGCTCGCAGGAAATATGGGCAACGGTGCACTAAATGTACTTACAAGTCATGGAATTGAAGTTTATCGGGGTTGTACCGGTGATATCCGCCTGGTGACTGAAGGATTCTTAGAGGGTCAGGTTCATGATTCGGGCGAAGGATGCCAACATCACGGGCATACCGGAGCAGAACACCAATGCAACAATCAATAATATGGAAGCAAGAGAGATAAATAAACTGTATGACGATCATTCACTTGAGATTATGCAGACTGCGGAAGATGCTTATGAAAGAGGATCGAACAGGGTCTATGAGTTGAAGAACTTTGCCCGAAAGGCAGGAATCAAAAGAATTGGGATTGCCCATTGTGTGTCGATGCCAAAAGAAGCAGATTCCGTAAAACAATTCCTTTCTGATGAATTTGATGTTTATACAGTTGATTGCAAATGCGGTAAAGTTTCCAAACACGAAATGCTTGGCTGTGAAGGAAAAGGAATTATGTGCAACCCTGCCGGGCAAGCTGAATATTTGAGAGAAAACAATACGGAATTGAATATTTCGATGGGTTTATGTGTAGGCCATGATATGATTTTCAACCAGAAATCATCCTCCCCTGTCTCAACATTGGTCGTTAAAGACAGGCCGACCCAAAACAATCCCATGGAAAGTATTCATAATTTAAAGTAATATAAAATGAGCGAATTCGACTCCCGAGCCCGTCAATGGGACAAAGATAAAATGCACATGGACCGTTCTCTGGCAATTGCTGCCGAACTTGAAAAAATGGTCCCTTTGAACTCCTCCATGAAAGTCCTTGAATATGGTGCAGGTACAGAAATTCTGAGTTTTTTGTTAAAGGACAGATTTTCAGAAATTACCCAGATGGATATTTGGCAATTGCAGACTTGTACCCTGAAGATGGTTCATTTCATGGAATTGATGTAAAAGTGCATTTGGGCTTTGATCCTGAGAAGCTTTCTGAAATTGCTAAAAAAGCTGGGTTCCAAAATATTGAATACAAAACCTGTTTCGAGGTAAAAAGGGAATCCGGTAAAACTTACCCGGTTTTTGTCGTGGTAGCCCAAAAATAGGTTGCCCTAAAAAAAATCAATCAGGTACTGAGAAAATAGTGTTATTAATGTGCTTTAGGTGATACTAATGTGATTTATTAATTTTCTTTTGTACCTTTGTCATCGAAACATTAAAAAAAAATACAGTGGAAAACAATTGTGAAGTTAAGTCAAAACCAGCATCTGCGAAAGAATTTTTCAAATCCGGCAATTTTTGGAAACCCTTCCTGGGAGTGACTCTTGGTGGCCTTGCCGGATTTTTATATTACTATTTTGTAGGTTGTTCATCAGGGAGTTGTGCCATTACAAGCAGTCCTTATATGAGCACAATTTATGGTGGGCTCCTGGGATTGTTCGTTGTGAAAAGTCCTTGCAGTAGGGGTAAGTGCTAGAATATCAAGTGATAAATCCAAATTAGAATCTTAATATAAAGGTTAATGTACTTCTCAAAACACAATATATTCTCAAAAATAAAAGATTCCGATGATTTCTTCATTGTCAACCTCCTCACAGGCAATGCTGATATCCTGACCCCCAACTATGCCGATAAAATTCTGAAAATCAAAGACAATGAAGAAATTCTTGACGATCAGTTTATTGGTGAGTTACAGGAAAAAGGCTATTTGGCCGATGAAAAAGAGGAAAGCAAACTTTACCGCAGGAAATACCTTGATTTTCTGGATAACCGTGATGAGGATGAAATCCAATTGTTCTTTGTACCCAATTATAGCTGCAATTTTGCTTGCTCCTATTGTTACCAGGACGAGTATGCCCCTACTAAAGGGCTGTTAAACAATCAAATTATAGATTCATTTTTTGATTATGTCCAGAAAGAATTTGCTGGGAAACGAAAATACATTACCATTTTTGGGGGCGAACCTTTGATGAATTCCTCCCGGCAAAAGGAACTGATCGAATATTTTATTTCAAAGGCAAATGCCGCTCAACTTGATGTTTGCATTGTCACAAATGGCTTTACATTGGTCGGGTATATGGATAGTTTAAAACATGGGAAAATGCGTGAAGTGCAGATCACCCTGGATGGGACCGCCAAATTCCATGACTCGCGCCGTTTCCTGAAGGGAGGGTCCGGCACCTTTGACCGGATCGTTGAAGGGGTAGATGCGTGCATCGCCAACCAGATTACAGTAAATCTCAGAATGGTTATCGACAAAGAGAACATCGATAACCTTACTGATCTGGCCCAATTTGCAATTGACAAAGGGTGGACATCAAGTGCCTATTTTAAAACCCAAATTGGCAGGAATTATGAACTGCACCATTGTCAATCTTCAGGGGATAAGCTTTTTAGCCGTATCTCATTGTTTGAGAAAATCTATGACCTGACAAAACGATATCCGCATATCCTTGAATTTTACAAACCGGCCTATTCCATTTCGAAGTTTCTTTCAGAAAATGGAAGTTTGCCCGATCCGTTGTTCGATGCCTGCCCTGCTTGTAAAACCGAATTGGCCTTTGATTATACCGGGCATATTTACTCCTGTACGGCTACTGTTGGCAAAGATGATGAAGCATTGGGAACTTTTTATCCCGAAATAAATCAGCTCAAAGAACTTATTAATGTCTGGGAATCCAGGGATGTGGTGTCGATCCCCGAATGTAAGGAATGTAGCGTACAATTGGCTTGCGGCGGCGGTTGCGGATCAGTGGCCAAAAACAAAAGTGGTACAGTTTGCTCGACCGATTGCCGACCAATAAAAGAATTATTGGAATTGGGATTTGGGGCCTATTTAAATGAAAATTAAAAATATATATTGTAAATTGCAGGATATTTAATACCAATCACATGAAACGAGCCATAAGAGCAAATCACACACAGAAGCATGATTATCTCATGGCGAGTTCCATATGGCCAATAAAAAACAAATTATAATCATATGAAAGAGATAATCGCATCCGAATTTGAAAACGAAGTTTTAAAAAGCGGCAAAGTAGTACTTGATTTTTACTCATCGGAATGTCCTCCCTGCGAGGCATTGGCCCCCAAATTTGAATCATTGGCGGGATTGTATGGCAATGACATCAAATTTTTAAAGATTTTCAGGCAGAAGAACAAGGAACTCGCCGATAAATTGGAAGTTCGGTCCTCTCCTACCCTGCTTTTTTTTGAAAATGGGAAAGAGGTTGGGGAGCGGTTATCGGGTGGGATCAAGAGAAGCGACATCATCACCAATCTGAACACTTTACTTTCTACAGATCAGATTTCTGTAATCAACAACAAAATTACCCCGACGGTAACCGAATATGACGTGATGATTTTGGGTGCCGGCCCCGGAGGATTGACAGCAGGCCTTTATCTTTGTCAGGCAAAAATAAATACAGTATTGATCGACATTGCTTTGCCTGGTGGGAACGTTGCCACAACCCACGAAGTCTCCAACTATCCGGGGTTTATCGAACCTCAGAAAGGTTATATGCTGTCGCACAACATGTCGGAGCAGACCAAACTTTGTGGTACAGCCTACAAAGTTGCGGTTGATGTCTCAATGGTTGACCTTGTGAAGAAAGAAGTAATCCTCGATGAATTCGAAACCATCAAGGCAAAAAAAATCATTATCGCAACCGGAACTTCGCCTAACCTTATTGGGGTTCCCGGAGAAAAAGAGCTGAAAGGAAAAGGAATCTCCTATTGTGCGACATGTGATGCCAAGTATTACGGTGATAAAGATGTTGTTGTGATTGGCGGGGGAAATTCGGCTGTAGAGGAAGCCGACTTTATCGCGAAGTTTGCCAGTAAAATTACGATGGTACACCAGTTTGATACATTTACTGCGAATAAGACGGCTCAGGAAAAGATACTCACCAACCCAAAGATTACAACTTTATTTGAGCATGAGCCACGCTCTTTTAAACGCGTTGGTGATAAGATGGTTACTGAGGTTGAAGACCTCAAAACAAAAGAGATCAAGACCCTCGAAAGTGATGGTGTATTTATCTTTATTGGGATGAAACCAAATATCCAGTTATTTAAAGACAAGCTCGCGCTCGATCAATGGGGCTATATCAAAACCGACGAAGACATGCGCACAAGCCTTCCCGATGTTTTTGCAGTTGGCGACGTGATCAGTAAAAAATACCGCCAGATTACCACTGCCGTTGCAGACGGCACCATAGCGGCCATTGCGATTGCGAAAGAGATGAACTGAACTGTTTGGGATGAAATTAATTATTAACAATATTATTCAGTTTTATTACCTGGGTTTTAAAAACATGACCGTAGGCAAAAAACTCTGGACAATCATTATCATAAAACTGGTCCTTCTGTTTTTGGTCCTGAAGATTTTTTTCTTTCCCAATTTTTTGAAAACCCATTTCAAGACGGATACCGAACGCAGCAATTATGTTATAGAACAATTAACTAAATAAATTAGAATGGAACACATTGATTTTTCGCTTGTCGATTGGTCCAGGGCTCAATTTGCACTCACCGCATTGTACCACTGGTTGTTTGTGCCATTGACGCTGGGACTTTCATTTATTATTGCTTTTATGGAAACGCTCTATTACCGGACAGGAAACCCTGAATGGAAGCGTATTACAAAATTCTGGATGACCCTTTTCGGCGTCAATTTCGCCATTGGGGTAGCCACGGGAATTATCCTCGAATTTGAATTTGGCACAAACTGGTCGAATTATTCGTGGTTTGTTGGCGATATTTTTGGGGCACCATTGGCCATTGAAGGGATAATGGCCTTTTTTATGGAAAGTACGTTCATCGCAGTCATGTTCTTTGGATGGAACAAAGTGAGCAAAAAATTTCACCTTGCCTCTACATGGCTCGTTGCGATTGGATCGAACCTTTCGGCATTGTGGATCCTGGTGGCAAATGCCTGGATGCAATATCCTGCCGGAATGCGGTTTAATCCCGATACAGCCCGAAACGAAATGGTCAATTTCTGGGAAGTGCTGTTTTCACCAGTGGCGATCAATAAATTTTCACATACAGTTTTGTCGGCTTATATTCTTGCATCAATTTTTGTAATAGGTGTGAGTGCATGGTTTATCCTGAAAAATAGAGAGTTACTGTTTGCAAAAAAGAGCATTAAAATTGCCGCCATATTTGGTATTGTCGCTTCATTTTTGACCATGGTTACCGGTGATGGCTCCGCCCGAAATATGGCCAAGTACCAGCCTATGAAATTTGCGGCAATGGAAAATTTATACGATGGACAGAAGAACGCCCCCCTTGTTGCAATTGGAATACTTAAAGAAGATAAACAGGA
>CAIYPA010000062.1 GCA_903927965.1 uncultured Bacteroidia bacterium | reverse complement strand
GGAAAACAACCCTACAAAACTGGGAGGTTTACAATTTTCCGGTCGATTACAATTTCCAGAAATCCTTGAAATTTAAAACAGGAAAAGCCAATGGCCCTACCTGGCACCGCGGCTCTTTTTCGCTTGAAAAAACAGGCGATGCAAATATCGACATGGAAGGCTACGGCAGGGGGATGGTTTGGGTTAATGGGTACAACATTGGACGTTACTGGAAGATCGGTCCTCAGCAAACACTTTACATGCCAGGATGCTGGCTCCGCAAGGGGAAGAACGAAATCATCGTACTTGACCTTGAAGGGTCTCCTTCCACAAAAATCAGAGGTGTGGCAAATCCTATCCTTGATAAGATATTCAAGGATGAATCTTTGGTCCATCGAAAAGCTGGTGAAACCCTGGATTTGACGAATGAAAAACCTGTCAGTTCAGGTGCGTTTACATCTGGTCATGGCTGGAAGACTATCGTTTTTAACCAATCTGTAGAAGCCCGTTACATCTGCTTAAATGCACTTAGTCCGCAAAAATCAGGTGACCGGTTCGCTACTCTTGCCGAGATTGAAATAACAGGTGTTGATGGGAATTCATTGTCCCGCTCTAAATGGAAATTGCGCTATGCCGATAGTGAGGAAGTTGCATCCGAAAACAATTCTGCCGACCGCGTTTACGACAATCAGGAATCGACCTTCTGGCATACCGATTATTCCTCTTCCAAGCCGGGCTATCCGCACCAGCTTGTGATTGACCTTGGAGAAACTGTGAAGATCAAGGGATTCAGGTGCCTGACCAGAACGGATCAATCAGACAATGGGATGATAAAAGATTACCAGTTCTTTGCGAAGAAGGAGGGGTTTAAATTCTAAAACCTGTTATTGATCTCAAACCTGTCAGCGTACGAAGTACCTGACAGCGTTTGATTATGAACATGTAAATAATTAAATATCTGAACTATGGGACGTCAATTGGCTATATTTCTGTTTATAATCGTCGGATTGGGGTTATGGATAGTCAGATCTACGCTGTTAAGCGATACTTCAACTGTCGTGTCAAGTGAATTTCCACTCGACACGACGGTTCATTTTAAAAGTGTTAAGAATCTGGCAAATGGCCTTTCTTTTGTAATACCCGAAACATTTAGTGAGAAAATTGAGCCGATCGGACAAGGTGATAGTTCTGTTTATTTTTCAAAGCAAAAGGATGCCAGGTTGATCTGTTTTGTAGAAGACAGTATTTCACAAAAAGACAGTACCAAAAATCCGCTTGCAAGCTATTTTGACCTGGTCGGGACCGGACAACATTCTTTGGTAAAGAATTGTAAGACAACCAAGACACAGGTTTTGTATGAAAAAAACGGAGCAAGCTTTAGCGGAAACTTTTCGCTGATCGGACAAATAGGTGACCAACAGTTTGTCTGGAGGACCCTTTTATCGGATGTCCCGGTCGGCGGAAACCCTACATTTAAAAATATGATGTTTGTTTACCCAATTGCCATGAAAGATTATTATCAACCAATTGGGGTCGCCCTTGCCCAAAAATTTGGAGAGACAGCAAAATGAGGTTTTCCTTTAAAATAAGGTAATAAGGTTTTGGTGGTATACTTCTCTGGTTACTAAGGTTGAAGTCTGAAAATAAGGTTTTAAGATCGACTAAAAATTTGTATTTAGTTGAATTACAATATTATACAAGACGTAAATAGTCGCCTGGCAAGGACAAACAATCTTTTGATTGCAGTGTCCTGGTGACTCTTCACCACATCAACAGTCACCTGAACACTAACTCAAAAAACAGATAGCTATTGTATGTTTTAGTAAAGGCAAAATGTTATGTGAAAACCCTGAAGGGGTTAAATCTGAATAACCCTGGGTAAGCGGTCCAGAACTTAAACCTTGTCAATACTCAAAAGATCTTTGGACCGCGCAACCCAGGGAAAGAATGTCGCACGAAAACTGTCCGCGATCGAATGACTGACAGAAAGCAAATGTTCTAATCGGACGGAGATGATAACTCCTTAAAAATTAATGATTAAGAAGTATGGGTAACAATTAGCGGCTGGCTTCTGGTTGCTGACAAAATGGGATATAGGAAAATAAGGTTTGTTGGCAAATAAACTCTTATTTTTCTTTTTATCATTACTTTTACGAACCAAGATCACATTTTAAAATCCTTTTGATGAAAACGAACTGCCTCTTTTTAATCCTGATTCTTCTAACAATTTTATTGAATAGCTATAATGCAATAGGACAGGTTATTATAAAAAATAAACCTGCCAATAAAGTGATCGTATTCGGTAATAGTCAATTGATGTTCACCCTTGATTACAACCAAAAATGTGTTGCTACGAAATTGGAGGTGAACGGGGAACCGGTCGTTTCGACAAGTGGAGGGATTTACTCTGAAGTTCGAACGGCCATGGCAACCTATTCAACCAGAAAACTAGCTGAAGCCCCTACCTTGGTGACCACCAAAAATCAGGTGGCCATTTCCAATATCCGGTATGGCGACAAGGATGTTTCCTTCAATGAGACCTGGAAGTTCGACATCACAGTAAACGATATTCAATTCAATATAGAACGGATAGTCAACAAACCTGTTGTGGCAGAGGAAGTTGCCTTTCCTTCGATTAATTTCAACTCTTTCAAAACCTGGAATGGGGCATTCCTTGAATATGGCGGCCTGGCCTGGTTCTATCTTTTCAACGAAAAGCTGTGTACTTATGGTGTTCATTCGGGTTATTCCGCCTTTTGGAACAGTGCTACAGGGAATGGTTTAAAAATTGCGGCGGCCTCTCCAGGCAAACAGGTATCCTCCAAATTTTCGAGGAGTTCTGAAGATGGCTTGTTGTATGCAATTTCTGTATCGGATCAGGAGATGAAATTCCGCTACGACCCCGGCACCAAAAGACGGAGGTTTATCCGACAGAAAACTGATGTCTGGGACAGCTTTAAACTCACTGCCGGGAAGTATTCCGAAACGGTTACCTTCTCGCGAATGGATTACAACAAGGAATTCGGTCGCGGAAACCTGGTCGGCATCGATGGAAAGCAGGTCACCAACCTTCTGAATACAATTGCCCGGATTGGCGTGATCGATGCAAAACATTTTGGCGGGAACAGTTGGCACACCCCATATGGGCCGATTTGTTTGCACGAGCAGTACATTGGCCAGATTGGGATTGCCGTCAACGATGACAATTATTTGAAAGGCTACATGGAATGCCTTGATTATTATAGGGATAATGCAATCCTGCCTGATGGAAGGGTTTTGTCGCGATGGGCTTACGACGATAGCGATGCCATGAAAGGGACTGCCACCCCACAAGGTTTTTACGAGGCCCAATGGGGCTATTTATTTGATTCAAATCCCGATTTTGTCACAAATGTCTCGGAACTTTACAACCAATGTGGCGATTTGAATTGGGTGAGGAACCAGAAAAGTGCCTGCGAAAAGTCGCTGGATTACCTTTTGAAAAGGGATTCAAACGGGAACCACCTGGTCGAAATGATGAACACCGACCATTCCCAACGAAAAGGGTCCGACTGGATCGACATCATCTGGGCATCGTGGGAAAATGCCTTTGTCAACGCCAAGCTCTATTACGCCCTGACTTTGTGGTCTGCCGTTGAAAAACAACTTGGAGATTCCGAAAAATCAAACTATTACTCAAATTATGCCGCAGCGCTGAAAGTCAGTTTCAACAAATCAACATCCAACGGTGGGTTCTGGGATGAGAAAAACAAATGGTATGTGCATTGGCTCGATAAGGACCATTCGGTACATGGGAACAACCTTGTTGTCCCTGTCAATTTTATGGCAATTGCTTATGGCATTTGTGATAATGACCTCAAAAAGAAAGCAATACTCGACCGTATCGAAGAGCAGATGCAAAAAGAAAAACTATTTGCATGGCCGCTTTGCATGTATTCGTATGAAAAAGGGGAGGGCAACGACTGGCAATTCCCATTCCCCAACTACGAAAACGGCGACATCTTCCTTTCATGGGGATCCGTTGGGGTAAAAGCCTATGCTGCCTATCAACCCGACCTTGCATTGAAATACATCGAAAATATCCTTGCCCGTTATGAAAAGGATGGACTTGCATATCAACGTTATGGAAGGCTCAAACAAGATGGGTTGGGTGACGATATCCTTTCGGGAAATTGCCTCGCACTGGTTGGTCTATATGAATCGGTTTATGGAGTCAACCCAATGTACAACAGGCTGTACCTCAATCCACATCTTCCTGTTAAACTGTCGGGAACAGAACTGAATTACAACTTCAGGGGTGAACGGTTGAAAATCAAACTCGAAAGAGGAAAGTATTCTGTTTCTAACCAGCAATTTAAAATAACCGCCACCCATGATTTTGGGTTTAATGCAACCAAAGATGGATTTGCGTATTTCAATTCAAATGAGGACAACTGGTCAATAAAAGCACAAATTTCAAAAAGCAATTCTCTTTTCTTGGAGATTATGAGTTGCAGCAAAACTGAGGTAAACTTTAAGCAGGTTGCATCGGGGACTTCTGAAGTAAACTACTCAGTCAGCGGTTTAATGCCTGAACATCTTTTCTCAATTTTAAGTAACAACCAGACTTTAAGGACATTAAAGTCTGATAAAAAAGGATGCCTTTCATTTGATGTAAATGCAACAACTTCACAATGCGAAATTTTGGTAAAAATGAAATAGTAAAATCGATGAAATTAAATGGAGAATCCTCATCGAAAAATAAGTTTATTGGTTTAATAAAATTCCTACTTTTACAAACTTATTTAATTAAATGATCACGAACAATCAATTTTAATATTTATGAAAAACTTCCTCTTTCTGCTGATTCTTTCCGTTCTTATTTCTTCATGCAATACGGAGCCAAAAGGGCCCCATTATGTTATAACTGGTAAAGTTACAGGTCCTGACACTGTCACTGTTCTGCTTCAGAAAAGGGAAGCTGGCAAATTTGTGGCGCTTGACTCTGCTGTAGTTAAAAAAGGGGAGTTCCTATTAAAAGGTGGCCCTGTGCAATATCCCGACAGGGTTTATTTGAGCCAAAAGGGCAAAAGGGGAAGCCTTGTGTTTTTTCTTGAGAATGCCAACCTGACCATTACAGGGAATGTTGATTCACTTTCCAAAGCCAAAGTATCTGGTTCAAAAACTCAGGACGAATACATGGCGTACCAGGAATCGTTGAAACCTTTTGAAACAAGGATGCGCCAATTGCGCGATGAATACGAGGCGGTTAAAAAAACAGGCGACAAAGTAAAAATTGCCGAGTTTGACAAGAGCAGCGAGGAAGTCTCCAATAAGATTGAGGCCGAACAGAATGACTTTGACAAAAAGTATATCAAGGAACATCCTGCCTCCTATGTTACACCTTCTGTATTGCAGGGTATGAGTTATGGACTGGAAGCCGCTGAAATTGAATCCCTTATTTCAACAATCGACACATCGGTTGCTAAAGTCGCTATGATTAAGGACCTTAAAGCCAGGGTGGCGATCATGAAAACTGTTGCCATCGGTCAGAAAGCGCCTGAGTTTACGCTGAACGATGTAAACGACAAACCTTTGGCACTCTCATCAAAAATTGGCAAATCAAAGTTGCTTTTGGTTGATTTCTGGGCTGCCTGGTGTGGCCCATGCCGTGCCGAAAACCCCAATGTTGTAAAGGTTTACAACGAATACAAAACCAAAGGGTTTGATGTGATGGGTGTTTCGCTGGACCGCAAGAAAGAGGACTGGTTGAAAGCCATCGAAAAAGACCAATTGACATGGACACATGTTTCTGACTTGAAATATTGGAGCAGTGAAGCCGCAAGGTTGTACGCTGTCAACTCTATCCCTGCCAACTTTTTGCTCGACGAATCGGGAACGATTATCGCAAAAAACCTGAGGGGTGATGCCCTTGCCAACAAGGTAAAAGAGTTGCTTGGGAAGAAGTAAGTTTATTTCATTTTAAAATCCTGTAAAGGATTTAATATAGGTAGAAATCAGATTATATACAAAGTTTCATCCCGGACGGGATGAAATACCGTGCGTAGTTATCTGTTTCTACCTATATTTCATGCCTATGGCACGTTCAAAAGAAACTTTAAAGGGATAATTTATTGCTTACCATACTCTTGTATAAAATTAGCTTAATATAATTATGAAAAAATTACTTATTTTCTTTACTGGTTTTCTTTTGCTACTTGCATTTACCTCCTTCAAAAATGGTAAAAAACCGGATGCGAAAACCCCATTGATGGGAAACCGCTTCCTGACTTTTAACTCGGTGATCAGGGTGAACCAGATCGAGGTTTCGAGAAATGTAAACAAAGGCTTCGATGAACGGAACTTGCATACTCCTGCCAAACTGATCGAATTCAGGAATGCCATCGAAAAAGGTTTCCCAGGTGCGAAAATCACATGGGCCTTAAGCTGGCTCGCATTGCACGATACAACCGCCAACTATATAAAAATCAGGGAACTGGTAACCAGTTACCACTACAAATATGGCGACGAGGTGACATTTATTCCTGGAGCTTACTTTGCCAATGCCTATAATTCAACAGAGCAGGTCAACAAGGATTTGCACGATGGTTTGGCAAGGGTCTCTGAAATTGTAGGGAAAGGATATCGTCCGTTAAGTGTGGTTGCTGGGTTCCTTTCGGCACCAAATCAGCAGTACCTGGCTGAAAAAGAGGGGATCCATGTCTGCCAGGGAAATATCTGGAGCCAGTATGCCATTGACAATCAGGATGGTGAAGGATCGGTATGTTATCCCTATTATCCATCAAAGGAACATTTCTGCAAACCGGCTCAGGGCAAGGACGATTTTATCGATTGTGTGAACCTTGATGGTTGGTCGATGGATTTTCTTGCAGCCAGAAGGGAAGGTTTTGCAGGTGGTTTCAATAGCCGCATGGGTGCCGGTCCGATTGAAACTTTGGGAAAATACGGAAAGGACAAAGGTTTGCAGGAGATGCTCCATACAACCTCCCTTAATTTTGACAAGGGTTTTGAACTGAACCAATTTGGCTGGGTCACCAATTGCTGGGAACTGAGCCTTCCAATCGATGTTTCTGGTTTGACGGGTTGGCTCAGTGAAATCAAAAAACGTTGGCCAGATGTGAAATTTATCACTCAGGGAGAATTTGGCCTGATCTGGCGGAACCATTACAAAGAGAACTCCTTTATCTACCGTTTTGAAGAAAAAGGATCAGGGATCGGAGGTTCGGATGCTAACAACGAAATCCGATGGTACATGAACAAGAATTTCAGGTTGGCAATTTTGCGCGACTGGCAGAAAAATACCCCGGAAATGGTGATCGATTTTACACGTTATGATGTGAAAGCCAAGGAACCTGTATCGGGCAGTACCCGCAATTGGAGTTTTTTTGGCGACATCAACCAGAAAGGGATTCGCCCACAGGACAAACCTGTACAACTAAAAGACCTTCCTGTTGAAAGCAAGGCAACGATTAAGAAATACTATCCGGAGCTAAAATGACAAAAGAGGCTACCTATCCCTGGGGTCACAAAAAGAGATACAACGATTATTCGACTTATTTCAAGGCTTTTTTCAATAAAAAGGTACAGAAAATATCGGTCAACGCAGGGTTTACCTGCCCAAACCGTGACGGGAGCAAAGGTGTTGGTGGATGTACCTATTGCAACAATGAAACTTTCCAACCCGATTATTGCAATTCAAAGACAAATCTGACCAAACAGATCGAAGATGGGACAGCTTTTTTTTCAAGAAAGTACCCAACTATGGAGTATCTTGTTTATTTTCAATCCTATACAAATACATACGCCCCTGCCCCTGTTCTCCGGAGACTCTATTTGAAAGCACTTAAGTCCCCTGGGGTGATTGGCCTGGTGATTGCAACCCGCCCCGATTGTCTAAACAACGAGGTACTCGACCTGCTTGAAGAGTTGTCGCACGACTATTATATTATGGTAGAGATTGGAATCGAGTCTGTTAAGGACAATACCCTTGAACGGATCAACAGGGGGCACACCTGGGAAGAATCGGTCAGGGCTTTTGAGGAAACGGCGAGACTACATATCCACAATTGTGCCCACCTGATCCTTGGTTTGCCGGGGGAAGGATACCCCGATTTCATCGAACAGGCAAAGGCTGTCTCGGCCCTTCCGGTCGAAAATATCAAACTTCACCAACTTCAGATACATACCGGAACAGCAATGGCCGTTGAGTATGCAGAGTTTCCTGAAAGGTTCAGTCTTTTCTCAGTTGAGGAATATGCAGAATTGGTGGTCGATTATCTTGAAAACCTGAACCCTGCAATTGTAGTCGAACGGTTTGTCAGTTCGGCTCCCGACAATATGGTAGTTGCCCCTAGATGGGGGATGAAAAATTACGAGTTTGTAGCTAAAGTTGAAAAACGCATTTCAGAGCGGAATACATGGCAGGGAAGGTTGTATCGTAATGGACATCCGTGATCTTTTTGATTTTTTGTGCCAAATATCTTATCAAATATCTTTTTGTAGCTCCTCTTATAAGTTACCAATTTATGAAATCAAATCCGAATGTATCCCTAAGGATTTAATAATGAGATTGATTTGAAAGCACAGACATAATCATTGAAAAATAGTTTAAGTTTGAATACATGTTTTACAACATATATTTGAAATCGGTAAATATGCTATTTGTCAATAAACCAATGTATTAACCAAAATACAATCGATTGCAATTTCCCTGAATCCTTTCAGAAAGTTTTAACACCTTTTTTTAAATTATATATTTTTTAACTTTGTCCAACACCTGATTAAAGGTATAATTGCCAATTACACACTGTATATCAGATATATAACTGATTTTACGGTTTTTTGCTCAACTAATTTATTAACGAAAATTAACTCAATGGACATGTATGAAAAATGATGCAACGCAAAATTTTTTCCTGAAGAGACATTTTCTGCTCTTTGCAACGTTTTTTTTAGTCGGGATTTTCACCCTCTCCCAACTAAGTGCTTCGGCACAGCAAAAAACAATTACAGGTACGGTGAGCGGCGATGATGGGGCTCCGATTCCGGGCGCATCAATTGTCTTAAAAGGTACCACAATCGGTGTTGTCACCGATATGGACGGGAAATTTACACTGTCGATCCCTTCCACTGCCAAATCCCTTATTTTCAGTTTTGTGGGATTGACACCCAAAGAAGTTCCAGTCACCTCTACCAATGTTTACAATGTGACCCTCTCTGAAAGTACCATCGGTCTCGAGGAGGTTGTTGTGGTTGGTTACGGAACGCAGAAGAAAGAGACCATGGTTGGCGCAGTTACCCAGGTCAACAATGCCACCCTTATGCAGGCCGGCGCAACCAACGTTTCCAATGCAATCGCAGGTAAGCTTTCAGGTATCCTTACCATTCAGCAACAAGGTGAACCAGGTGCCAATGCTGCTGAAATTTATGTGCGTGGTGTTTCAAGTTGGAACGGTAGCGCTCCTCTTGTTTTGGTGGATGGCGTGGAACGCGATTTCACACAGGTAAACCCAAATGAGATCAATGCCATCTCTGTTTTGAAAGACGCTTCTGCTACAGCGGTTTTCGGTGCCAGGGGTGCTAACGGTGTTATCATTGTAACGACAAAACGGGGAGTACTTGGCAAACCGAAATTGGACGTTAGTGCTTCCGCTGGAGTGCAGCTTGCTACAAGACTTCCGGAATATATTGATTCTTATACTACTTTGTCCGATCTGAATGTTGCCTATATGAATGGTCAGCAGTTCACATCTCTAATCCCACAATCAGCGCTCAATGAGTATAAAAGTCCCTCCTCACCGCTTAACGCACTCAGATATCCCAATGTTAACTGGTTTGACGTTTGCGCGAAAAAATTTGCGCCGATTTCAACTGCCAATTTGAACGTATCGGGAGGAACTGAGTTTGCGAAATACTTTCTTGCATTTGGTTATCAACATGAAGGGAGCTTTTTCAAACAGACAAAGGGTAATTTTTATGATATGGGGTACACCAATGATCTCTTCAATTACAGGATAAACCTCGACTTTAACATTACAAAGACGACTGTATTGTCCCTGAATGCAGGAGGTTCCCTTGACCTGAAGAACAATCCGAACAGCAGCCCATGGAGAGATTTCTTTTCAACCAGCGGCGCAAGGTTCCCGGCAAACTACCCGGCTTGGGTGCTACAACAGGTTCCTGATCCAAATTATCCCACCGATTCAGGAATGAGGTATGCCGCCGCTTTTGGCGAATATACTGGAAATCCCTACAACACAATGAACATGGGGCAATTTAACAAGGACCTTACTTCAAGATTATTTACCGACCTTATTTTTAACCAGGATCTCAGTTTCCTTTTGAAGGGGCTGAAGCTCAATGCCAAAGTTTCTGTCAGTTCAAACAACAACAACAGGCAACTCACCGCCAACCCTTCAACCCAAACATGGCTTCTCGATTACACGAAGATTGGGGTGGCTGGGGCAAATCCATGGTATCAGTACAGCCCTGCTGAATCGCAGGAATATTATTTCAATCCACCTCTTGATATCAACGTAGGTGGTCTGAACAGCTACAGCACGGACTATTATTATGAAGCGGCCCTTAATTATGGCAATACGTTTGGCAAACACAGTGTTTCGGCCATGGGATTGTTCAACCGTCAACAGAAAAACAATAGTGCCGACTTCCCCTATTACAATGAAGGCCTTGTTGGAAGGGCAACCTATGACTACAACAGAAGATACCTGTTTGAGGCAAATGTAGGATATACCGGCTCCGAACGGTTCGCACCAGGCAACCGCTTTGGGTTTTTCCCTTCAGCCGCGATAGGATGGGTCGTTTCTGAAGAGCCCTTCTTTAAAAACGCTGTTCCATGGATGGACAAATTGAAGGTTCGTTATTCTGACGGATATGTTGGAAGCGACTATGCAAAAAGCCGTTGGTTGTACCAGAGTTCCTATTATAAGGACAACCGTGGTTACATCAGTGAAGACCTGATGGCCAACCCATCGGCACAGTGGGAAAGGGCGCACAAACGTGACATCGGTGTTGAGATTGGATTGTTTAAAGACCTACTTTCCGTTAATGTTGATCTTTATGATGAATACCGCGATCAAATGCTGCTGAGTCCCAAAAGCACAACCTTCCTCATTGGAAATTCAATCAAGGAACTTAACCTTGGTAAGGTAAAAAAGCATGGTATTGATATTGATATAGATTTCAAAAAGAAATTCGGAAAAGATTTCGATTTTTTTGCAAAAGTCATTTTTGGATTTAATGAAAACAGGGTAATTTTCAAGGATGACCCGGCCAGCTATCCCGATTACATGAAACAAGCCGGTAAACCTATCACCGGGACACTGAATGCAGAGTATGGACTTGATGGACTTGAGCTAAACGGTGTTACACTTACGGGATCCGGATACTACACCTCCATTGACGATATTCACAACAATGTTTCCCCGGTTGACATTACCAGACTTTATGTGGGTGATTACAAGTTCCTTGACTATAAGGTTGACGGAACTGTCAATGCATTCGACAAGCACCCGATCAAGGGGTTGACCTATCCACCCATCACCTATTCGTTTTCGAGCGGGTTTAGCTGGAAAGGATTTGATTTCAACTTTCTCTTAGCAGGAAACCAGGGAAAATATGTACAGTACAACCAGGCTTGGGAAGTTGAATTTATCAAAGGTGACTGGCGTATGCATGCCTCTCAGCTTGATTTCTGGACCCCGACCAATCCGAATGCCGGACATGCCACACTCCATTACAGCGGAAGTTCCAGCCAGGATAACCTGGTTTGGGGAGGTGGTGAGGCCGACAGGGGATACCAGACCATTATTCAGGGCCGCTTCTTCAGGGATGCCTCCTACATTCGTCTGAAAGATTTATTTCTCGGATATACATTCAAAAATGTGGGTGTTCTGAAAAATGCAATTGGGGTTTCCAATCTTCAGGTATATGCTAGTGGAAGCAACCTCTTCACCATAACCCCGTTGGTTGAAGGTGATCCGGAAGCGACAAATTTCTATCAGGGATATTATCCTATAATGGCATCTTTCAGGTTGGGTATTAAAGTTGCATTCTAAATACAAAGACAGATATCATGAAAAAAATAATTAGCTATATATTTTTCGCCGGGTTAACGGTTTTCCTTTCAGTTTCGTGCGTAGATAAGTTTCTGAACAACTATCTCGACAAGTCCCCTGAACAGGGATTGACTGAAGATCAAATATTTACCAGGCTTACCAACTTTAAGAGCTATTTCGATGCCGTGTATGCAGGAACATTGCTGCAAGCAGGCAGCATGTGGTCGAGCACCACTTGGTCCGATTTTAACATCAAGCTCTGTTTCCCTTTCTATTGGGACGCATGGGACCAGAAGTATTCGATTGAAGGGGTAACGGATTGTGCCGACATGGGTCGTTATATGGAAGGGCACGCCTGGAAATCGGGCAATATGTCTGAGACCATCGTCAACAAGTTGACCTACGACGGTTCAAGAAACCCGGTGCTATGGACTTGTTTCATTACCATTAGAAGGGCCAATATGGCACTTCAGAATGTGAGCAAGATTGAGGATGCCACGCAACAGGAAAAAGATGACCTGCAAGGCCAGGCCTATTTTGTCAGGGCACTCTGCCATTTCACCCTGTTCGAGTTTTGGGGGCCAATGCCATATATTACAAAAGTAATTGGACCCGATGATCAGTGGGATATACCAAGGCTTTCAAAGCACGAAACCTGCACCAAGGTGGCTGCCGACTTTGATTCCGCTTATGTCTATTTTAAAAAGGCTGATAAAATCAGAAGGGATCCCCCGATTGGCGTTCCAAACCACCT
>CAIYPA010000061.1 GCA_903927965.1 uncultured Bacteroidia bacterium | reverse complement strand
TATTTTCAACCTTTTAGGACAGCGCATCAAACACCTGTTCAACGCGACAAACGAAGGGCAATTGCTTCTAAAATGGGACGGGACCAACGATTCCGGCCAAAAGGTCGTTCCCGGTATTTATTTCTGCAAGGTCAATAAAGTGACCAAAAAAGTGTTCTTCAAAGATAAAAGGTAAAACGACCGGAAATCGTTGTCCTGAAATATTAAACGACCTGTCAGCGTGCAAAGCACCTGACAGAGTCGTTTAATAATTATAATCCAAACACCGACAGGTCTCCGGCACCATCGGGTTTTTGACTTCCATAACCATTCTTTCTTGATCCAACGCTGACAGGTCTCTGACGCTGTCAGGTTTTGACTTTTCAAACAAGAGCATTGGCACATCCTATTTAAACATGCGAGACCAACTACCAACTTGTCATTATGGACAAATCGTGAAAGACCTCTTCTGGTTTAAGGTTAGTGCCAGTCTCACTCGAAGTGGGGCTATCACTACATCTCCACCAATCTACCGTTTTTAGGCAGACGACAAGTCAAAATTGGTGAATTTACTGCCATTTAAACCCGTTTTAATGCCCAAGTTGATGATCTCATATTACCAATTATGAGCCAAAACCTACCAACTGTTGGAAAATCCCAACCAATTATAGGAAATATCCTACCAACTGTTACATCGTTAAAAATATCAGGATATTATGGATTTATGTTGGTTTAAATTTTGTATTTTACGCGGGCAAAACACAATAAATACGCCATTCCAAAAAAATTGCCCATAAACAAAAAAGCAACATCTGATAAGCTCTAATTGCCTATATATTAACTAAATAAAGATTTATGAAAAAACTAACCTTAATTTTATTGCTGATCCTGCTCACACGCAGTTTTATTTTCTCCCAAATTGGGGTCAATACCGATGGCAGTCTGCCTGATAGTTCGGCGATGCTCGATGTTAAATCCAAGAACAAAGGGTTGCTGCCTCCCCGCATGGCCCGCGCGGAGATCAATGCGATTGTCAATCCTGCCAACGGACTGATTGTTTATTGCACCGATTGCGGGCCGACAGGCACAGGTGCCTTATCTATGTTTATAGCCGGTTCGTGGATCCGGTTGGCCACAGCCTTTATGGAGCCAACTGTCATAACCACAGAAGTTACCGCCATTGCCCAAAACACTGGCACCAGTGGCGGGAATGTTACCTCAGACGGTGGCGCACCGGTAACAACCCGTGGCGTTTGCTGGGGCATTTCTGACAACCCGACAAACGATTCTTCAAAAACAGCCGATGGGATGGGTACCGGTAGTTATATAAGCAGCCTCACCGGGCTTACCGAAAATACGACCTATTATTTAAGGGCTTATGCAACAAACAGTGCAGGAACAGGTTATGGGAATGAAATTATCTTTAAAACACTTGCCAAGGCAGATGAGTTAAACTTCAATCCCAACCTAACATACGGAACGATGACCGACATAGACGGCAATGAATACAAAACCATTACCATTGGCACTCAAACCTGGATGGCCGAAAATCTAAAAACCACCAAATACCGAAACGGAGACTCGATTTCAAATGTAACAGAAAATGCAAGTTGGGCAGCTTCGGCTACTGGGGCTTATTGTTGGTACAACAACAATCCAGCAGATAAAGCTATCTATGGTGGGTTGTACAATTGGTATGCTGTTGCTGACAGCCGCAACATTGCCCCAGAGGGATGGCACGTTCCCACGGATGCGGAATGGACAACTTTAACTACCTTTCTTGGTGGTGAAAGCGTTGCTGGTGGCAAACTAAAAGAAACAGGAACAGCGCACTGGTTAACTCCAAATATGGGGGCCAATAATAGCAATGGTTTTACTGCCGTTCCGGGGGGCTACCGTGACATCGTTGGGTTGTTGTTCTTCCACATTGGCATCGGCGGTTTCTGGTGGTCCTCTAATGATGTCTCAACACAAATTGCCAGGAGCAGATACATGGGCTGGGAGATTAGCGATGCTCTTTTAGGAAACTACAATAAGGTTTTCGGTTTTTCTGTGCGCTGTATCAAAGATACACAGGTTGTACCGAATCTAACAACTTCAAATGTTTTTTCCATTGCTACAACTACAGCCACTAGTGGCGGAAACGTTGCCTCCGAGGGCAATGTACCGGTGACAGCCCGCGGCGTTTGCTGGAGCACATCAGCAAACCCGACAACCGATTCCTCAAAAACAACCGATGGAACAGGTACCGGTAGTTTTACGAGCAATCTTACCGGACTTACCGATAATACTACATATCATTTAAGGGCTTATGCAACAAACAGTGCGGGAACAAGTTATGGCAATGAAGTTTTGTTTAAAACTCTTTTAAACCAAGGGATTTGCAACGTGGATCCTTCTTTTGACATTTCCAATACAAAAGATGGTACACTCTATATATCAGGTACATTCTTAAATTGCACATCATCCAACTTAAACCCTGATTATACCTTCAAAGTTTACAATGGAAGCAGCACGACTGCCTCAAATACAAGATATATAATTGATTGGGGAGATGGTGGGTTACCCGAAACGTTATTAAATTTTGCAACTAATGCTGATTTTGCAACACATCAATACACTTCTTTGGGCTATTTTAAAATTGTACTCACTGTAATTAATTCGGTTTTAAACTGTTCTTCTTCAAAAACATACCAATTCTTTCGTGGCAATGCGCCAGGCGGTAGTTTGGTAAGTATGGGAAATACTTCCGATTGTGCCCCTTACACCCTTACCTGGTCTGTAATAGGTACTGAGAATAATCTGCTGGGAACAACTTATACCCTGTCAGTAGACGATGGCTCGACAGATGTGACTTATACACAGGAAACATTGCCCAAAGAAATTTCTCACCTGTTTACAAGCACCTCTTGTGGGAAAGCTTTAGCCAACAATTCTTATACTGTTTCATTCAGGATCAGCAACCCATGTACTACATCTGAAACAACAAGTTCTGTAAAGGTTACCGAAAAACCAGTAGCTTCATTTGATTCAAATACAGATCCAAACATTAATATAAATACAGAAACTACATTTACCGATTCATCTACTGGCAATTACTTTTCAGGAACAAATTGTAGCTCAAATTATGTCAGGACCTGGTCGGTTACGCCAAATGCAGGATGGGTGAAAACAGGTGGATCTTTTGGACCATCATCAACTTTTGCCACCTCTTCCATAAAGGTAATATTTTTAAATCCAGGCAATTATGTCGTTCAACTTAATATCCAACAACCAGGAACAAACGCATCAAAATGTACAAACGACACAACAACTATGGAAATTATTGTTCATTAGCAAGAATTTTTGACCACTAATTATTAAGTGAAAAATTGTAAAACGAAACTATAATACTCCCTAAAATTCAGGCCACCGGCTAAGACATACTAAAAAGGACGTTCTGTTCTTCCTTCTCTTGTTGATTCTATGAAAATGGACAGCAGTATCTGTATTCAGATTAAATACAAAATTGTAAAACATAAGTTCATAACTCAAATAAAAACAATGTAAAATGAAAAAATTAACTGTTCTCTTCGTTCTAGTCCTGCTCACAAGCAATTTTGTCTTCTCCCAGATAGGGATCAATACCGATGGCAGCTTACCGAATGGTTCGGCAGGGCTTGACGTAAAATTTTCGAACAAAGGTTTGTTGATACCACAAATTGCCTTGTCGGGAACCGACGATGCCATAACGATCGCAAATCCAGCTACAAGTTTATTGATTTACAACACTGCTACGGCCGGGACAATCCTTAATAATGTTTTGCCCGGATTCTACTACAATGGCGGGACTCCTGCATCCCCGGTTTGGAAGAGGCTTGCAACAGATCCCAATTCTACCAATGATTCAGGATCTCAAGGTCTAATTATTAAACTCCCCAATGCGGTTATGAAATTTGGGCAAGATGTCCCCATGGGCACTATTTTAATTGATGTGAATACAAGCAAAGAATATCTGGCCTTAGTCCCATTGCTCTCCACGGACAACATTCTTGAATCGCAATATTATAATAAGGTCAAAGAGATCAGCAATGCTACCCACACCGGCGACGTAAACGGCATTCCAAATTCTGACATACTTACAATTGGTGCCGATAAAGTACTCACAGGAATGATAAAGGATGGCGAAGTACAGACCAACGATATTAAAGACAACACCGTTACCTTAAGTAAAATTGAAAAAATTACATCGGGTTTTATTTTAGGCAATTTCTCGGGTTCAGATGCGGAACCTCAACCCTTGTTAATCGGTAATGGGTTATTTGTATCTGCAGGAACATTAAATTCTTATGGCGGTACGCTTCAAACCGTAACGACGGGTGAAGCCAATGGTTTAAGAGCTGTTGTATCTTATCCTACGACTGATGAGGCACATATAGAGTTTAGCGGTGCCAATTTGACCCCTGCCACAGTAGTTGCTACTGGCAGCGTAAAAGGGAGCCAACTTTTTGCAACTACCACAGCCCCTGGCACG
>CAIYPA010000060.1 GCA_903927965.1 uncultured Bacteroidia bacterium | reverse complement strand
TCACCATCACCTTAATTGTTTGTGAATCAACATTGTCATTGATTTTCAGGAAATAAACACCACTACATAGATTGGGAAGTCCAATCATGTTGAGGTTGCCGGCACCCAATTTCTTCGATAGCACCACCTGACCCAAACTATTGAACAACGTAGCAACCGCACCATTGCCTACTTCGCCGATTATACGGATTTCGGTATTGCCCCTGGCATCGGCAGTTAGCCTACCTGGCAGTACCTGATCTTCCACGCCACTCACGATGTCGCCAGTGTGTAGGTAAAACCTTCCGGTTCCGGCAGTGTTGGCCAAAATAGCTGCTTTGTAGCTGTTCTTGGAAAGATCTGTGAATGTGTGGGTTAGCTTGTCTTCCAAAATTACCTTGCAGGTGGGGTCTAATTGGACGGTTTCGACACTTAGGACTATTTCGCCGGCGGCTTTGGAGTCGATGCCGATTGGGATGACCATTTTGTCGTAGCCGGTTGGTGGGAGGCACTGCAACTGGAAATCAACGCCATTGTCCTCGACAAGTTTGGTGTAGAGGGCAATCGGCTGATCGGCTTTAAACATTCCGGCATCGTAACCAACATCCAATCCGGCGGTTGTCCCTTCGATAAATTTGATGATTGTAGAGGATCTACCTGCACTGCTTCCTGCGATCAGTTTAATCTGTGGAGTTGGCGCAGTGGCTGCTTTAAATGGGGCAGTTCCCTGGTGTGCCTGCATGGACGAAGTAAAGTTCAAATTTCCCGCAACCGCAGATTTTACAAAGAACCCCTGGCCAACCTGTGCATAAGTTGCATCGCTCGAATTGTTGACAACCTGATATTCGGTGGTTGATTTTGTTTCGTCCCACACATAGATCGCCGCATAACTCCCTGTCAATGCGTCGGTATTGACGCCGATAAGGTTGGCCCCGCCCGATGCAGTTCCTGCTGCCGAATTGATGCTGATCGCAGAGGTAAACGGATTCCCAACGAGGTTCCAGCCCGAAATTACAGGTACGCTGGTTCCTATCGGCAAGGTATTTAGTGTACCTTCAAAATAGGCAATCTTTGAAACGGTAGGGCCTACGGTCCGGACCAAATAGCCTTTTCCTGTCCCAAAAAGGTCCTCTGAGGATTTCCCATCCTTAAAATATTGGGTTGCCCAACCTGTCCCTGCATCATTGTAATTCTTCATTGCATAGGTATAGGGTGCAGAGGCAGTCGTTGTGGCAATGTCGGTGTTGTAAGTCAGGAAATTGATGATCGGTTGGTTGGCCGTTGGTGAAGAGATCAGGTGCCACACATCGGGAGCCATATACCGTTCCACCTTTGCCGATCCTGATACCTTTCCTATAATTTTCAACGAACCTGTGCCAATGTCGCCAGAAATAAGGTCGCCAGACTTGATTGTTAACCCAGTAATTCCGGCCTGATTGTTTAAGTTGCCATTGATGGTAAGCGCTTTTCCTTGTGCAATTGTAAGGGCAGCTCCCGACTGAATGGTCATGCTGTTGCAAACCGCAGGAGTCGCAGAAGCCTCATTGACAACAGGATCGTTGGTTTGATCGGGGATTATGACACCATAGTTGGCGGTAGGGACAACCTTAGGGCTCCAATTATTGACATTGTTCCATTCGGTGGTGAGATCACCCGTCCAGGTGGCGCAATTGTAACTTGACGTAGCATCCTTGTTTGGCCAATGGGCAATTGAATATGCCGCATCATCCACTTGAATGCAAGTTAAATCGGGATTTTTTGTTGCATCAAATGCATTTGACATATTGACGTTATTCCCGTTTTTAACATTTAAACTTGCCAATGAATTGTTCTGACAATTAAAAAAAACAAGGGAAGTATTTGAAGAAACATTTAAATTTGTTAGGTGATTGTCGTAACATTCAATATCCGTTAAAGATAAAAGTCCGGTCGTATTCAAATTTGTCAGTGAATTGTTATGACAATCAATAAATTCAAGGTTGGTATCTGATGTCAAATCCAAAGCAGAAAGTTGATTCGTGTAACAGTAAATTTTTGTAAGTGAAGAAAGACCGGTGACATTTAAACTTGCTAATGAATTTTCGTTACAGTAAAGCGTAGAGAGTGAAGTGAGACCTTGCCCTGATAAATCAAAACTTGTTAATTGATTAAAGGAACATTCAAAGTAATTCAAAGAAGAAAGACCGGAAACATTCAAAGTTGTAAGTTGATTTGTTGAACACACCAGATTTGTCAGGGCAATATTTGTCGATAAGTTTAAAGTTGTCAATAAATTGCTGTAACATTTCAATTGAGTGAGAGCTGTGTTTGTAGAAACATTTAAAGTATTTATTTGATTCGAGTTACAGTCAAAATTTGAAAGAGAAGAAAGACCTGTTACATTCAAACTTGTTAATGCATTATCGGAACAGTCCAAGTTTACAATCTTTGTATTGGATGTTAAATCCAAAGAGGTTATTTCATTCTTATTACAGTTCAATCCGTTGATATTTGTAAAAGCTTCTATACCCGTTAAATCTTTAATATTGGACGAAGTTGCGCTAAGCGTTCCTGAATAAGCAGTTGCTTCTGTACATTGAATTTCATCATCACCATTTGTATTGATACTTGCATCATCCAATAATAAAGATTTAAAGTTTACATCTGGGATATTTACAATACAAGGTGGTGTGCAATCATTACTAAAACTTGCATCTGCATCTTTATTTGTCCAATGGGCGGTTGACCATACGGCATCATCGACCTGAATACAGGTCAAGTCGGGATTTCCAGTTGCATTGAATGTATTTGTATGGCTGTTGTTCCCATTTTTTACGTTCAAACTTGTCAGTGAATTGTTGAAACAATTCAAATGCACAAGCAACGAATTTGACGAAACATCCAAACTTGCCAAATGGTTGTCGTTGCAGTCGAGGCTATTAAGGGTAGCAACTTCGGAAACGTCCAATCCGGTCAGTACATTTTGGCCACAATATAAATTTTCAATATTAATATTTGTGGAAACGTCAAGTGAAGAAAGTTGGTTGCCGGTACAATTCAATGTCGTTATATTTGTTGCCCCCGAAACGTTCAGGCTTGTCAATGAATTGCCGTCACATCGAAAATCGTCAAGTGCCTTATTTGTTGAAACATCCATTGATGAAAGATGGTTGGTCTGGCAGTAAAACGTCAAGAGGGAAGTAAGACCCGTGACATTCAGGTTTGTTATCAGATTGTTGTTGCAGTAAATCTCAGAAAGTGATGTGAAACCTGCAATAGTCAAAGCTGACAATTGATTATGGGAGCAATCGATGATTGAAAGGGAATGAAGACCTGAAATATTCAAAGTCGTCAATGAATTGGAACCACAATTCAAATTCTCGAGCAAAGTATTTGAAGAAACATCCAAAGCAGTCAGTTGATTGGTACTGCAATTCAACAATGGAATATTTGTAAAGGATTCAATTCCAGTTAAATCAGCAATACTTTTACCCGACACATTGATTTCACCGTTATAATCGGCAGCTTCGGTGCATTGAACTTCGTGATCGCCATTGGCATCGAGCCCTGCAATTGCTAGCAAAGCCGCTTTAAAGTTGGCATCGGGAATGATCACAATGCAGGATGCGCGATAATTTGCCCCTGCATCCTTATTTGGCCAGTGGGCAGCCGAATAGGCCGCGTCATCAACTTGGATACAAGCCAAATCGGGATTGCTCGTTGCATTAAACCCGGTCATGTGGGTATTGTTCCCGTTTTTAACGTTCAAACTTGTCAATGAATTGTGGTGGCAGTCCAAACTGGTCAAAACTGTATTCGAGGATAAATCCAAATCAGAAAGTTGGTTTTCGGAACAATCTATTTTAGCAAGGGATGCAAATCCCGCGACATTCAGACCCGTCAATTGATTATTGGAGCAGTCAAAGTTTGAAAGGGATGTAAGGCCGGCAAGTTTCAATTCCGACAAATTATTGGTGCCACAAAACAAATTCTGTAGCGAAGTATTTTTGGAAATATCCAAAGTTGACAGTTCGTTGTTGTTGCAGTAAAAACTGAGCAGGGAAGTAAGGCCTGAAAAATTCAAAGTGGTCAAATAATTGTTGCTGCAATCCAAATAAGTCAGTTTTGTATTTGATGTAACATTCAAATTGAGCAATGAATTGTCGTGACAATCTAAATGTGCAATGTTTGTAAAAGCCTCAATACCAGTTAAATCATCAATGCTTTTCCCATTTACATTAATTTCACCTGTATAGGCTTCGGCTTCAGTACATTGAATAATGCCATCCCTATTTTCATCAATTCCGTTTATTGCCAGCAATGCGGCTATAAAGTTGTCGTCGGGAATGTTTACGGCGCATGGGCTACAATCTGTATTATAACTGGCCGCGGCATCTTTGTTTGGCCAGTGTGCGGTTGACCATGAAGCGTCATCGACCTGAATACAGGTTAAGTCGGGATTTCCAGTTGAATTAAACGTATTCATATGGGAATTGTTCCCATTTTTTACGTTCAAACTTGATAGTGAATTGTTGAAGCAATTTAAATGCACAAGCAACGAATTTGATGAAACATCCAAACTTGTCAAATGGTTGTCGTTGCAGTCGAGACTATTAAGTGAAGCAACTTCGGAAACGTCCAATCCGGTCAGTACATTTTGGCCACAATATAAATTCTCAATATTAATATTTGTGGAAACGTCAAGTGAAGAAAGTTGGTTGCCGGTACAATTCAATGTCGTTATATTTGTTGCCCCCGAAACGCTTAGGCTTGTCAATGAATTGCCGTCACAACGGAAGTCGTCAAGTGACGTATTTGTTGAAACATTCAATGATGCAAGATGGTTGGTTTGGCAGTAGAACGTTAAAAGGGAAGAAAGACCTGTGACATTTAGGCTTGTTATCAGATTGTTGTAACATTTCAAACTCTCCAAAGCTGTATTTGAAGTGAAATTCAAACTTGTCAGTTGATTGTTGAAACAGTCGATGGCGGAAAGAGATGAAAGACCGGTAACATTCAAACTTGTCAACAGGTTGTCGTTGCAGTAAATCTCAGAAAGTGAAGTGTTACCTGCAACATTCAAACCTGACAATTGATTATGGGAACAATCAACGGTTGAAAGTGAAGTAAGGCCAGTGGCATTCAATGTCGTTAATACATTGTTACCACAATACAATTTCTGGAGCGACGCATTTGAAGAAACATCCAAAGTTGCCAATTGATTGTTTTCACAGTAACTCTCGATAAGAGAGGTAAGGCCAGAAACATTCAAAGTTGTCAATAAATTATTGCTACAATAAAAATATTGAAGCAATGTGTTTGCCGAAACATCCAAAGTAGTCAATTGATTGCGTTTGCAGTTTAGCGATTCAATATTTTTGAAAGATTCAATTCCGGTCAAATCCGCAATACTCTTGTTCTCCACATCAATATCCCCTGTATAAGCCTCGGCTTCGGTACATTGAATTTTGCCATCGCTATTTACGTCAAGTCCGGGTATGGCCAGCAAAGCTGACTTAAAGTTTGCATCGGGAATGTTTACCGCACAGGTGCTGCAAACCGTATTGTAACTTGCAGTTGCGTCTTTATCTGTCCAGTGGTCAGTTGACCATGTTGCATTATCTACCTGAATACACTTTAAATCGGGATTGTTAATCGCATGGAATTCTACAAAGTTTGAATTATTTCCATTCTTCACGTTCAAACTTGTGAATAAATTGGTGGAACAGTGCAAGCGGATAAGTGCAGTATTTGTTGAAACATCCAATGAAGTTAGGTGATTTGTTTGGCAGTAAATTGTCAAAAGCGATGTAATTCCGGCAACATTCAGACTTGCCAATAAATTGTTGTTGCAATCCAATTTATGCAAACCTGTATTTGTGGAAAAATCCAAACTTCCGATTTGGTTTTCAAAACAGTCGATGTAAGCAAGGGAAGTAAGTCCTGAAACATTTAAACCCGTCAATGAATTGTTGTTGCAGTAAATCTCGTTAAGAGAGGTAAGACCAATACCTGAAAGAATTAACGTTGCAAGACGATTGTCAGAACAGTCAATTGTCGTAAGGGAAGCAAGTCCCGAAATGTTTAAGCTTGTCAACAGATTATGGTTACAATAAATCTCGGTGAGTGAAGTGCGACCGGAAAAATCGTATCCAGTAAATTTGTTGTGCGAACAATCAATGTACGAAAGGGAGGCAAGACCGGTTACATTCAAAGTGGTAAGTTGGTTACTATAACAATCCAAATAAGTCAAGGCCGTATTTGATGATACATCCAAAGCCGTCAATAGATTGTTGCTGCAATCCAATTGAGTTATATTTGTAAAAGCGGCAATTCCAGTTATATCAGAGATGCTTTTGCCACCTACATTGATTTCACCTGTTTTCGCTGTGGCTTCCGAACATTGGATTTTGCCGTCGCTATTTGCATCAAGTCCGGGTATGGCCAACAACGCATTCTTAAAGTTGGTATCGGGAATATAAACAAGGCACTGGTCCCTTGCAACAATAAACTGACTGAAACCGCTAATTCCATTAAAAGTAGCTTGATTGGCTGCTGCATTTACAGATGTTGCAGAAGCCTGCAGTGTCCAGCCTGCATCGGCATTGCTGCCCCGTTTATAAAGAACAATGTTGCCCGGCATAGCTTCATCGGATGCAGTTAAGTCTTCATTTAGCGTAAAAGTCAGGCTTGTAGTGAAGGTGCCTGAGCCAAAACGGTTGACCACCCAATATTGGGAATTGAAAACGGTGTTGACCCCTGTTGGGCTGTTATTTGGCAGGGTATCAATCCTGCTAACCAATAGGGTATCTATACCGCTTTTGGCTGTAAAATTCATCGTCAAACCAGTTCCTGTAAAGGTTGTTGTGCCTGTAGCCGCAACTCTTTGGGTATTTACAGCGCCTGCTGAAAACGGAATGGTGGAAGCTATCCAGTTGGCGCTTGTCATATTGTTGAGCGTACCGGTGGCTGTTCCTTTCAGGTCGGTTAATGTAGTGTTGCTTCCATTGTTAAACTGCCAATAATTTTTGAGGTTTGCATTGGCAATGGGTGCTGTGCGGTACATATCTTCGCGGATATCCGACATTGTACGGGCATAATTCCAAACGCTCACTTCATCCATTTTTCCGTTAAATGCTTCCGAGCCGCTTGCGCTTAATGAAAAAGCACCCGTAGGAGCAGTCAGACCTACGGCAGCGCCACTTTTCAGGAGTTTGCCGTTCAGGTACAATTTCATAGTTGCGCCATCGTATGTACCGGCTACATGCATCCATGTTCCGGTGGAGAGCACATTGTCAACCCTAAGACTAACAATGGAGCCACTCGTGTTTTTAATATAGAAATGCAATTCATTGGTTCCACCTGAAGCACTTCCGTCGTAGCGCAATACTGCCACTTCGGGGTTAATGGTTACATACCTCTGAACTACGCCCGAAGGCAACGTATTGTTATACACCCATGCTTCGATGGTGATAGCAGTGAGGCTGGTACTGATTCCGGTTCCGGAAACATAATCATTTACCCCGTCGAAACTGAGGGCTTTACGTGGCGATTGTGTTTGTGCCCGCAACTGAACGTGAATGGCCAAAACCATAAGCAATGCAATGACCTTAATTAGCTTCTTTTTCATAATGATTTATATTTATTTTGTTATTGTATTGATATTGCTTTATTTACTGCTTCTATGATGTGATTTTCGAAGTCTTTTTTGGTGGAATTTTTCAACATTACATCCAATCGGTAGGTTTGTAGGATGGTTTCATACCGGCATATTTCAAGTGAGTAGGAAAGGACAATAATTTTGGAGGTAGGAAAGCTATTTGAATAGTTGAGCATAATTTCTGCCCCCCCAGTTTCGATACATTCAAAATCGAGGAATAAAATGTCGATCGTATCTGTTTTAAGAAAATTCAGAAAGTCCGAATGATTGTCTGTGTCGAGTATGACCCGAAAATCTTGTATCTGGTTTAGAAGTATTTTGAGGCTTTCGCGGTAAGGTTTGCTCTGTTCTACGATAGCTATGTTCATATCTTTCGCTTAAATTCAAGAATTTGAACAAATTTAGGGATTGGTCAAACAGCGCGTATGAGGGGAAACCTGTATTTGGTCTAAGGGTAAACTTGTATTTGGCATAAGGGTAAACCCCTAATTTCAGTTTTTTTTTAGGAAGTTGAATGTTTTGTAATTTGTAATATTTGTTTTGTAATCCAGAATAAATGGATTATCTTTGCATCAGAATAAAACAAGCAGTGAGAATAATCACCTACAAAGCCATTGAACAATATACAGCATTGCATACCGATGTAAAAGTAGCATTGGACGAATGGTACATTAAAACAGAGCAAAGCCACTGGCAGTGTTTTGCAGATATAAGACAGACTTTTAACAGCGTTGATCATGTGGGGAATAAACGATATGTATTCAATGTCAAAGGTAACACTTACAGATTGATAGCGTTAATCCTTTTTGTACCTAAAATCGTATATATCCGGTTTATTGGGACACACATAGAATATGACAAAATTAAAGATTGTTCAATAATTTAAAAAGCTAAATCTATGAAACGGATAGTAACCAAAGTAGAATATGAAGCCATAATGACAAGGGTGAATGAACTTGTGGAAATAGTGGACGATCTTACACCTGTGACGGACAAAAATTTGATTGAACTTGATTTTTTGACCGATTTGGTAGTAGCCTATGAAAAAGAGCATTACCCGATCGGTAAATTATCGCTTAGTGATGTAATGAAAGCACGGATGGAGGAAATGAATATTACACAACGGAACCTGGCTGAAATGCTTGGGATAAGCCCCCCCAGGGTAAGTGAATATCTTTCAGGAAAATCGGAACCTACTTTGCAGGTAGCACGAAGGATACAAAAACAATTGAATATTGATGCCAACGTGATACTTGGAGCCGTATAACCTTTATTCAATGGTGATTAAATTTGTTTTTACCGCCCAGATAATCAGTTCGGCAGTGTTGCGGACATTGGTTTTTAAAAAGATATTCCCACGATGGACTTCTACGGTTTTGATGCTGATAAACAAATTACCTGCTATTTCTTGTGAGGTTAAGCCTTTGCATATCAAGTCCAACACCTCCATTTCCCGTGCTGTAAGCTGATTGCATTGATTGGAATGTAAGGATTGAAATGCCATTTTTTTCAGAATTTCCTGACTAAAATAACTGCAACCCAGGTAAACGGTGGTGATGGCTTGCTGCAGCTCGAACTTATTGGTTTTTTTCAGGATAAACCCTTTAACTCCGGCATTGATCATCTGGGTATAATGGCCGGTATCCGAAAACATCGTGAGGGCTATTACCTTCAAATCCGGATTTACCTTAAGGGCATTGATTGTGGCTTGAATCCCGTTGATTGCAGGCATTTCAATGTCCATCAGGGCGATATCCACCTTTAGATGGTTCAGTGCTTCAACAAACTGGTTGCCGTCGGAGGCATCAAAAACGATATTAAACCCATCTATCTGGCTCAATACCAATATAATGCCTTCACGGAACAAATCGTGGTCGTCGATAACTGCAATATTTATTTCTGACATGGCCTGATATTATATTGGAATTTCAATGTTTACTTTGATGCCTTTTTTCGGCGAACTTTCGATCAACAGTTTGCCACCAAAGGTTTCGACCCTGTTTTTAATGTTCGACAATCCCATTCCTTTAGGTTGCCGATGGCTTGTTTCGAATCCCATTCCATTGTCGGCATAAGAAACGTACAACACTTTGCCCTTGCTCCTGATGTCGATTGAAATCTTTGAAGCTCGGGCGTGTTTCATCGTGTTGTTGAGCAATTCGGTTATGCAGCGATAAACCGATAATTCCTTGTTCAGTTCAACCCGCCCGCAAAAATCGGACGTAAATTCCACATCCAATTTGCCGCTGTTGACCAAGGGGGCAATAAAATTGTTCAAAGCTGTAATCAGGCCATGATTCTCAAGGATATGCGGACTGATATTGTGCGAAATCCGGGAAACTTCGTCGATGGCACCCGAAATAACCGTTTGCATTTTATCCCGGATTTGTTCCTTTTCGGTATCCCTTGCATCCAAATATGCCTGAAAGTAGAGGTTGATGGCTGATAAAACCGGGCCCAACCCATCGTGAAGGTCCCTGGCGATCCGCTTTCTTTCAATGGCCTCTGTTTCAACCACTGCCTCAATCAGTTGTTGTTTGATCGACTCCTTTCTTTTGATCCTGAAATAGAAAAAACTGGCAACAAATGCAATGCACAAAACAATCATTGTCACGATGAGAAATAAAATCTGTTTCCTGCGAAATTCATTTTTCTGCTTTTCTTCACCGATTTTTTGTTCCTTCATCAATAAATCAAACCTGGCCGATTGCTCGTTGATCTGGACATTTATCCGGTCCCTGAAGAAATCGAGCTGGAGTTCGCGGCTGATTGTCAAAAAATCACAGGCATCCTTATATTTTTCGTTCGAGTAACTGATATTGCTCAACTGAAGGTACAACCGCATGAAAAGGTTCCTGTTTTCTTCTATCTGGCAAAGCTCAGTTGCCTCTACAACAGCTTTTTGGGAAAGGTCATATTCTTTCAGCCCTTTATAAATGTTGCTTTGGTTAATTAACGCGTTCATTGCGCTGAACACCATCCCTGATTCTTTAAAGTTCGTTACAGCTTTTTTTGACAGACCCAGTGCCTTGGCATATTGTTTCTTACCTAGGTATTGATAGCTAAGTTCGTTCTGGGATAGACCGAGGTTTGATTGGCTGTTTATTTTTTCGGAAAGGGCGATGCACAATTCGGAGTATTTATCAACCGAATCGTTGTAGCTTGCTTTTGGAAAGCCCCATTCGTTGTAGAGGGCAGCCATCCGGTTGTAGGCAAAAGCCCTGTTTTCATCCGAGACAGCCTTTTTGTTCATTAAGATATCCTTCAACATCTCAATGCCCTTCGAATATTCCTGCTTTTCCCTGTAGGCTTCGCACAGGTTAATGATGCAGAAGTCGGCCTTATCGGAACCTTTTTCAATTGTATCAAGCGCATCCATCAAAAGGGGGATAGCCTTGTCGGGCATCGATTTTTCAAGGAGCTTTCGGGCCGAAAAAACCAGAGCATCTTGTTGCCCAAGCGAGTCGGGTGCTGCGAACAACTTGTTTTCCAAAGCTTTTGCTTCTTCTACATTGCTGGAAATAACTTTTAGCCTTAAAAAATTGGTCTTTGCCCTTTGGACCGGAGATAGCTGGCTGTGCAATGATTCCAATTTTTTCAGACATTCAACAGACACAACGATGTTCGAATTTAACCTGCTAAAACCTTTTTGATAGATGCTGTCGAATTCGGATTCTCCAACAACTTGCTGTCCAAGTGTTTGCATAGACATGCCAAAACACAGGACGAATGAAACCAAAAAATAAAAAAGGTTGAAAATTCTTTTCATGCCCGGATGCTGTTTTTGTTTGGTAAGTATCTGATAATCAAATTAGATTATCCAACTAAAATTCAGAAAGCACCAAATTTTAGTCATGTCAAATATACCTAAAAACAGGTCAAAAAATATTTCCAATGAACTTTTTGATTGATTAAAAACTAAGGGTTTACCCTTAGTTAAAATACAGGTTTACCCTTAATCAGAAAGTTTTTTGATGGACTAATTTTATCAAAAAATATTCTTTTAGGTTTTTTTTCAAAACGAATTCAAACAAACAATACGATATACTTAAAATTTGGGCACGATGAAAAAACAGATTAATTTGAAAAATTGGGCAACGATTTTGCTGGTTTTCATTTTTTTGGCGATTTATTCACAAGGTTATGCGCAAACATGCATCAACGAGAACCAAACACAGAGACCCTGGACCAATATTCCGTATTTCACAGGAGATAACTCCTATGTGGAAATCAGGGAAGGCTCCAACGAAAGCGAAACCAAGAACCCAACCGTATGGTTGGAAAACAAAGAGTTTGACATAGATACATGGGTCAAATGTACATGGGAACCATCAGAAGCAAGCCAATTTTATGTGATTTTTTCTGCTTATACCAATACGTCACAATCAGGCCATTCATTGTATGTTTATTTTGAAAAATATTCTCAAACCGACTGGAGAATACAGATAAATGATGGATATAACCAACTTAAGACCTATATGATTAACTATGATGCCGACTTTAAAAATAAATGGAAACATATCGCTATTACGTATGATAAAACTACGATGCGCTTGTATATCGATGGTGCGAAAGTATCAGAAGGTGCCTTTTCACTTGGTGATATTCCCTGGTATCATGTTACCGTTGGCGACCATACAAACCGGGCTAATGATTTCAAAGGATACATTTCGGGGTATAGGATTTGGAGCGGAAAAAAATTCACAGATGCTGAAATAGCTTATATTTGGAATAAAACATTCGATGGTGCCAATACCTACAAACCGGGGAGTGCTTATTTGAACGACTATTTGAAAATTAACATGTTTACCGGAGCTACGGATATTTATTCAACCACAGCCGATAAAAGTATGGTTGAAAGCGGCATCACCCGTTCAACCACAGAATATCACCCTGCCCAACCCGTACGCTCTTATGGATTGAGAGCTACACAGCAGTACAGCCAAATCAGGCTTGACTGGACTCGCGGTACCACCTACTCAACAAACTGGATATACCGTAGAAAAGAAAGCGAAACAGGTTGGGGCATTTTGCTTTGCCGAACCAACGACAGTTATTATGTTGATGCAGATCCGAATCTTGTTCCCGGAGTCAATTACGTTTATTATATGCGTACGGTATGGTACAATTCTACCAATCCACGCGGTTACGACAACGGTTATTATGAAGCCGATACATATGAAAACTTAACTGATGCCCATGTTACAACTTCGATACTGAAACCTCCACTGGTAAAAAATTTCAGGGTGATGGAAGATGCTTCTACCGGAAATTGCACCGGCGTGGTGAAATTTCAGTGGGATGCTAATAGTCCAACTCCTGAGGGTTATTGGATTGATGCAAAAATTGGCACCGGTTCTTGGGAAAGGATTACAACACGAGCTATTACCGGTACAACATTTACACATTCGGTTCTAAGATCTGATTCATTAGGTCAAACAATTATGTATGATATTACGGCAATAAATCAAGGCAATTTCAATTATAGTGCATCTATCAACGGCACGCCCAATAAACCATGTACAACAGCTCCAACAGCAGTAACCTCCTCTGTTAGTAGTGGTAATATGGTTGTTTCCTGGAGTTTTACGCAATCGGGTGCACCGGCAACAGCATTTCGGATTTACCGAAGCGTCAACGGTGGCAATTATGATTTGCTGAAAAGTGATATAGCTGTCAGTGTCCGTTCATATACCGACCTGCAAGCGAATATGTGTGTGAATTATCAATACAAGATTGAAGCGTACAATTCTTGTGGAGCAACACCATCGGGGGCATCGACCACTGCCAAGGTTCCTATAAAATACAATAATGTATTCACGTACAACAGTACACCTCATTTTGAAGGTTCTAAAGGTTATTTTAACAAAAAGGTGGATTTAGATTGGACTGTCAACCCCGACAAGAAAGCCAATATAGAAAATTTTGAAATTTACAGGCGTAAACCGGGGCAAACTTTCACTCTCCTCACCACTATTTCAAATTCTAATTCAACAAGCTATCCGGACCTGAATACCGATGCCAACCAATTGTATGAGTATTTGATACGTGCCACAGGTCATTGTAGTGCCGACCCGGTTATTTCCGATACATTAAAGACCATTGGTTTCCGCACCAGCACCGGTATTGTCAGTGGAAAAATAAGTTTTACGGGTGGCAATGCAGTGGAAGGTGCTGAGGTGGTTGTAGATACCGACAATCCTGTCCCTACTTCCAGCATGTATTTCAATGGTCAAAGCAAGCTAATGCTCACCGATCCTGCAAATGCCATGACCACTGATTCTCTGGTATATAATTCCATTTCTTTTGAAACATGGATAAAACCCGAATTATCTAATTCCGGCTTCCGCAAGGTGATTTTTGCCGAAGACAATCTGAAACTTTACCTTGCATTGGTAAACATGCGACCGGTAGTAACTTTGAACAATCAGGCTGCTGATTTGGGTGCCCAAACACCTTTGGCAACTGCATCGGCTGATAAAATATTACTGGAAAAAACCTGGTATCATCTGGCGTTCACACTCGATATTACAAAGGGCAGGCTTGCACTTTTTCTGGATGGCGAACTAATCGGCACTGCAACATTCAGTCCTTCAAAACCATGGGCAAGAACAGATGCTACAAAACAGAAAATTCAGATTGGCGGTAGTTCATGGCTAACACAGGATTTATCATTCTATGGCAATATTGACGAGACCCGTCTTTGGAAACGCGCCAAAACAGATGAGGAAATCAAACAAGACTACAAGCGTATTCTGACTGGCTCCGAACAAGGTTTGATCGCTTATTGGCGTTTCGATGAAAATTATGGTAATTACACTTACGATGTATCGAAATCAGGAACTGAATTTAACAAAGTGAACCTGAATGCGCAAAGTACCAACTTGCCGGAATGGTCATCACAAACACCATCATTTTCACAGTTGCACCCTTCGGGAATTTCCGATAAAAACGGGAATTACATCATAAAAGGTATCCGTTACTCAGGCGATGGTGAAATTTTTTCTATTTCGCCGGTACTGGGTGTTCATGAATTTGACCCAACCAATCTAAATTTGTTTATCAGCGACAATACACCTATACACAACAATGTCGATTTCACTGATATTTCTGCTTTCCGCATAACTGGTTTGGTTTATTACGAAAAAACCAATATGCCAGTGAAAGATGCTTTTGTCAAGATTGATGGCAATTTTATTCAGAGTGCCGACAACAGTACCGTAATGACCGATGCCAATGGTGGTTTCGATATACAAGTACCAATTGGTAACCATTATATTACTGTTGAAAAATCAGGGCATACTTTTGTTTCGGCTTATTACCCACTTCAAAGTTCGGGAACCGCGAAAACCAAATTTTATTTTAACGAACCAATTTATGGATTGAAATTTTGGGACAATACCCTTGTAAAATTGGCCGGAAGGGTTGTGGGTGGTGCCGTGGAACAGGCTAAACCTATTGGTTCAAAGGTTGATACGACAAAAAATAATATTGGTGTCTGCCAAATTATTTTTACAACGGAAAAGGGATATTCGTTGAGGAACGAAAAAACGGATACGACCATTTATACAAACCCAAGAACAGGTTTGTACCAGATAGAGCTTAATCCGGAAACCTACAAAATTACAACGGTAAAGGTCAACAATACTTATAATTTCCTCAACAATGAAGCTGAAATTATTAGCTTGACCGATTGCTTTGACAAACAATATACCATCGACACAATTAAAAGCAAAGACGGGAGTAAATATATTGATACAGCTTTTGTGTATAATAAGCAAAAAGACTGGATATGGCGCTCAACACCACAAATCATCGTAAACAGCAGCGATGGTTCGCCCATACTTGGCGATTCGTTGTATATTTTAAACGTAGGGGTTGCCGATACGATTCGGATAGCCACCGTCACAAACAAGAAAGCTGTATATGCATTTGGTAAACCTGTTTTTTCTCAGGAACGGGCATACCAATTCGAAATCAGTGCCTTTGAGCAATACACCAACAGCGACAACCCCATTAAACAAGTAATTGATACGGTACCTGTTACCGATGGAAATGTCGTTATCATTAACGAATGTTCAAATGATGCTTCACAATATTTGTACAGATTAAATGCAGATGGTAAAGTACAGTACGATTTTTTTGGCGGGTTGCCAAATCTGGCAAATCCATTTACCAAAAAGATGGAAATAAAGCTGAAGATAGGGGAGAATTATTACGCATGGTCGCAGTCGCCACAGCAAGCTTATGTTTCGGGCAATGTTCCTACCGGCAATAATTTTGTTACCAAAGGACCGGATAAAATTGATTATGTACTTCGCGATCCTCCCGGATCTCTTAGTTTTGCAATGTTGGAAAAAGGATATTCTAAAACTTCTACTGTAACTACTACATCAAAAAAAGGATGGTCGGGTTCCGAAAAAGCAACTTTCCATTTGGGTAATAAAATAACAACAACAGCAGGAACACCATTTTTTAGTGTTGGTCTTGAACTTGATTTAACACGCGATATCGCTATTGGTTTCGATCATAGCCAAGCATGGGGCAATGAATCAGAAAAGACAGAAACCTTTTCCACTAACCAATCATTCCAGACCAGTTCCGATCCAACTTATGTGGGTGTACTGGGCGATGTATTTATCGGTCATGGTAACAATATACTTTATGGCGCTTCAAGATTTATCGAAATTGTGAGAGTCAGTGATGTGCCTACGGATGCCGAAACGCTTCAGAACGTAACCATTGATGGTAAGGATTATACCATTTGTAAGAAGAAAGGGCTTTACATGGGAAATGAGTTTGGTACCACCTTTGTCTATTCGCAAGATCATATTGAAAATTATTTGATTCCTGACTTGGCAATGATGCGCAACAACGTGTATGATAAGAATAAACAGTATTATACCTTAAGGATAACGGATAGTAGCGATGATAAATTTTTATCAAACAACGATGATAAAACGGTTTGGGGCAATAGTGCTAGTGATAAATACAATGGTCCGAGTTATATGTTCGATAATCCTGCCAATAATAATGTTGTTGACTCCGTCAGATATTACAATAATCAGATTATCGCATGGAAGAAAGTGTTGGATCGCAATGAATACTGCAAAGTGATGAGTGTGCCCTCTGAAAAATTTCCTAAAAATGTATCGTTTGATGCAGGCGCTGTTTATAGTTCAAGTTTACAATCAGAAATTACCGAAAATTTTACAGAAACGTATGAATGTACACTTTCGCCTTATCTGGCTGGGGAATTTGGTTTTACGGCAAATAATGCAGGTTTTTCCTTCGAATTTGAGCAACGATATACCTACGATAAAAGCGTGAATCAGGCTAAAGGTAATTCAGCCACATCAAACGTTGGCTTTACATTGCAGGAAAGTTCTATGGGCGACTATTTGTCGGTTGATATTAAGGAAGATGCTAAGGATAACTTCGGACCGGTATTCTCTACACGAGGAGGGCAAACCAGTTGTCCGTACGAAGGGGCAACCTACACAAAATATTACAATCCTGGCACAATCATTAGCCAGGCTACGATGCAAATTGAAGTCCCAAAGATTTCAGTTGCCAACAACATTATGGCTGGTGTTCCCGAAACCGATCCTGCTGTTTTTCAAGTTGGTCTTGCTAATAATTCCGAAGTTAATGCGGACATTTGGTACACGCTTTTAGTCGATCCTGCTTCAAACCCCGGTGGTGCTATTGTAGCCATGGATGGTGTGCCAATGTCAGGCGCGGGCAAATCTATTTTGATTCCTGCCGGTAAAACAGTAAATAAAACATTGACTGTACTCAAAGGAAAGCAAGATGTGAATAATTACGACAGTATAAGAGTCATACTTCATTCACAATGCCAGTTCGATCCAACTGACGCTATCGATGACATTGCTGATACCGTACTAATTTCTGCCCATTTTAGCCCAACATGCACAAACGTTAAATTTGGCAAAATTTATGACAAATGGACTGCTAATGTTAGCAATAACGATACGTTGAGTTTTCAAATTACTGGATATAACCTAAATAGCACCAAGTTCAAGTCCATTTCGTTTCAATATGCTGTACCGGGTTCTCCACGTACCACCGAAATGGTTTTTTATAAGAATCAAGCAGATTTTAATAGTGCATCGGAACCCAAAGCTTGGATAAATGGCAAAACCACAATCGATTACAATTTTGCAATGGGAAAACTCAATGATGGCACCTACCAGTTGTTCCTGAAAAGTACCTGTAACGACGGCTCGGAATATATAACATCGCCACTGACCGGTATCATAGACCGCGTAAATCCCAGGCCATTTGGATCGCCTCAGCCTGCTGATGGTGTACTTTCTGCCGGAGATGAAATAGGTATCGTTTTCAATGAAGCCATAAATTCGGGCGACCTTTACTCACATTCCGATTATATTGAGGTGCGTGGAGTTACCAATGGCACTGATCTGGTTGCAAGCCCAAGCCTTTTGCACGATGCTAGCCTACATTTCGACGGCGTGGCGCAAAATATGCTAGTCCGCAATGGAATAAACCTGAATTACACCTCATTTACCATTGAATTCTGGGGAAAACGCGACCGTATCGGCAAAGAATGTCTCGTTTCGCTTGGCAATACCAATGATGGTTTATGGATAGGCTTTAATGAATCGAACAATTTCGTTTTCCGGTTGGGTAAAGACGTTTTAACATCGACCAATACTTATGCCTCGCTCAATGAATGGAACCATTATGCCTGTGTGTATGATAAAGGTGATGACCAATACAAACCAGCTATTAGAATAGTGGTAAGTTCGGGCAGCACAACCGAAGAAAAATTATTGGAAACCAATTCGTATTCTGCACTTGAAGCAATTCTTTATGCAGGTTATTGCCCCTTCGATGCCACAGCATTTAATGGAAATATGCACGAATTACGCATTTGGAACACAGCACTATCCAAATTGGATATTTCATCCAATAAATCGAAAATACTAAATGGCTATGAACAAGGCCTTTACGGACTGTGGCAAATGAACGATGCCATCGGAAAAACCGCACAGGATAAGGCATTTGGTAGAAATGGCGAAGTGAATGCTACCTGGCAGGTTAGCCGGAATGGGAAGGCTTTAACTTTCAACGGAACAGGCTATGGTACTGTACCTACAGAAAATATGATTTTCAACAAAACAACTGATTTCACCATTGAATTTTGGTTCAAAGCAGCTGCAAAAACCACCGATATGTGTTTATTGTCGAATGGCAAAAGCGATGGAACAGGCAATGAAAACGCATGGAACATCACCATTAAGGCAAATAAGTTTATTGAAATTCAAAATAATGGAACTTCAGTTGCTTTTGATGCCACAAATTATCTCGACAACAACTGGCAACATATTGCCATGTCCCTCAACCGTCGGGGATACTTGTCGGTTTATATCAATGGTAGTTTAGTAAAAACTTCGGCGGTAAGTCAGTTCAAAGGATTTGGGGCGTCAAAGCTAATAGTTGGGGCGCGTTGGTATTACAGCCAACAAACTGATCATTACGATGCCTATTTTACAGGGGTCATAGATGAACTGCGGTTTTGGAACTCTGCCCGAACGGTTTCGCAAATAGAACGACTGAAAAATCATGCCCTAAATTGCAATGAGTTTGGCTTGAAGGCATATTTCCCATTTGAAGATGTTACAATTGCCGATCCTTCAATAACAAATCAGACATTAAATAATCTTACCAAAGACGATAATGCAATTGCTGGAAACATGACCCTGAATACTGTTGCATTTTCCAGCGAAAGTCCTAAGATTAAGCTACATCGCCCCGAAGTATCCATTCCTTTTGATTACGTTGTGAATGACGACAACATAATTATCACTCCAAGTGTTGATGCTGCCGAGATTGAAAATGTTATCTTAGACATTTCCGTAAAAAAAGTTAAAGATTTGAACAACAATGTGATGAACTCAACTGCTACCTGGACGGCCTTTGTCGATAAAAACCAGGTGGTTTGGGATGTTGCAGATTTGAACATACTGAAGCACATTTCGGAAGAGAAGAAGGTTACCGTAAATATTATGAACAAGAGCGGTATAAATGAAAATTTTGAAATACAGAATATACCCGACTGGCTCGATGTTTCACCACAATTCGGCGACTTGCTGCCACAGCAAACCACCCAGGTTACCATTACCGCAAAATCGTTTGTAAACATTGGGAAATATAGCCGCGACCTGCAACTGGTTTCATCAGTAGGCTATAAAGAAAGGTTGAACGTAAGCTTAAAAGTGACCGGCACTGAACCTACATGGACGGTGACAGCCGGAAACTATGAATTTACTTCAAACCTGATTGGACAGTTGAAAATTGGCGGAGTTTTTTCTACCGATCCCGACGACAAAGTGGCCGCTTTCATCAATGGTGAATGTCGTGGCGTTGCGAATGTCCAATATATGCCCGGCTCAAACAACTATCTTGTTTTTATGAGTATATACGATAACGTTGAATCAGGCAATGAAATTACCTTTAAGGTGTATGATGCAAGTACTGGCGAGATATATCCCGATGTAACGCCCAAACTCACTTTCCAGTCCAATGCGATCAATGGTTCAATAGGTAATCCCAAAATACTTGAAGCTGTTACCAACATTGAACAGGTTGTCAACCTGAACAAAAATTGGACATGGGTATCGTTCTATGTATATAACAATAATTTCAGCAATCTGAAAGAAGCATTAAAAACCATGTCTCCTGTATCAGGCGATATGTTGAAATCAGCTTCTTCTTTTGCCCAATATAGTTCCGATTTTGGTTGGTCAGGAACTTTAAAAGCATTGAATTACAAAGAAATGTTTAAATTAAATTCAGCTTCCGAAAAAAGTTTCTCCATTTCAGGTGTGAAACTAATATCTGATACGATAAGCATCAACATTGTTTCGGGTTGGAATTGGCTCGGTTTTCCATCGCAAAAACAGGTTGGTGTAAAAGAGGCATTGTCTTCGCTAACCTTGTCAACCAACGACATTATTAAATCGCAACAAAAATTTGCAGTTTACGATAATGTTATTGGCTGGATGGGTAGCCTTGATTACCTCGAACCTGGGAAAGGTTATATGATAAATGTTTCTAAAGCAGGCAAATTAACTATTTCGGGCAGTTCTACAAAATCCGCTTTAATTATGGATGATGGTTTGCCCAAATATCCAACTACTGCAAACAACATGACCATGATCGCTGAATTGGATGTTCCAAACTCTGAGAGCTATAATTTGTATGCGTACCATACAGATACATTGTGCGGTGCCGCAGTACCAATCAGGGTTCTAGAAAGATCACTCTATTTTATTTCAATAAATAGCGATCCGGGAAGCAAAATAATGTTCAAGATCGATGATAAATACAATGAACTAACAATCAATGAACAATTTACTTTCAAAGATAATGAACATTACGGAACAATTTCCGATCCTGTCAAGTTATCGGTGCTGACCTCAAAAGTTGTAAACAGCAATGAAAATGTTGGTTGTAATGTTTATCCTAATCCCTTCAGGAATATTTTGAATGTTAACCTAAATATCAAAAATAGTGAGGAGGTAAATATCATCCTTTATGATATTTCCGGACATGCTATTTTTGAAACAGGAAAGCTGACATATCCAGCCGGACAACACACCATTTACATGGATAAATCAATTGTAGGATTACCTACTGGTGTATATATTATAAAGGTTATGTCTCAAACAAATGCGGAATCCTTTAAGATCATAAAACATTGATATGAAAAAGATTTTTATAGGTTTGTACCTGATTGTATTTGTGCTAACGTCTTACGCCCAACCATGGACCGTGACCAATGCCAAATATGAAAATTCCATGACCATTACCGCGCGATTAAAAATAAATGGATTATATATTTCACAGTCGAACTGCTGGCTTGGCGTATTTTCAGGTGATGAATGTAGGGGGTATGTGCAAGCAGAGCAACTTGGCAATGGTGTGTATTTCTTCTTCCTTACGGTCTATAGTAATTCGGTTGAAGGGGAAAAGCTTACTTTCAAGTTCAACAATGGAATGATAACCCTACCTGAACTTCCTTTGGCGGTATCGTTTTCCCCGGACAAAATATTAGGTACACCAGATTTGCCATTTTTAATTACTTACCCGCTTGAATTTACATCCACAGATTTTTTGAGCTTTTCTATGGTTGATCAGATAGGAACAACTGTTATTGATAAGGCAAATAAAACAATTAAAATCAAAGTTGATGTAAATACCCAATTGAATAATCTTAAACCCATTTTTATTGTACCAGTCGGAACAAATGTATATGTCAATAATCAGTTACAAATGAGCAATGTAACCACCAACAATTTCGTAGAACCAGTTACGTACACATTAAAAGGTTTTGATGGACAAATAACAGATTGGATAGTAACAGTTTCAAAATCTACATCTGTTAATGTCTTATCAACCATGATCGCCGGATGGAACATTATTTCTACCTATGTGGTCCCTACCAATGTAAACCTCAAGGATATTTTCCAACCTTTAATCAATTCTGGGAACCTCAAAAAAGTGATGGAGGAGGCCGGAAAAACAATCGAAAACTTTGGAATCTTTGGTGGATGGATAAACAACATCGGCAGCCTGTCTGTTACCGAAGGTTACAAGGTGAAACTGGCGGCCGACGCCACGCTTTCGATCGAAGGGTCACCTGTTGGATTGCCTTTGGACATCCCTCTTTCGAACGGATGGAACATCATTTCCTATCCCTGCCCGACCGCCCAGGATGGCAAGGCTTTGGTCCAGCCGCTTATCAATGCCGGAAAATTATTAAAGGTGATGGACGAATCGGGCAAGACGATCGAAAATTATGGCATCTTTGGTGGCTGGAGGAACAACATCGGCAATTTCACCCCAGGCAAAGGCTACAAGGTCAGTGTGGCTTCCAACTGCACTTTGACCATTCCGGCCAATCCTACAAAAGCAATAACAAATGTTCAGGAAGTCCTGGCTTCCAGTCATTTTACCAAAGTATTCGAAGGTAACGGTACCGACCATATGAACGTTAACTTGGTAAACCTGCAAACATCTGGATTACAAGCTGGTGACGAGATTGGTATTTTCGATGGCAAATATTGTGTCGGTGCAGCCACAATTGGAATTGAACAGTTGAGGTCGGGGTGCATCAGCATACCTGCCTCTGCCAACGATGGCATTGGCACTGTGGTGAACGGCTTCTCCACAGGCAACCCGATCATACTGCAACTGTACCGTGGAAACCAATCTTACAAGATTGGGATGGAAACGCTTGCAGGAATCCAGTCGTTTGAAAAGAACGGGTCGGTATTCGTAAAGGTATCAGCAAGTGATCTCCCTGTTTCTCAGATGGATAATGAGCCAGACCTATTTAGGTGCTACCCCAACCCGTTTAAGGATGAAATGACAATCGATATCAGAAATTCAGAAGAAACCCGTGTCGATGTGGCGATCCACAACCTTTTGGGCCAAAAGATCAAAAACCTGTACAAAGGTTCAAACAAAGGGGAATTGATGTTAAAATGGAACGGTACCAACGATTCGGGCAATAAGGTTGCCCAGGGGGTTTACCTGTGCAAGATGAATGGGCAAACAATAAAGATCGTTTATAAGCAATGAAGAATAGGTGTATTTAAAACATTTGTTCATATTGTAAAGAGGCCGTCCCAAAAGCATTTTTTACCGCAAAGTTCCCAATCCCGAAATTTCAGCGATTTTTTTGCCTATGTTTATTTTAGTTTTTTTTGCTGAAGTTTCGGTAAGCCTCTGTTGTCATTCTTTGAACCTCAAAGGTTATCATTTCTTTTCTGTTTGACATCAATAACCATTTTTTTTGTGTGGCGATT
>CAIYPA010000059.1 GCA_903927965.1 uncultured Bacteroidia bacterium | reverse complement strand
ATGGTTACGGAAGATATGGTTACGGAAGATATGGTAGCTATTCTGGCTATTACGATGATGTGCAAAGGTTGACCCGTTGGGAAAAAATGATGAAAAAGATCACCAAGAAGTTTACAAAGTAATTAATTTTATGATAATTGCAGTAGATTTCGATGGTACGATCGTTGAACATCGCTATCCGGCCATCGGAAAAGAGATATTATTTGCTTTAGATACAATTAAAGAATTGCAAAAGAGAAAGCATCAGATTATACTCTGGACCTATCGTGCAGGAAAAGAACTTGATGAAGCCGTGGATTATTGTGCAAAACGAGGCGTGGAGTTTTACGCTATTAATAAAAATTATCCTGAAGAGCAGTTTGATGAAACCATAAGTCGGAAGATCAATGCAGACCTCTTCATAGATGACCGGAACTTTGGTGGTTTACCTGGGTGGGGAGAAATTTTTCAACAGATTTGTAATTATGAATCAGGAAAACGTAAGTAGAATTTTATTTCGATTGATTTGTGCACGACGATGCTTGTGTCCTAGCTTTTCTCTATAGGTAAAATTATTTTCCCATTCTGCAATAAATGATCTCATAGCAATAATTATTTTAATTTTATTACTTGTTAATTGGCTGTGTGCTCATAATTATTATTAATATTGTTGTTCGTATAATCATGGGTTATTGTAGAAGGAATAATCTGAAACACGGTACAACTTTATAGACAATTGTTTATAAAGTAAATTATAAAACTATGAAAAACTTGGACGATACCATCGCCTACAATTTAGACCGAAAGGATCAAACATTAAATATCAAGATCAACCTGAAAATGGATCCTCCGGTGGTACAGGATAGTAATCAACAAGATCCTGATCATGAACAACCATTAAATATTAAAGAGTTCTTATTCAGGATATTAAATCACTGGCATTGGTTTGTGATTTGTGGTTTTTTGGGAATGACGTTAACCTGGTTTTACAACCGAAATATCATTCCAACATGGCAGGTTGATTCAACCCTTCTTGTCAGTGAAGGATCAAATAAAACTGATCTCAATAATCTCTTTGAAAGTTTAAATATCGGGACAAAAATCAATATGCAAAACCATATTGAACTGCTCAAATCATATAGCCTTACCAGGCAAACCATCGAAAATCTTAATTGGCGCACAAGTTGGTATGAACAGAGACAATTTATTGATATTGAATATTATAAGAATGAACCTTATAAAGTGGTCGAACCAAACGGATGGATAAATAAAGCAAATATTCCGATTATCGTTAAAGTAATTTCTGATGACTTTTTCGAGGTCAGTTGTAACTTTAAAGGCAAAATAAACAATGAAGAATATAAAATAAATTTTTCACAGAAAGGAAAATTGGATGTTCCCATTGTAACTCCCTACTTTTACTTTACCCTCACAAAAGGGAATGGTACAGCCAAAACAGGTGCGATCTATTATTTTATATTTAACGATTTCAACAGTTTAACCCTGAATTATTGTGGGAAATCAAATAAAATGACAGTAAACCTCACAGACAAAACTGCTGAAATTCTTAAGATTTCCGTTAATGGTAGCCAACCTGCGCGTGAAGTAGATTTTGTCAATGAGCTGACCAGGGTTTTTATCCAATATGGACTTAACGAGAAGAACCGTACAGCGGAGAATACCGTTGATTTTATTGAAACACAACTAACTGGAATTGCTGATTCGCTCCGAAATGCGGGACAATCGTTCACTTCCTTTCGGGCTGAAAACCAAATTATAGATTTAAGCAAAGAAGGCGAAATCGTATTGGAAAAATTAAAAGATCTGGAATCGCAAAAGTCGGATGCTGATATGAAACTCGTCTATTATCGCAATCTTAAAAATTACATCTCAAGTGCCTCAAAGATAAAACAAGCGATTACACCTTCCGTAATTGGAATTATTGACCCTTCCTTAAACAACATGGTAATGAAACTTTCAGAACTTTACAACCATCGTGAAGTCTTGTCTTTCAGTGTACAGGATAAAAATCCAGCACTTATCATGCTTGATAATGAAATCCAATCAACTAGAAATAATTTGAGCGAAAATCTCTCAAATTTAGAATTGAACGCAGGAATTGAACTTGATGACTTAAAAACCAGAATCAAAGATGTTTATAAATTATTAGAAAAACTCCCCAAGACAGAACAGCAGTTTATTAATTACAAAAGAAGGTATGATATTAATAACCAATTATATACATTATTACTGACAAAGCGGGCCGAAGCTGCAATTATCAAAGCATCGAATGTTGCAGATTCACGGTTGATCGATAAGGCGAGACTTGAAACTGCAAATATTATTGGTCCTAATAAACTATTGAACTTTTTAATTGGCTTAATACTTGGACTTGGTACACCATTGGTGATTATCTTAATAACTGATTATTTCAATGATACAGTTAAGGATAAAGAACAAATCAAAAGATTTACTTCGATTGCAATCATTGGAGAGATTGGGTTCAACCATTATGAAAAGGAATTCGTTACAACCGATCATCCCCGTTCAGAAATCACAGAGTCGTTCAGAAGCCTCCGAACAAATCTTCAGTATGTTCTAAATGAAAATGCGAATAATGTGATTGGTATTCACTCAACTATACCTGGCGAAGGAAAATCATTTATCTCATTGAACCTGGCATCCATCATTGCAATGAACAATAGAAAAGTACTCCTTGTGGACACAGATATGAGAAAACCAAGATTAAACGTAATTTTTGACATTGAAAACCCGAAAGCTGGACTAAGTACTTATTTGATTAATCATGATGAATTTTCAGATATAGTCAATAAAACACATATTAATAATCTCAGCTTTGTCTCGTCTGGCCCAATCCCACCAAATCCTGCAGAACTTCTTGAAAATGAAAGATTTAAACAATTCATTAATGAAGCAAAGTCACTTTTTGATTATGTGATTATTGATAATGCACCTGTACCCGTTGTAACTGATGGTTTTATCTCTTCCCGCTTTTGCGATGCAAACCTCTTTATCGTCCGACAGGGATATAGCCACCAAAAACAATTACGTTATATAGATGAATTGCATTCCAAGGAATCAGTACCACATATGAGCCTTATTCTGAATAGTGTCCAAAGAAAAGGTGATGGATATGGAAATTCCTATGGCAATGGTAAAAGGCCTACTCGCAATGACTATTATGACGATATCCAACTTCCAACAAATTGGTCTAAACTGACCAAAAAAGTTAAAGACCATTTTAAAGTTTAATAAAAAATGCCCGTTTTTAACGGGCATTTTTTATTGTCAATCCATTTCAAGCAGTACATCATGCAATTCCCACCATGGAAGGCCATGAAGATTTAACTGTTCCATAAAAGGATCGGGATTAAACTCTTCAACATTAAAGACCCCCGGACTTTTCCATTCCCCATTTAAAAACAACATTGCCCCAATCATTGCAGGGACTCCTGTCGTATAGCTTACAGCCTGCATCCCAGTTTCGGCATAAGCTGCTTCATGACTACAATTGTTATAAATATAATAGGTCTTTTTCTTCCGATCCCTGATTCCTTTGATCCGGCATCCTATCGATGTTTCCCCTTTGTAATTGGAACCCAGTTCTTCAGGAGCGGGAAGGACAGCTTTTAGAAACTGGATTGGTACAATCTCATGACCTTCATATAGAATAGGTTTTATACCTGCCATACCAATATTTTGAATTACCCTTAGATGGGTCAGGTATTCCTGTCCAAAGGTCATCCAGAACCTGGCCTTTTTAAGTGTTGGGAAGTTTTTAACCAATGATTCCAATTCTTCGTGGTAAATAACGTATGATTCACGTTCGCCAATATGCGGATAAGTGAGTGGTTTGTGTATCTCATGAGGTTCTGTAATGATCCATTGGCCATTCTCCCAATATTTCCCTTTTTGGGTCACCTCCCTGATGTTGATTTCGGGATTAAAATTGGTGGCAAATGGTTTACCATGATCACCTGCATTGCAATCAACGATATCAAGGTATTGTATCTCGTCAAAAACGTACTTTGCAGCCCATGCAGTAAAAACACTTGTCACTCCGGGGTCAAATCCACAACCTAAAATAGCTGTAAGACCTGCATCCTTAAAACGTTGTTGATAATCCCATTGCCATTTGTACTCGAATTTTGCTTCATCCTTTGGTTCATAATTGGCCGTATCAAGGTAAGAAACGCCTGTTTCAAGACACGCATCCATGATGGTCAGGTCCTGATAAGGCAAAGCAACATTTACAACCAAATCGGGTTTAAATGAACCGATCAGGTTCACCAATTCAGGAACATGATCGGCATCAACCTGAGCAGTCTGGATCCGATTCCCTCCAATCCTTGCAGCGATCGTATCACATTTCGATTTGGTACGGCTAGCCAATAAAATCTCTGTGAAAACTTCCGGTAATCCAGCCATTTTGTGTGCAACGACGGTTCCAACACCACCGGCACCTATAATTAAAACTTTTCCCATTTATCGTACTTAATTAAAAGGGTTAAATAATCTTTTGGATTGCAAAATAACCATATTTTTCAAAGTCAGCGTACGGTTTTTATCATATCTGGAAAATTATTTGTTTTTTGGTGGCGGTTGGCAACTGGCGGCTGGCAACTGGCGGCTGGCGGCTGGCTTTTCCTTGAAATGATAATCTTCTTAATATGATTCCCCAAAGGCTCATTAGCTTTGTAGAATAACATATCCTATCCTCTTAAGGATAGGATATTGGTAGAAAGCAGATTGAAATGAGAGGTGCCGTCCCGTACGGGACGGAATATTTTATGGCATTTTGAACATCTACCAATATTTTGTGCCTCCGGCACAACCATAAATAATTGAAATTGGTTCAAGTATTTTTGATAAAATAGTTATTTATTCACCAAATAATTGGTTATGAATGCATTAAAATATGAAGCAGAATGTTGGGAGGAAGTCCGAAAAGGGGTATTCAGAAGAATTGTCCACCTGGAAAAGCTTATGACAGTTATATTTGAGTTCCGCAATGGACCCTGGGGCGAGGCAGAACCTTTCCATTCCCATCCACATGAACAAACGTGCTACATTGCAAAGGGGAAAATCAACCTGTATTGTGAAGGTGAACCAGATCAGCAACTTTCAGAGGGGGATTTATTTTATATCCCATCGGGAAAAAAGCATACGATCCAGGTATTATCGGAAATAGCAAGATTGGTTGACAGCTTCTCCCCCATTCGGGAAGATTTCTTATAGTGCTGGCTACTGGCGGTTGGCGACTGGTGACTAGTAGCTTGTGAATGGCAACTGGCGGCAGGTAACTGGTAGGTTGGAAATAAAAAAAGGACTTCATATTTTATTGATTAGGGTTCGAAAATAAATGACACTTATTTGGCTAAGTATTTAAAATTGAACTTATTATTTGAAATCCCCCCTGCCCCCTTTTTAGAAAGGGAGAGTTCTTGGATCAAACTCCGTTCACCATCCTTAATTCTTTCATCCCTTCATTCCTTAATTCTTTCATTCCTTTATTTCAATCCCTGAACCGCTTTGTTAAATCGCCATAGGCATCAATGCGGCGGTCGCGCAGGAAAGGCCACCAACGCCTTACATTTTCAGACCTGCCAAGGTCTATGTCCACGATCAGATTTGCATCTTCTGATTCAGGAGCAGCACCTAAAATTTCTCCCTGAGGCCCTGCGATAAAACTATTCCCCCAAAAATTAATTCCATTGGTCTGTCCCGAAGGGTCAGGTTCATGTCCTGTACGGTTTACAGCCAACACATGTATTCCATTTGCAATTGCATGACCCCGTTGCGAGATGATCCATGCATCGAGCTGCCGCTTTTTTTCTTCCTCACTATCTGTTGATTCAAACCCTATGGCTGTCGGATAAATCAGAATTTCTGCCCCGGCAAGTGCCATTAACCGGGCTGCTTCGGGATACCATTGGTCCCAGCAAATCAGGATACCCAATTTTCCAACTGATGTTTGAATTGGCTCAAATCCCAAATCACCAGGAGTAAAATAAAATTTTTCGTAATAGGCAGGATCGTCGGGGATGTGCATCTTCCTATATTTTCCGGCGATCGATCCATCAGAATCAAAAACAACTGCTGTGTTGTGGTAAAGACCGGCTGAACGCTTTTCAAATAGGGAGGTCACCAAAACAATCCTATGTTCCCTTGCCAAATTTCCATAATAATCTGTCGATGGCCCTGGAATGGGTTCCGCAAGATCGAAAAGTGACGTATCCTCGGTCTGGCAAAAATACAACGAATTATGAAGTTCTTGTAAAACAATTAATTGCGCTCCCTTTTTTGCACAAGAAACAATACTGTCGGCTAGTTTTGATTTGTTCGATTCCAGATCAGAACTGCTGGATTGTTGTATCAGTGCTATTCTTAATGTACTCATTGTTAAATAATTAACGTAAATAGTTTTGTACGGCTGGCTACTGGCAACTAGCTACTGGCGAGCTGCAAGGAGTTGAATCATAAGCCTATTTCAATTTATCACCCCTTTCGGAAATTGCATGGTAACACAGTGAAGCGATCCATGTTGTTTGATCAAGGGGAGGCAATTGATGCCAATTACCTGTCTGTTCGGAAAAGCTTTTTCAAGTTGTTGGATTGCAACCTGATCTTTGTCCGAATTGTAAGTCGGTACCAAAACTGCTCCATTAATGATCAGGAAGTTGGCGTAAGTGGCCGGCAACCTGAAATCGTTTTCGTAAACCGGATCGGCCATCGGAAGGGGGATCAGTTTGTACGGATCATTTTCAATTGACCTAAATAGTATCAGTTCCTGCTCCATCAGCGACAATGCAACATGGTGTTCGTCATTGGGATTATCACTTTTTACATATGCAATCGTTTTGGGATTGCAAAATCGGACAAGTGTATCAACATGACTATCAGTATCATCGCCTGCAAGGTAACCTGAGGAGAGCCAAAGCACTTGCCGAAGTCCGTAAAGTTCCTTTAACATGTTTTCAATCTGTGATTCAGTCAAATAACTATTCCGGTTGACCGATAAAAGACATTCCCTTGTGGTGAGCAAAGTCCCTTCCCCATCAGATTCAAAACTGCCACCTTCCAAAATCAGGTGCTGCATATTTTTATAAAGTACATGGCTTTGAAAATAATCGCCCCGAAAAAGGGATGAAGTCAGTTGATTGTCAAGATTGGCCGGAAATTTCAATCCCCAGCCATTAAAGCCAAAATCGTACAAGACAGGATTCCCATCAATCAGTACTGTAATTGCCCCATGGTCACGGGCCCATGTATCATTGGAAGGTAGTTCTGCAAAAACAACATTTTCAATTCGGCAGTCAGCCAGTTTTTTACTTAACTGGCTGCTATCCTTGCAAATGATCAATAATTTTTCGCGTTCTGAAATGGCTTTTGCAATGGCAATAAAGCAATCCTCAACCTCATCAAGCATATCTGCCCAATCGGTTTCCACGTGTGGCCATGTTAGCATGACGCCACTTTGTTCGGCCCATTCGGCGGGTAGGATTATCCTTGATTTATTCATAATCGATTATTAAAAATATGCAAAACAAATAAATGCTACTGGCAATTGGCAACTGGCAATTCCGCTTTGATTTAGAAAAAAGATTTAATTAATCGCTGCCAGAATCCCTTTCAAGAATTCATTTTCATTGAAATGTTCGACTGAAAAACCCAATCTTACAACAACCAGATTTTTGGAAGGAAGGATATAGACAAATTGCCCTCGGTGACCATTGCAGGAAAACATATCCTCAGGGACATCAGGAAGTTTTTTTGATTTGTTCAACCAAAACAAGGCACCATATTGACCTTTGGAAGCAGCCGCGGATGTCCGTGAGTAGGTTACCCATCCTTTGGGAAGTATCGTATCATTTTTCCAGATGCCATCCTTGAAATAAAGCAAGCCAAACCGGGCCCAATCGCGGACAGTTGCGTAACCAAATGAAGAACCTACAAAATTCCCGGTAGCATCAGTCTCCACGATCATGGAAGACATCCCAATCTTGTTAAAGATCTCCTTGTAGGGAAAATTTCGATAGATCTCGTCATTGCCTATCAATGAACGGATTATTCCAGAAAGGATATTGGTCGTACCTGAGGAGTAGTTCCATTTTGTATTGGGTTTATCCTGATAAGGCACATCAACTGCAACCTTGTAGCAATTGGCGGAACGATAAAGCATATTTGTTGCCGAAGAGACATCGCCATAATCCTCGTCCCACTTCAGACCACTGCTCATGTGCATTAAATCATTCATTGTAATGTTGCGGCGCACATCCTTTTGCCATTCAGCGACAGGTGCAACCGCATTGACGTCCAATTTGCCCTTTTTTACCAGGACACCTGCCATCGCATTGATCAGGCTTTTGGTCATCGACCATCCACACAGGCGTGTTTCTGAAGTAATCCCCAGCTCCTTTGCATATTTTTCCGCAACCAATTCCCCTTTATAAATCACAACAACAGCCGCAGAGCCTTTGCTGTATTCTTGTGGACCATCAAAAGCAGCATCAATGGCATCCTGAAGTTTCACCTTGTCAATTTCATTGTAAATCGTATCTTTAATCAGATCACCATCTGGCCAGGGGATTTTCCAAGTGCCCACTTGCCTGTTGGCAGGAAGTTGAAATGAAATTTTCCGAAGCGAATCACCGGGAAGATCTCCGATCAGGCAGCAGCCATAACCTTCACGATAAATTGCTGTTTGTTTTGCCAATCCCCAGAAAGAAGTGGTGACCGATTTCTTTTCGTAATCAACAACATTTTTGGTGTATTTTACGATCGAATAGTTCAGGTCGGTCAATTTGACCAACTGTGGGTCACGGCCTGCTACAAAAACGGCAGTAGCCATCGATTTAGCCCCGTAACCCGTTGCGATATAAAGCTTTGGATATTGAGATGCGCCAATTCCGATCAAAGCAACAGCAATAGCCAACGGGATTAGTATTTTGCGTTTCATGTATATCAATTTTTATTGTTGCTACATATTCCGGTTTTTTGTACTTTGCGGCGCATCGAAGGATTGATCTTCTATTAACTTTCTGATTGCGCCATTTGTCAAATGTAATTCCTAATCCTACAATACTTTAACACCTACGGTGTATTGATGGTACAAAGAGGAAGATTAGATTTCAATTTCCATTTTTCGGTCTCCTGTCCCCTATTCCAGCATCCTTTCTCCCTTTCTCCATTATCCCTCCTTCGGTTTCCGTTCTCCCTTCTCCGTTCTTCACTAAGCCGCAGAAATCATTCTTCATCTAAGGCTTT
>CAIYPA010000058.1 GCA_903927965.1 uncultured Bacteroidia bacterium | reverse complement strand
GAGAGGAAATCATCGTTGCTGTCCATCAAAAACACCTCCCACGACTGAACAGTTTTGCCGTACTGGGCATTCACCAGGTCAAGATGATCATATCCGACTTTGAATTCCATTACCGAAAAGGCAGGAAATGCCACCTGTTCGGTAGCGTTGACTACCTTATGTGTTCCATCGGTGAAATTGATGACCACAACAAGGCGGTAGTGAACTGCCGAAGGATTGTCCTGGAACAGAAAGAACAGTTTTTCCATCACTCCGGAGCGGGAATATTTTGTGGTAGGAAGCCATGAAAGGAACCCAAGTTTATTGGCCGGAATCGAAAAATATTCCAGGTAATTTTCATTGAGCGAAGTCAGCAGTTCATGGTTAAGGCCTCCTGCAATTGCATAATTCCATCCGGTCGATTGTAGCCCTTTCACATTGCCGGCAATGCTTTCTGCAAACGAGACCCGGTATTTGAGCAGGTAATCCCATCCATGAGCTTTGGCGTTCCCAGTCAATTCGGGAAATTCAAAGCGTTGCATTTCCCATCCTGCAAACTTTGCCCGTATGTAATCCGATATATCGAACCTTGCACTGCCAACGAAATCGGTGGGTTTGATATCCTCCCCGATTGTGTTACCCAGCGAATCGCGGATCAGGCAAAGGATGTCAAAGTAATCCCTGTATTGATCATCTGTTCCGGGAGTGTTCACACCCTGAGTAACTCCTGTAACCCCGTTATTTGACAGCACAACGGTGCCATCGGCTCCGGACTGCTTTGCAGCAAGTTTTATTTTCCGCTGGCTTGCCCCTGGCGGGTCCAGCGTTACATTGAAATATTTTTGGATGTCGTAATTTTCCTGAAAACACTGATGGATATTAACAGCGAAGTCATTGAAAGTCTGACCGAGATATGCAATTTCAAAAAGTAATCCATCAAAACCGGTGAACCCGGCTGATTGAAAAATCAGGGTTTTCCCTGCAAACTGAAGATGAAATGAATGACCGGCTGTAGTATCGACTGCGGACACCACCAGTTCAAAGTAAGCCCGATCGCCAAGTGTGATCATGTAATTATCCGAGCAAGCCTCAAATAATACGGGATTCCCGGCAAAGGATATGAGATCGGGCGTTTGGGTGATGTCAATCATGGTGCAATAGTACCATGAGATCACAAGGGAATAAAGGACAGTATCAGGGTGCCGAGAAGCACTTGAGCTGAGCGGATTTGATCGAGGATTTGTTCAGGGTGACGGTAATTTCACTGATCAGGTAATTGATCCCATTTATGCGGTAACGCTTTGTGAAATCCATCGATTTTAGTTCAATGAAATCCATCTGCTTTTCAATTTTGACGCTCTTTCTGGTCTCCATGATCCAGTTTACCCAGTCTTTCCAGTAGAGATTGAACAAGCCATTGCCTCCTGTGTACCGAAGTGAGAAATTGCTGTTGTTTGCAAAGCCTCTGAGCCGCACCGGAGTTCCCCAGCCTCCGGCCATTCCTACCCAAAACAATCGGGGGGTGATTTTCTGATTATCTGCTCCAAGGTTACCGCAATTGACCACAATGTATTTATCGGAAAGGGAAGAGAAAATCGTTTCGTATTTATTTTTATCATCCCCCCATTTGTAGAAAAACTTATCGGTCAGTGATGGCCCGTTTGGCAATTGCTGCCACTCAATGAGAAATGAAATGCCATTGACTCCCAACTGCCACCAGGTGTTTGTATCCACAATATAATAGATGTC
>CAIYPA010000057.1 GCA_903927965.1 uncultured Bacteroidia bacterium | reverse complement strand
TGAGATCAAGTGCGAAACATTAGTAATTAATTCATTGTACTCTTTTTCAGCTAGTTTATAATCAGACACTAATTTTTTATACTTCGAGTCGTCATAATAGCTATTATGCAATCTCCCCCTTACTTCTTCTTCTAATTTATTTTTACCTTTTATAAGGGATAGCATTTTGCTACCAAAAGAACTCAATTCAATACTAGTAGCTTGGTTTGCTTTAGTAATTAAATCCTTAAAATCATTAATTCTATTTTCCTGTTGTTCTATATATATTCTAAGACCCTCTTTTTTATTGTTTAGTTCTTGGATTCGACTTTGACGAATTAAGTCCAACTCTTTTTCAATTCTTTTAGTCGAGTCCTCTTGTAACTTGTCAATCTTTTGACTTAAGGTACTTATTTCAATTTTTACAGTTGCTAATTCCTCGGCAAGGTTGTTCTTTTGTACGGTTTCTTCTTTAAGTAATTTACTCGTAGCTTCAAATCGTTTAAAAAGTTCTTCTTTTAATAATATAGCGTTAGTTTCAACAGAATTTTGTGGCTTTATTTTCTGTCGGAGTGCCTTATTTGTTAGCATTTCCGTTACTAATTCAGTAGTAAATTTTTCGCTATCTTCGTATTGTGACATGGAGCGAAGTATTTCAATACTAATCTTTTCAGAATCTGAATCCACTTCCTTGAAAAAAAATGGCAAACGGAAATTACCCATAATTGCATTTTCAAATTTTTCCGTTCTCGGCACCCAAAACTGAAGCATAGAAATGAACTCATTGGGATGCAAACAAATACTTATTTTATTTTTGCTTTCACTGAGTTGCTTAAATTTATCATATTCCAAAAAACTAAAATCTAATGTTAAAATCCAATTAGTTACATCTTTTGTCGAATCAATATATGCTGGTCTTTTATCTTTAACATAGTGCCACATTTGACAATCGTGATTAAACTTATCATATATATATTGTTTTTTTTGAATTTTTTCATCTTCGGATAAACCTGTATATTTTTCTGCTTTACAATTGCGATCATACCTATATTCAACTTGCTCAAATAAATCGTCAATTACATCTTGATCAATTGAATACTTATTCATATTATCTTGCTGAATTTCAATCCCTTTATTCCGAATATTTACAGTGAAATTATTTAAATATGGATCAAAGTAATCATCAATATCTATCATCATCGTTTTTTCATGGCATTTATGAAAGTACTTTTTAATGATGCCCGAAAAATCATCACTGCTTTCTGCGGCAATGGCTTGATTGAGAGAAGGATTTAATTTTTTTAGATAGTCTTTAAATTTTGATATCAGATTTTGAAACTCAAGCACTGTAATGGGTAGAACATAAAATTTAACCTTTACCCTATTTTTTATTTCATCAACAAGCTCTAATAGCAAAAAAGCAGCATCATTAGAAGGGTTATCATGCAAATCAAGAAGAGTTAGTAAAAAATTAGTATCAACAAAAATTTTCAAATTCGCTTGTGATTTTGACAAGATATAAACTTGTTCCACAGTATTTTGGTTGAGATTTGTTGCTTCAACAAAGAAATAGGCATTTAATTGATGAAGTATGTATTTTTTAACAAATTCGTTTTTAAAATCGAAATAATTCAATAACAAAGTCTGAATTCTAGCTTTATCTCCATTATATCTCAAAATAAATTGATGGAACTGTCCATATTGATCTATAGTCATTGAATTTTTGCCACTCAACAATTCATAAGTTTTTGCTCCAATCTCTTTAATTAGTGGTATAATCAAGTGCTGATTAAGTTCAACCCAAAGTTCATTTGATGAAATTCCGATACAAGGCTCACATAATTCCTGAAATCTTTTTTCAGCTTCAATTTCAATATTCTTTTGATTCTCAAATGAAATAACAAATTCATCATAAATCTCATTGGACAAAACATACAGCTTGTCTATGACCATTATAATACTCTTCTTTCCTTGTAGTATATTAAACTGCTTAGTTAGTCTGATATCATCTAAATCTGTTTTAATTTCATTTTTCAGACTTTTAAATAAGTCCTCCTTCGATAATGGAGCATTATTGTGGATACCAAAAATTGATATAATGATGTTTTGAATAGCTTTTTCCCACCATCCACTTTCATTAAGTTTTACATGATGAACAAGCGAAACAATCTCTGATGATAAAATTTGTGCCATTTTTAAATTTTTAATTAAATCTGCTTTTCCAATAGTTATGATCTCCAATACCAAATATACAACATACCTGCTTTCCCTTTTTCACCCCCTCACAAATATAATCTCACAATTCTTGCATTTCCGGCTTTCCTGGTCAATATCGGCGTGAGGATATTTACATTCTTAAATCAACTTTTGTAAAAATCAAAGCTTGTCTCTACACAAGGCCTTAAATCTAAATCGGTTGTGCCAATTTGGAAGAAATTTCCACCTAACGACTGAAAATAATCCAAACCCCTTCCCATTTTGATATTCCACCTGTTGCTTAGTTTGATCTCCCTGTCGTGCAACAAATCATCGAACTGGACAGTTAGAGTGATCCCATTTTCCAATAAGCTGTCGGCCAATTGGTCAAAGGCAATTGTGTTTTCTTTTTGCTGAGCCTCGTCATTTGCACAGGTCAATAAGTTGATTTTTTTGCAATCCCCGATGGTTACGATCAATTCGCAAAAGCGGACAAAATTTGTAATCTGGTGTTTTTGCCTGATATAAGGATCTTCAACAGTTACTTCGGTTGCCCCGACCAAATAATGCTTAAACAACTTCTCATAACTGTATCCGGTGTCCCCATAGAGGATTTTTATCCTTTTTTCTTTTAAGGACAAACTGTTTACCGGTTCTGTCTTGATTGCCTCATGTTCAATTATTGCAATATGTTCAGGCTCAGGAATTTTACTGTCATTACGTGGATTTTGACTGGCTGCAACGTACCTACTTTCGGGACAATAGACAATTTTCTCTTTGCCTTCTGAATTGAAGTACGACAAGTCGATAAGGGAGAATTCATCGTCAGGTTTCCGTTTGTTCATTTGCTCCTTCACCCTTCGGCGAACTTCAATTGCATATTCAACCAATTCATTAAACTCAATTTCAGTGGGTTCTCCGGCAGGGTGAACAATTTTGATTAAACCTGTCAGCGTTTTTTTAATGGCGATCTCGTCCCTTCCTTGAACGTTCTTGCCGAGCCTGAGCCGATGGTTGATAATATCGACATACTCGCTGTTGTGTTTGAACATGTAATGGAAAGCTTCAGCCATATAATCGGTGATCAACCCAAAGTTCTTCGAGAAAAATTTATTGTCCATTTTGGGTATTTCCCATCCCGGTAGGTAACAAAATAGCCTGTCCTGGATTGCAAGGTCAAAAGCCTTGGGAAGGGTTATGAATAGGTCATGGTCATACGAGCAAACCAATTGTTCGATAGACTGGTCAATGTTGCCCACAAATGCGAAGCTCGCATTGGCTATCACTTCCTGACCTCTCGAAAACCTTCCATTGGCCATATAATCCTTCATGATCTGGATGGTATCGGTATCTTTAATTTTCATGTTCCCGACTTCATCGAAAGCGATATTGTCCCAAAAACCAACTGCACCAACTTTTTTTCTCGAATTGTTGTAGAGCAATGTGGCTGTACTAGCCTGTCCACCACTTAATAAGGTCGAATAAGGTGAAAATTCGGAATAGAAATATGATTTTCCCGTCCCCCTTGGGCCAAGCTCTATGAAATTGTAGTTGTTCTGGACAAGCGGTATCAAACGGGCCAAAAAATGGAGCTTCAACCTTAGGCCCGATGGAAATTTGGCTTTTATTTCATCGGGCGGATTGTCCATAATCTCAGGATTAAGACCCACACTTCTCAGGATCACATCAACCCACTCATCTCTTGTAAATTGCCTTCGCCCGGTAAAGAAGGTTGTTTCACTAAACCTGGCCAGTTGTATCGGTCGGAGGTCTTCAACATAAAAGGCGTAATCATCCTCTTCGACATCGTTATGGGCAATTGTTACCTCTGCCCAAATACCTCCCTCCAGTAATTTGTCATTCTCTTTGTAAAACCTTTCATTAATAGCAATCCTTCTCGAATTGAAATTTTCCATTTCGGCCCAATGCTTCCTTTCGCGCTCGACATACCTCACATGGATTTTATCGATGAACTTGTGCCTCCCTTTTTGCTGGACCAACGACTGCGCTTTGTTCGCTTCGTCGGGTCGGACATAGTTGGTTTCGATAACCTCGAGAACGGCTTTCTTCCCAGCCTCGATTTCCTGGATATCGTCCGAAGCACAATATTTCGACAGTAAAAATTCAAGAACAAAAGAGGGGACGTTGGCCGCTTTTTTAATATCGTGTACAAGGTCTTTCCTGACAACCTTGCCCGGAAAAACTTCATTTAGCTTCTTATCTAAATTGTCGGTCATAAATAAGATGTATTAAGTGTAAGAGTTGAATAAGTTTTATTCGTAACAGGATCAAGGGCAATCAATTCAAAGGTGCCCTCAAAGTCCTCTTCCATGGCAAAGGTCACTTTAAACGATTCACCAGGAGTGAACTCGATTAAATTATTGGTTGGGTCCACCTTATTTCCGGCTACGGGCATCCCGACAACCACGCCATTTGACAAGGCTTCAATTTTTACGGCAACTGTCTCGAAGCTAATTTCACCTATCGAATAAGAGGACAATTCAATAGCAGGTCGCCTGGTTGTAATGCTTCCTGAATTTTGCCCCTTGTAAGTCAAATGAATATCAATGCTTTGTTCGGTTTTGGCCTGAAGGAAGGTTATTTGCATTACCGGTAGCACGTTTTCCTGCAATGATATCCCTTCGTGAAAATACTTCACGTTCTTTTCGAACACCGAATAGTTTTTCCCAAATACAAAGTTTTTAATTTCTGACCTCACACCTATGTTTTCAGGTGCAAACGAAAGTGTTGAACTATTTGTCGAACCCGATCCTGCAAGGCACCTGCATTTTGCCAGAACCCAATCACCTGTTGGCTTGGAAATGCTGTCGCCTGCTTCAAAGCCAGGATGCAATACAAATCCATGGTCGGTAACCACAACTGCTTTCTGGAAATCAAATTCTTTTATTCGGTAAAACGATTTTACCAATTTTAGGGCTGCCCTTTGGATGTCGGTTAATGCGTTGGCTTCAAGATGCTCACCTGCATTGTCGATCTCGTTGGTGGTGATGACCAATAATTGAGTTTTGGGATCAACCTCGTTATTGAGGAATTGGTCCAGGTTCATCACCTGGCACACATCTCCAAAACGTTCCCTCAAGTAATCGGAACGTTGCGATAAATTGCACAAGGGCTTGTCGCCGATCCATGCCTCCAGGTTGCCATTGTACAAGTCGAGATGTTGCTTTGAATTGGCATCGGGCAACAGTGCAGCCATGCCGAACTGCGTTATGGTGGGCAAATAGGCACAAGAGGGCAGTACCTCCACCTGAAAATGTTTTTCAATCTGTTTTTCAATTTCTTTGGCCAGTTCAAAACGTAGGGCATCGACCAATAAATAAGCCACTTTGCGTTTTGCCAAAATTTCAGGGACAATAAATTTGTCGAAAACCTGAATATTGGCCAGCCTGTTCGCAACCGGCCAATGGTCTTGAATTACAAGATGTTGAAATATTTTTTGGTTCTCTTCGATGTAATGCCTGTATTGGTGACGGGTATGTTTGATCAGTTTGTCAAGCATATTGTCAGAACTGAGAATATCAAGGACGCACCGTTCAAACTGTCTTTGGTTTTGGTCTATTTCGTACGATTTGGTTGTATAGTAATCAATTAGGTCGCCTGCCTTTTTGAATTTCTGATATTCTGTCAGTGTATTGATCTGTTTTACAATGTTTAAGGAGAGCTTGGCAATGCTCCAGTACAAGGCTCGTTCTTTGTCGCAACTTACCCATATATTGTTGCTGTTGGAATCAATTATGGAATTGGCGTATAAATAATCACCGGCTATGAGTTGATCAACAAAATTGGCGAAGTAGGTATTGTCCTCGAAAGCAAAGGTGACTATTTGTCCCAAATCTTTCGCGTTCCTGAAAAGTTTTGGGAGTTCGAGCAAATTGGCCACCTGATTGGCTTTGGCGACATAAGTTTCATCGACATATTTTGTATTCCTGATCGTCTTGCAAATATCGAGGATCAAACCCTTTTTACCAATGTCTGCCCGTTGGACGTTTTTTAATTGGTCGGGCAGTTCAACAGGCAGGTCAAATATAAACTCGCTGTATAACAGGTGTTTCCATATTTCGTCCTGAATTCCCGAAAGGTCTTTCGATTGGCTTTTTAAGTCGATTATATTTTTGGCAAACGATTGCCACTCTTTGCTCCAGGCTTTGTCGTTTTTCAATCCAAAATGCTGTGCTTCGGTAGGAAGGAGAAGGGTGAGAAGGATCTCTTTGGGCGACTTTCCTCCTGTTACCGTTTCCAGTTTGGCCCATTTCGTACCTTCGGCAAGGGCATTGATGGTATCAAAACCGGGATTTTCGTTTTTAAACAATTCGTCTATCTGCAGCTCTTTGTCGGGGAAACAGGCTTTGCACAACTCAATGTACCGGTCTTCCGGTTTTGAAGGGAAAACAACGCCACACAACGAAAAGACGGAAAATGGATCCCTGATTCGTTCCTGCCTGTCGGTGGGAGCATCAAAAGGGATATATACAACCATCTTTGCCGTACCCTCGTTTGGCAACGTTTGTGAGAAATATTCGGTCGCATCTTCCTTAGCTTCAATAGCAGAGGCTGTTACATCAAAAACTTTTACCTTTTCGTCGGCCAATGATAGTACTATTTTATGGTACCGATTAGCGGGATCGTAAACCACCAGCACCGGCGAGTTTAAAAGCTTTAGCTTTAAATGATTTGATATATAAGCTGTTATATCCATAGCTTTTGAATGTTTCTTATTGCTTTATTAAACCATTGTGCAATTTGTGCAATTATTGTGCAATTCAATTTTTCGGACCATGCGATCAGAAAATCCACCTGATGGTATTCTTTGTTTGCTTCTTGTCTCGAGAATAGTCTATTTATCCGCCAAATTTGCCTTTCATCCTGCCGATTATCCTCCATTTAGTCGATTTGACCACCAGATTCTTTGGTTTGAATTCATTCAGAAAATACTGATTGTGCAATTTGTGCAATTACATCAGCACATAAAAGGAACCTGCCCCTCCAATTTCACTCGTACTGACGATGTTCCTTTGCACCATTTCCCGCAAATCGTTTGTGGCTGTATTCCTCGAACAATTATTGAGCTTTTGGTAATCCTTGTTGGTTAACCTTTTTTCTTGTTTTAAATAAATTACAGCCTTTATTTGCCTCATATTTAAGCCTTGTTCTGTTAACCATTGTTCCGAGTACTTTTCCTTAAGCAGTAATGTTATAGCAATGCCTCCTGTTATTATTTCGAATTGTGGCTCGGGTAAACCGGCTTTTAGGCAAGAATCTATTATTTTTAATGTTCCTCTTCCCCAGGTCTCGATTAACCCAGCTTTAAAGAAAACATCAGCGATTATCGGGTTTCGTGGATAAGAAGCATGTTTTTTCTTTAAATCGTCAAGTGTTAATTCTTCCGGTAAGTCCCCGGGATTCCAAACCATAAACCGATCATCATAAATGCTGATCTGGATAGGCGGTCCAAAATAGTCTCTATGTATGATGGCATTTAAAAGTGTTTCCCTAACGGCTTCAACAGGATATTCAGGAACTTCAATCCTGTTGATCCCCTGATAGGAAATTGCTCTTTTGAAATACTTCCTTTCCAATATTTCAATTGTTTTATCGGCTAACTGAAAAGCATTTGCTTCAACCACATCCTGAAAGAGCAGTTCGGTGTCTGATTCTCCAAACTTGCCAATTTTCAGAAAAGCATTGATTACATAATTTCGAGGGTCTTTTCCGAAAAGCAACAATGCCGAACGTTTTAAAGCATTATTTTTATATAGCCTCAGATTCACAAGTAGTTTTTGCAGGTCATCTTCTTTATCGGCAAATGGATACCGGTTGCTCCTTTGGGACTCATTTTTAAATTCATCAATGGCTTCCTGTGAGATCTCGTCAAAAGTAGCATCTGCCTCTATGGCCTCTTCCCATGTTTTTCCCACTTTTTTCAAAAGAAAATCATTGAGCACTGCCCCTTTCAATTCCTGCTTGGTGCTACCACTCCGGAAATGGTATTTTCCCTGATACGAAATAGGGATGTCTGATGGTTTAACATCAATCTCGATGCAAAACACCCCATTTTTTTCCATGAGGTTAACACCGCATATAATCCCAAGATGGTGGTGGATTTTATTGGGTATATCGTCCAGTAGCCGTTTGTAATCGTCCAGGCCCACGACCACACCTTTGTCGTCAATGCCTATAATCAGTTTTCCCCCTTTGGCATTTGCAAAACCACAAATCCATTTAAGGTATTCGTCCCTCCACGATATTTTCCATTCAATATCTTGTTGTTCTGGCATATATCTTATACTTTAAAATTGCATTTTTGACTGCTGTTCTATTTTTGCAACGGGCTGTTTTTCCTTTGCTGCCTTTTTTTCTTTGGGTTTTACATCGCATATAGCCTCCAAACCGTGGGCAATGGCCATGCTCAGGTCCTTTTTGCATTTGGCTTTTACCCTCCCAGGCCATATGCTATAAGCAAGATGCGCCCAGTCGAATTCCCCTTTTTCGAGGGCTTTCCAGCAATCCTCGGTACTTTTGCGCCATTTGGCATGACGGAAAAGCTTGTACAATGGCGAAGCGGATATCAAAACCCCATCGTCGTGGTCAGGGATATAAGGAAATTGGGCAATGCGCAAAATTTCCTTTTCAAAATCCTTTAGTTCCAACAACAGGTCATTTAATACGCTTAGGTGCATCGCCCCTTTTGGATCAAGATTCGAGTTCGCCTCCAATTGCGAAATTTCGGTTTCGGTTTCGCCAATTTTGGGCTTTAGGTAGTTGTTTACAACGCGGTACAGGGTTTGGTCGGTTAATTTTGGATAATACAACCAAATTGTATAACTTCCTGATTGTGTAGATATTGGCCAGTATATAGGTGCTTCCCTGCGGCTTTTTGTATATCTTTTGTAATGGAAATCAAAAAATCCAGTTGGTTTATCGAAAAATTCATCAAGGTTGTTGATCCCGCCGATTTCGCACAATTCGTTCATCATCTTATCGCCGCAGTCGGGCCAAAGCAAATAAACAATTTTTGCAACACTCTGTCCAATACTCCTGTAATGTCTGCTATCCCCAACTAAGATCCCATCCTCGGGAACAGTTACCGGATAATCGGAAGGTATTTCGGAGAGGCTCACCACTGGCATAAACGGCAATGCATCGAAGAAATCGCCAAAAGGTGGAACCAATGCTGGGTTTTGGATACTGCGGATATCCCAACGCCCGAAAGCAATGCCGACCAAATTGGAAACGACCTCGTAAACCATGTTGGGATTATTGTGTACCGTTTCGTCAGTAACCCCATCTATACTAATCAAATTTTCGTTGGGCCGTTTGGTCTTGTACGCCTCAAAAACAGGGATGGCCTCTGCCGGTATTTTGGCCTTTTGCAACCAGAAATCATCATTCTGCTTTACAAGTGAAAGGTATTGTTGCTTATCAATAGTTAATTTGGTCTGAAGATCATTCAATGACTGTTTTAAAGAATTTGAACCGGTGAAAAGGTGAAGGAAATTTTGAAATTCCAAACATGTTTCATCAATACTTATCATTTTTCTCTTTAGCGATAAAATCTCCTTAACGAGTTTAAGTATCAAATTTTCAACTTTTTGTGGTTTAGGAAATGGCATTAAATTAACGTAACCTGATGCTTTATGCTGACCACTATAAGTATTAAAAACGTATTGGGGAAGTATTGAATTAAAATATGACAGGCAAACTAATGCATCACTTATTGTTATAGGATTAATAGCCTGTCCCTCCTTTGTAAACAGAGCATCTAATTTTAAAATATGACAGTCAAATATTTCACCTCTTTTCCCGTAACATAATCCACCTTTTAATTGATAATCCTTGTTTCTAAGTATTGAAGATTTGTGATATTCAACCAAGTAGCCATCCTGCCCAAATAATGATATATCTCTGTAATTGAAATAGAACAATGAATATGAACCTCCATTATATAGATGCTTATACTTAACAGTCGAATTTACTTCCCAGAATACTCTCAAATGGTCATCAGGTATTAAATTATGTCCATCTCTCGCTGAGAATCCATAGGATGCTATTGGTTTAGTATTATTAAAGAAATTTTGTAAGTAGTCTTTAAAATAATATCCGATTATTGAGTTGGGAAGTCTATTGAATTCAAAGGAAGATTTCAGATAAAATCTATCAATTTCACTTATGGAGCATAAATCTGATATCGTTTTTAGTAATAATAACTCCTTATTTAAGCTTTCTTGAATATCTATAAAACTACCGAAATAACCATCAATGTCTTTTTTTAAAACCATTGTAGTAGTCTCAACATTAGCATCCAGGACGTTCCATCCAGTATCTGCCATAGCAGTTATCCTGCCACAGATGTTTTGTTTCCGAAAGGTTTCGTAAGACGATTTTATCGCCACTGTACGGTCAAATATTGCACCCACAAAGCCTGTTGTGTTTATTAATCCCAACATCCTCTCAAAGAAAGCAGAAAGGATATTTTTGCCCCAGGATGAATAATTTGACTGAAGATAAGCTTCCGTATTTTTTGAGGCTGATCCGAATGGCGGGTTCATCAAGACCACATCATATTGTTGGCGGCACAGTTCTATAAAGGCAAAGCCCCTTTGGGTATCCTCGGCAAACAGTAGTGTCTGGTAAGCTTCGCCATTTGTGGCCTGGTCAGCCAATTGTTTCAGGATATCGAGTACCTGCTGTTCGGCAGAACCCAAGAAATTTGCCCAATATGCTGAATCATTGTATTTTGCAGCTTGTTGTGCTTTTGCGATCTGTTCGGGGGTATCGCCCAACTTAACTTCCGTTTGTTTTGCAAAAATGGCCCATTCTTTTGCAATCTTTGCAATTTCGGTCGTAATTTCTTGTTCTATTTTTAACAACAGCCCTGTTTCGCCAGCCATAAGCATTTTTTCCCATATCGTTCGTACCAACTGTTGCATCGGGAGGTCCAATGGTTTCAGCAACAAATCGATTACCTGTTTGTTGCCGGGCATTGGTTCTGCCAAAACAAGGTTGGCGCGTGTTATGGCAGGGCGTTCTATGGGCTGCAAACCCAAACGGTCGAAACTTTTTTGTGCCCTTAGCCAAAGGCTCAAACCGGCAATCTGTAAGGCACGTGGGTCGATGTCAACACCATGGATATTGTGCCGTATAATCAGTTCGGGTATCCTGGCTATAAATTCCGCACGGGTAAAGTTATCGCGCAAATCGCTGAATAGGGAGGGAAATTTGTCCCAGGCTTCGATGTAAACCTGTTCAAAAACATCGTAGGCATATAGCCCAAAGTGCATGGAGCCACAAGCCGGATCGAGCATTTTTATCTCACGCGGGTCTTTAACTTCCCTATAATCGACAAAATGAATTTGGGGATCGGCATCGATCGGTTTGGTTTCCCCCTTTTGGAGGAAAACTTCGCCGGGACGCCGTATCAGGTAAGGGCAAAAACCACCCATTGCACCTTCAACATCAGTGGCTGCAAGGATTGTTTGTCCTTGTGCCATTTCATACCAGATACGCCCCAAGGAGTTGTCGGTGAGGAACTGCACGACATACCGTGGTGTAAAAAACTGGTTCCGTACTGCAAGCTCGCGGCTGTTTCGGGGTAGGTCCGATGCCTCGCGCATCTCACGGATTTCGTCTTTAGAATTGTAGTATTGATAGATCCAACCTATGGTTTCGTCTTCTTTCCAGAGATTTACGGGTTGCAAACCCTCTTCACGATGAATTGTAATATCCTCATTATTAATTAGATCGAGAAGCTTATTCAATGCCTGTTCCGAAGGAAGAATAAGGGCAAAAGGGGAAAAGCGTTCAAAAAGGGCCGGCAAATCGATGGCAAGCTCGTCAAAAACTGCGTTCAGGTACCAGGTAAAACGGGCAAAAATATCAGCCGCCTGCCCTTGTCCTGTGATACTGTCGAAAACCAGGAACCCTTCGGAATTGTAACCTTTGCGCACCGACTCTTTAATGATGTTGCGTTCCTCAGCCATACGGAGGCTTGCAAAGCGGTTGAGTATTGTAAAAGCCTCTTCGCTCACCAATAGCCTTATGGCATCTTTAATCGGTTTGTCGGCAGTAAGTTGGTTGGTTTGGATGTAATTTAGCCGTTGTCGGAGGATTCGTGCAGTGTATATCTTATCGGCATCTTTCGAAGTCAACGAATCAATGTCAACGATTGTGCCGTTGACATGGATACCAAAATACTGTTCCAATTGCCCTTCTACCTCCGTGACAAGCAGCCTTTTGGATGCTTGTACCAACGAAAAAATCTTGTTCCTTGCTGCTTTTGTGACCGACATGCTACCAGTTTAAGTCAAGTATTTGATTTTCATTTAATTGATCCTTGAGTCCTTCTAAGGCACCAGTTATTTCGTCAATATCTTCGGGCTTTTCGATCCTTCGGGGAAGGTAGTTAAGCTTAATAGTTTTAACGCTTTTGGGTTTTGGTTCATCGCCTTCGCCGGTTGTTTGTTGGCTGATAACCATTGTTTCAATTTCGCTGACAGTTGAATTTTTGAGGTTATTAAAACTGTACGCTTCGTTGATGGTTTCACGGATCCCTTTAATGCCTTCTTTATCAACAATCAATGCCTTTTCAAACCGGGTCGAAACCTGCTTTTTGTTCTCCTCCTTGAGTTTCTTCCAATTATAGCTTTGTTTGATCTTTTCGATTTCCTCAGCGATTCTTTGATTTTCGGATGCCTGGAAGGATTCGCAGGTCGAAGCAACAGCGTTTTGCAATTCGGCCAGGAGTTCTTTCAATTCAGGGGCTTTATCAAAAAAGGTATCGGCAGAGAGAATCCTATCAACCTGTTCAAATCGCGATTTTGTTTCCTCCCTTAGTTCACCGGTCAAACCATCGGAAGGCAACGTTTCGATTTCGGTATGGAGGTGTTTTAATTCCTTGATCGTTGCACCAATGTTATTTTCGAAGGCTGCATTTACCTTTTTGGCCCATTTCAAAGCAAGGTACAACTCGGCATCTTTTTTGCCCAGACGGAAAGTTGCATCCGAAGCATCGCCTTTTAAAATTTGCACGATACCATCCTGGATTGCATCTGCTTTTTCGGTACCTGGGAGGCTTAAATTTTCGAGGTTATTTTTTATGGCTGCATACTTCCTCTGAAAATCGGGGAAGTTTTTTAGCACGATCTCAGATATTTTCTGTGGAAGTGGCGGAACCATGATGTTGTTATGCGACAACAATTCTGTTAGATTCTGCGATGCGATCAGTGTTTGTGCCTGAGTCGGCTGCCCTTCATTGTATAGCGAAATTCCAATTTGGTTAAACCCCGTAGCATTCGACAATTTTTCAATGGCAGTTGGCCCTTTTACTTTGACCCACTCACCGGCTATCCGGAGCTTGATCCGCGAAGAGATAAACATTACCGCAACCAAATAGCGGGTGGTATCTTTGTGCCAACCATATTCTGCTTCGTAGAAATGGTCGAGCAACTTTCGCCCGTCAACCTGCCCTTCCTTTTGAAGGTAATCTTCAATCGATTTTAGTGCCAGTGCAACAACATCTATACTTCCATCAGGTTTTATAAGGCCAAATGGGTTCTGAACTGGCGGAACAGTACGAAGGTCGTCATATTGCATTAATTTATAGGCACTTGCACTTTCCATATTCTGACTTGCCTGGCAGTATTTGAAATACACTTTGTCGGCTACCAATTTAAGCTGGGCATTGGCAGCTTCGCGCAAAGTATCACCCAATTGTTTTGCAGGTTTTGATGCGCCCCTGAAAATAAATTCGCCACTTTCGAGCGATTGGCCCAATTTGCGTTTGATCAACTGCTTCTGTTTGTTTGCTTCATCAAACTGGCTTCGCAGGTAATCGTTTATTTCTTTATCGTCGTATCGGCTGCGGGTCCCATAAATGCCTTCGCACCTGACAATTTCATCCAATGTTTTGTCAATGGGTTCATCGATGATGCCAAGAAAGTAAATTCGGTTTTCGTTTATTTTCTCTGTACTTGCATGTTTTAGCCGTTCAAGGGCTTTTTCATATTTGTCGCGCAGGATGAAATGCAATTCGGTTTGGATTTCCTCGTTCTGTTCAAGGAGTTTGTACGGCCTATCTTCAACCACCAACGTAATACCTGTTTTTACAGTTTTGGTATTCAGTACCCTGGCCGTTGGAACAGGTGTAAACAGGTCTTCAACCTGAGTTTCAAGGATCCGTCGGGTTTCCTGGCCCGATACCGAGATCTTCTCCTTCTCCCTTTCTATCCTGATGATCGCGTCGGTCATAAACTTCAGTTGCCCGTCAATTTCCTTGAGGGTCAATCCCGGAGTAGCTTTCAACCCTTCAATTTTGGTCTTGATTTCTTCCAATTTTGATGGTGAATCAACAGAGGGGTGCATCATTACAGCGAGGTTCTCGACTGACAAGTGAAAATCATCGAGTATCTGCAAAGTGGCAATCGACTTTGAAATATGTGACTCCATCGACAACTCACCATAAATAGAATTCACCTTATCGACAGCCGCAACTATATAAGGATAAGACTTCTTAATATCTGCTTTAAGTACATTGAAAATATGTACCGTTGTGGCTAATGTTCCAATATTTATTTCGGCCAACTGGTCTCCGGTTTGGTCTGTCAGCACGTCCTGAATGACCCGTATCGCAGAACGCAGGCCAATTCCACCCGTTTTCTTGGCCAAACGTCCCAGGAGCGACAAAAGAAGGTTAAAATGGTGGGGCAAGAACGGGTACAAATTTACAAAGCTGTTTTCATCCAAATCAGCTTTGTAAATGGTCCGTTCTACATTCGAAAGCCGGGTACAAATCCTGAGCCTTTCGCCATTTTGGGCAAACATTTGCGACAGTATCTTGGACCCTTCCGGCGATTTTCCTAGCAACCGCTGGGTTGTAATCTCTTTGATATCAGAAGCCTCAATGTCTATCTTGATGGGAAACCTGTCATTTAATTTGAACAGTTTATCCGAATTGTAACGGGCATTGGGATTGTCTTCTGTCAATGTTTGCTGTGCGGTAGCCAATAACCATGCCTTCCCTTTACCAATATCCATTAAGTTTTGCATCGTCCCTTGCATCTGCAGGATCAAATCGTCCTTGGCCGATATGTATTGCCCAACTTCGTCGATAATGAAAAGTACATTTTCTTTGGAAGTCTTTTTCCGGATCAATTCCAACATTTGAATGGTCCGTTCCTTATCATTTTCAATATCATCGATCTTGATTATATTATAGGCATATTCATCTTTCCAAATGGTTGGGTAAAATTTTGGGGCGAGTTGGGAAGCAATACTTTTTGCAACAATAATATCTTTAAATTTTAACATATCCCAGTCCCTATTGTCTGGGTCTATCTCTTTTGCCTGTTGCTTAAAAGCTGTGAACTTTCCGTCCATTTCCAACTTCCGCTCAAGCAACGAAATTTTTGCCTCCTTCGCATATCCGGCAATCTTCATCACTTCGTTGTAAAGTATGGTTCCGACTGGGGCTAATTCGTAGCCGCTAATTTGTTGTGTAGCCAAATCGATCAGGAAAATTGCCGGATCGTTTTTGGCAACGATTGTTTTCAACTGTTGGACAATAGGGGTGGAATTGATCCGGTTGCTTAACCTATCCTGAAAGGTGATCCCATCAACAATCTGGCTTTTGTCGAGTGCGAGCCCAAAATACTTTGCAAAAGAACTTTTTCCTGAACCATAAAATCCTGAGACCCAAATCCCAATTTCATGGCTTTCAGAATCCATCCCTGCTTGTAAGGCATCAAATATTTTCTGGAAATTCTGCTTTAATTTCTCTGTGACCACATATTCAGATATTTCCTTTTTTAAATGGTCATTTTCAAGATTTCCAAAAGTTACAACTTTCTCAATCTTGCGATAAATGTTCTTGCCAGGGTCGAAAACTTCTTTAATTTTTGCCATAGTTAGAAATGTTTAGATCTGTAATTCCCATCGGGTGGATAAATGCCAAGAAATTCGAGGCTCGAGCCATCCAATTTGCCTGGATATAAAATGACAACCGGTATTTCGATCTGATTGTAAATTTTTTGCTCAATAGGCCCAAATCTGGTATAAGGGTGGATTGCCTCAAGGTCAGTAACCAGGAGGACAGGTTTTTGAAGTGTAACAATTTTGGATTGTGCCGATAATATGCCATTTTCAATAACTTGATTCTCTCTCACATTGGAACCCAATCCCTGGAATAATTCCTCCATATCATCCTTGTGCTGACCGGAATATGAATGTAACCAAATTTTTCTTCCTGGATTCAACCTGAAAAAGGAATTGAGGGTTTCGGCCAAGGATAAGACTTGAATATTGAATCCTTTTCCTTTGGCTAAACTTAGCCAGGTGTTTAGGCTCCTTTTAACCTGGAGGATTTCATCAACACCAAAAGTTAAATAACAGATGGGTTTGTCGCCGGCATGGTGGTTGGCAACAGGGTGTTCAATAAAATCCAAAATTTCCGCAAATTTGCTATCGAGTGATTCCATCTATGCTTTCTTTCATTGTTTTGTACTTCCACGCAATTTTCAACAATTCGCCTGAGTGTTGGTATATGAAATGGCCCTGGAACGATAATCTTTCCATTGTGTTTAAAACATCTTCCTTGTGTAACCCGAACAAAGGCCAGTCATTCGCATAAACAATTTGGTCATCACTATACCCTTTGAAATGAAGTTCGTGAATTAAATAATTAACAGTCAGATCGGTAATGTGGAAGGGAAGTATTTTTTTAACCTTGTCGATAAGTTTAAAATCAATGAGTGTGGCGATGATATGTTCCGATACTTTCTTTTTGGTCGAATCGGCCCATGGTTTTTCGATGCGCCCATCTTTAACCGCTTCGCTTATAAATTTCTGAGGATCAGTTGTGTCAATAACCTGATAACCCTTATTTATGACATCGTAATAAACTGTTTTGATGAAATCGCCCAGTATGGTGTTGGCCCGGCAGGTATAAACCAATAAAAGTTGAAGAAAGGTATCATTGCCGATAAACTTGGTCCTTAAAAATTTTAGGTTTTCTGCAATTTTTTCGTTACCAATAACATATCTGCGGTAAAAAGCATGTTTGATAATATCCTTAATCCTTGAATTGGAAGCCTTTGACAAAATATTGGATTCAACGGCAATCGAATAAAGTTCATCGACCGACATCCCCGGTTCGTAGGTTTCAATTAAAACAATTGTTTCCTGAATAAGCCCTGTGCTTTTCAATAAATCAGAATTGTATTTAACAGTCAATGAGTCCATTAGTTCAAATAAGGGTAAGTTTTATAATCTGATTTGAACGCTTCGACATAATGACGGGCAAGGCTTTGAACAATTGCTTCGTCCTCCAATTCATCGATTGTACCTACCTGGACGGCCCCAATGGAAGTTTCAATTGAGATATTGAAGGAAAGGTTGTTTAATTCGTTAATTAGCTGAGACTTATCTTTGTTTAAAAACCCAATTTGATGAGCTTTAATGTGATCAAAAATTTTCTCCTCATCGGTCGGTTTTAACCTGAACAAATGGTATTGCCCAAAATTTACCTGATTATCGTGATTTTTTCTTGCTATCTCCATCGCCAATTGGACGGAAGCCAATCGGGCAGTTTTAGGCAGTGAGTAGGTTAAAAATTCAACACCTTGGCCTGTAGCAATTTGAGTTGGCCACCAACCATCAATCTCACCCAAATGGAAAACGACCATTCGGATTTGCACCAATTTTTCGATCCTAAGGTTTATATCGCTCATTTACTTAATTTTAAAAACCAAGATATTCAAGTCAAAATAAAATTGGGATGTCTTAAAGTCTAGTTTTATAATGAAACCTGTTTAAGTGGTATCCCTCAAATGGTAAAAATAATATATTTAATCTGTTTTGTTGCCAAATTATTAAGGCAAAAAAGATTTATTGAAATTTGATACAGTACCGACCAAATAAGTAATTGGAATTCAATTTACTGATCAGGATATTCAAGCAAATTCCATTACCTCTTTTTTACTGTCCAAATTGACGAACTCGTTTTTATGGGGTACTTGTAATTCATTGTTAGATTGATCTTTACATTTAGTGTAGGTTCCGGAATTTCTGGCATGGATAACTTATTTTTCGAATTTTTATACACTGTTAATTGTTCTTGTTCATTCTCCAATATTCTTTCGATTTTCGCCTTGTATTTTAATAATCCAAAATCCTGATCATGCAGAATGGACCAAAGATCATCATCCGAAAAACAATTTTGAACGCACAGCATGTTTATCATTGCCCAACTAATCTGGGGATATTTACCGGTCAACTCTTTCGGAAGTTGACTGGAAGAAAATCCTAATATTTCAATGCAACGATAAACCGCATCTTTTGTTTTGATGTCATCTTCAAATTGAGTCTCTTTGAGACCACTGACATAAAAAGCGATCCTATTTAAAGATACCATGATATTTTCCAGATGATCCAGTGACGTTAATTTTGCCATAACAGTTTATTTTTCAGGTATGAATTATTTGAGTTGTTTTCTAATATGTTGATAATTAATTAAATGATGATTAGGTGTTTAATCTGAATATTTTCATTTATGCCTGTTTTGTTAAATATCAATCTTGTTCAATTACAATGAACAAGCAAAAATAATGAACACTTCAGTAATTTTATCCATCAGCAAAATATTGATCTAAACTTTTTTTCCAAATACCTCATTGACAGTTTGGGTCAGCTTCCTGGCGAGGTTGTTCAATGGGCCAACGGATTCCTGCGATCTTTTTTCCATTGCGGCAGCCACTGTTTTGTAGTACCACTGCTGGTCAGCTTTTGGCACATTGAACCGTTCCCAAACCTTTTCGCCTTTCGAGATCGCATCCTGCCTGATCGCTTCGATATTGTCGAGCTTATCTGCACAGGCGACAAGCAACTGATCGAGAGTGGCTTCCTTACCGATGAAATCTATGGTATGCTGTTTTCGCAGCCTCCAGCTTATTTTGGCATCCAAGCCCTGGCGCAAATGATCGGGTTCGGAAGCACCTTTAACCATGATGGCTACCCGATTCCCAAATATCCGCTCTACCTGTTCGATGGTTACCGAAGTGTCCTCCACGACATCGTGCAATATCCCGGCAGTAATGATCTCTTTGTCACAACCGGTCTCGCATAAGATCTTCATCACGTTCATTAAATGCGAGATATATGGAATGTTGGTTCCTTTTCTGTATTGTCCCGAATGGGCTTCTGCCACAAATTTGATTGCCCTAAAAATCATAGTTTTTCATTATTTGGTTGATCACGTTCTTTAAACAGCAAAGATATCCGGTAGGGATGACAAAACGTGTCATCCCTGGAAATTTATTGAGGAAGTTGTACACATTCGTTAATGACGGTTGTGAAGAGCAAGATAAGGGAAGTGCCAATAAGGATCAGCTTGGGGATCGGAGAAATTAAACAGACCCTTGGTTTAAAAGTAAGTGCGATTGAAAACCAAATTATTCTTAAAAAAATGGAAGGAATGTTCACTTTTTTTTAAACAACGGGGAGGAAAAAACATGTTGTATAACAGGTAATTAAAAATTCCGTTTCAATATTTAACAATAATGAAAGCTTTATCTTTGCTTAATATTCATGTATTTGGGAAAATGCATAGAAACTCCCGTTTAAGTGAAAATGGTTATTGAGAATTTTAAGTTCGTTTGACAATAATAAAAGGAATAAATCTTTTATGGAAAAAATAAACAAGGGTGGTTAAAGTTGTTAGCGATCCAAATGGGTCACTCTTATGCGGATTTTCCGATGGAATATAGGTTAGCAGCAAGGTTTAAATACTAACACTAAAATTAAAATAGAAATGAAGGCATTATTTAACAAGGATTGTGAATTAGTTGGATGGATGAATAATAATCATGACCATATTTTTGACACGAATTTGAATTGGATTGGATACATAAGAAATGGACATGCATGGTCTGGAAAAACTGGGAATTGGTGCGGACCAGTTAATGGTTATAATTGTTTAGACAGAAGTGGAAAAGTTATTGCGTGGAGTACTGGTCAAGCTGTACAAGGTTCCGTAACACCAGTGACACTTTCACGAGTTGTTAAAGCTGTCACTCCTGTAAAACCTGTAAAACCAGTTAATCCGGTGAAACCTGTAAAACCTGTAATTCCAGTTGGTGGTTAATTAGTGCTGTACTTTAGTGATTGGATAAATCAGTAAAATCAATTCCTTTGAAACGAATAAAAGCCAGCCGCTAAACATTGGTAGCAATCCTTGAGGACATTGCTAACTTGGAACTATCTACACTAAACGAACAATTTATAAAAAGACAAAATGATAGCTACAGTTTATTTTCAAAACATACGGGAAGAAATTATTAGCAATTTACGTAAAGCAAATTGTAACATAAAAGTTGCAGTGGCTTGGTTGACAGACGAGGATATTATCCGAACCTTATCTCAAAAAAGAGAAGCTGGGCTTGAAGTTGAAATTGTAATCAGCGATTCAAAAGAAAACTTTAAAAACACAAACAAGTTGAAGGACTTTATCCGACATGGAGGAAAATTATTTATAACAACACCAAAATTTTTGCACCATAAATTTTGCATTATTGACGACAGTGTAATTATTAATGGTTCTTATAACTGGTCATATTCAGCACGAACAAATGAGGAGAATATTATGGTTTTTGTGTTGGACAAAATGCTACCAGAAGATGCAAATTTGATTTCACGATTTTCTGCAAAGCACAAATTCTTCTGCGACAAAATTTCTCAACATATTCTTGACATGGCTTCTCTAAATGCTTTTAGGAATAATCCAAGAGATGCTTCGATTGCACTCTCTCAACTTGACGAACATGAAATAACATTACGACAAGAATTTGAAAGCAGTGTTGAGCATTCATTCAACCAAGCCCTTGCAGCTAAAATTCCAATTAGTCATTTGCTTTTAAACCGAATGAAATCTGACGGAGGTGGAGTAGATTTTGTAAAACGAATTCTTCATGACGAAATAAATTCCGGTGACATGAAATCTGGATTTAGAAAATTAGAAGAAGTAATTCCTCACAGAGTTGACTTATCCCTTGAGTATCTTGTTTCCAGACCTAAATTTGAATCATTATTTTCAAAAGAAGAAGTTGATTTCTGTAAAAAACAAATGAAAAAATACAACCTTTAAAATGAATGCAAAACCTGAGACTACACTTCTATATCTGAAAATTAGGGCAGCTACCAACGCGAGTTTTGTGTCTGGTGGGTTGAAGTGCAAACTTGGAGCATGGTGCTTCTAATGAACTTTCGCAATAAATTGAAACATTGTACTTCGAAGCCCGCCAAAACTCAAAGTCCGAAAACGTTAGCGGTAATTATAAAATCAATTTAATAACAAAATGAAAAGTATAGACATCATAAATATTGAAAATGTGAAAGGAATTGAAAAATTAAAGTTCACTTCCACAATGAATCCTTATATGCCTAATTTCTTCGTTGCGCCAAATGGTTTTGGGAAAAGTTCTTTGGCTACTGCTTTTAAATCCTTGAATCGAGATAGACTCAAAGTAGATGAAAAAAATTGTCATAAAGGAGATACGACACTAGACCCACTTTTGGAAATTCAAATAACTAATGATGATAATTCCAAAACAACACTAAGGATATGATACAAATTAAACTTTAC
>CAIYPA010000056.1 GCA_903927965.1 uncultured Bacteroidia bacterium | reverse complement strand
CTGCTCATTTATATGGGCATGCAAGGACCAGGCCTTATCATTCTTCTGTGGATTTCTGTTTTAATTACCCTTTTTCAAAGCAAAAAGGCGGGTTTGATCTCCGCTGGTTTGAATGCCTTTCTTATTATGGTTATGATGGCATTATTTCCACTAACCGAAATGCCCTTGTCCCTTTTTCAGGAATATACACTATTAAGCGGGATCACTATAGGAATTAACTTAATCATATTTAATACTTTGGCTGTACTTTCGGTTTCATTTCTGCTCGATCATCTGAATGAATCGTTTTTGAAAGAGAAAAAATTGCGGACACTTTTAAAACAGGAAAGTTCCGATTTAATGAAAGCCAAGCTAAAGGCAGAAGAGAGCGACAAACTCAAAACAGCTTTTCTCACTAACATGAGCCACGAGATAAGGACACCCATGAATGGGATTCTCGGGTTTTCCACCTTGCTGAGTGAACCCGGTCTTCAAGGGAAAGATCAGCAGGAGTACATTGCCATGATTCAGAAAAGTGGTGCCAGAATGCTCAATATCATCAACGAGATTGTTGACATTTCGAAACTCGAATCTGGACAAGTGGATGTTCAATTAAGTATGACAAACATCAACGAAAGGATTGAGCATGTTTTTAAACTCCTGAAACCAGATGCAGGCAAAAAAAATATCGGTTTGTCCTTTGAAAATGGCCTGTCGTTTTATAAAGCCAATTTTAAAACAGATGGAGACAAATTATACGCGATACTGACCAATCTGGTCAAAAATGCCATAAAATACACCGATAAAGGGTCCATTAAATTTGGTTATAACGTTGTAGAGACACACGGCAAGGTAGAGACGCACGGCAAGGTAGAGACGCACGGCCGTGCGTCTCTACTGCAATTTTTCGTAAAGGACACAGGCATTGGAATCCCAATTCACCGGCAAGAAGCCATTTTTGACCGGTTTGTTCAGGCAGACATTGCTGATTTGGAGGCCAGGCAAGGGGCAGGATTGGGTTTATCGATCACAAAATATTACGTCGAAATGTTGGGTGGCACGATTTGGGTCGTGAGCGAACCTGAAAAAGGATCAACGTTTTATTTTACTTTGCCCTGCAACAAGAACGGGTCGGATCGTACGACTAATAATTCCTTATTTAACAAATAAACATCCTTGAAAAAATCATTGGCACTTCTTATTCCCTTAATAAACATATTGATAGGATGTTCAAAAGATGAATAATTATGGAAATTAAAATTGGTCTGATTTGCCTTCTGTTGCTCACCATTCAGTTGGGAAAAGCACAAACTGAAAATAGCGCTGGCACAAACCTCCCTGCTTATGCCGCGAAGTACAACGATCGCATGTTTGGGGAAAATGTTTTCATTTTTGATCCGAAAATGGACATGAAGGAGGTTCAAACTTTAATCGATTCCCTTTATAGCCAGCAGCATCCCCGCAAGAGTGAATTTGGGCCGGACCGGTATGCATTGCTTTTTAAACCGGGAACCTATCCATTGGATTTGAAAGTCGGGTATTACATGCATTTCATTGGACTTGGTGAATCACCCGATGATGTTTTGATCAGTGGAGCCCTAATTTCAAAGGGAGAGAAAAATGGGAATGTCACCTGTAATTTCTGGAGATCGGTTGAGAATCTTTCAATTGCGGCTCCTGCCGGGGCCATTAATATCTGGGGCGTTTCACAGGCAGCGCCCATGCGGAGGGTCCATATCAAAGGCGATATCCAACTGCACGACAATGGCTGGGCAAGTGGCGGCTTTCTGGCCGATTCAAATGTCGATGGGACAGTCTATGCAGGAGGACAGCAACAATGGTTTTCACGAAATGTTGACCTGGGGAAATGGGAAAAAGGGAGTTGGAACATGGTGTTTCTTGGAGTTCCGAATGCCCCAACAGATCAATGGCCCCAAAATCCATATACGGTAATCAACGCAACTCCTGAGATCCGCGAGAAACCCTATTTGGTACTCGATAAATCGGGTTATCTTGTCAAAGTCCCGGAACTAATGAAAGACCGAATAGGTATAAGCTGGATCAAAGGGCAAAAGGACAAAAATGGTTTAAAAGTTCAGGATTTTTACATTGTCAAATCAGCTACGGATAATTCAGAATCGATCAATGCTGCACTCAAAAAAGGCAGGAATTTACTATTTACTCCGGGTGTTTATTTGATTGACCAAAGCCTTCAGGTTACCCGTCCGGGAACATTGATTTTAGGTATCGGAATGCCGTCGCTGAGGTCAAACAATGGGAATTCGGTTATCGAAGTATCGGATGTTGATGGGGTTACAATTTGTGGCCTGACCATCGATGCCGGAAAAATGCCATCCGGATCGCTTTTCGTAGTGGGGGAATCCAATTCCATGAAGAGCCACCAGAAAAACCCGACCTTCTTGTTCGATATTTTTTTCAGGGTAGGAGGTTATGGTGAGGGCAAAACTTCAAACTGTCTGGTAATCAACAGTAAAAACGTATTTGTCGATCATACATGGTTGTGGCGTGCCGATCATGGCAAAAATGTAGGTTGGGACCAGAACACATGCAAGAATGGCCTGATTGTGAATGGGGATGAGGTCACATGTTATGCCCTATTCTGCGAGCATTTTTTGGAATACCAGACCTTGTGGAATGGCAACAATGGGAAAATGTATTTTTACCAGAGCGAGATGCCTTACGATCCACCTACAGTCGATTCATGGAAACATGGCAATGTTGGCGGTTATGCTTCCTATAAAGTGTCGGATGGCGTAACAAAACATGAAGCGTGGGGATTGGGGATTTATTGCGTGTTTTACAAAGCACCCGTTATGGTTGACAATTGCATCGAGGCTCCCGTCGCTTTAGAAAAAGACATCCGCCATAAGATTATATTCTGGCT
>CAIYPA010000055.1 GCA_903927965.1 uncultured Bacteroidia bacterium | reverse complement strand
TTCACTAGCGTTGCGTTATAGTTACAACAATATCAATTGATTACAATTTTGTTCTTTGACATCTTGAATATCTTCGTTTAATAAGAGAGTTTTTAATGGTGTTCTATCAAATGCTGAAAGGCTTATCAATTGCAGGATTTCATACAATTTCTGTGGTAGTTTGAGCTTCTTTTTGGTAATAACTACAAGCACATAAGTTGCGATTGCGATCCAAACCTGTGTCCTTACAGCGTTTTCACTGTGTCCCCAAAATGTTTGAATTTTGAGATGCTGCTTGATCCATTTAAAAAATATCTCAATACCCCAGCGATTCCTGTATAAAGCGGCGATTGTGAGAGCAGATAATTTGAAATTGTTTGTGAGGAAGATTAGGATGTTCCCTGTTTCAGCATCAAAATACCGTATTCTTCTCAACTTTTCTGGATACTTTTTTGATGTCGCAGCACCAGTCAGAACAATGGTTTGATCGCAAATTACCCCTGTCTCCTTTTTTGTTTTTCTTCGTTTAACCACCCGATATTTCATATTATCCTTTGCTGTGACAACAAATGTGGTTCTGTTACCTGCAAGCCGCCTCAATCGTGCAAAATCGATATATGCTTTATCCATTACCAAATAGCTGCCAGCAGGGAAGGAAAAGTAATCCAATATGTTTACCTCATGAACTGAACCATCTGTGATGAAAATGTACTCAGGTATGGCGGTTTTCAAATCAAGCAGTGTGTGTAGTTTGATAGCTCCTTTTGCTTTCCGAAACTTGGCCCACCAAAAGACATCCAGGCACAGATCAATGACAGTTGCATCAAGAGCATACACTTTGCCTTTCAGATTTAAATCCAACAGATTGTAATCCTTGCATAACTCTCGTGCCTGTTCGATAAGTTTAAGAGCAAAATCACGAAAGATTCTCCAGTCACGGCTTTCGTTCGCCCTCGACAAGGTTGATTTATTAAAGGGTCTGCCTATACCAAGATGGTAAAGCTTATCCTTCTGGAGTCGTAAACAAAGGGTTGTATCAGACAGACTTTCCCTATGGGTAAGTTGACCAAAAGCCATGCAGAGAAACTGTTTCCAGCAAGTGAGTCCTTTGTTATTGTAGTCTCCATTGTATCTTTTAACACACCCTTTGAAAACGTCATCAGATGCAAATTGGATCAATTGGGCAAACACCATCTTCCCTTTGTTCATATTGGAAATTTTTCACAAAGGAAACCAAAACCAAATTCAAATCACCGCCGTCAAAAAACCTTCGCAAACGAAGATATATCAAGCCTTTCAAAGAACGTTTAACAATTTATACGCAACGCTACTGTTGAGAGACTGTTTAAAATTCATTTAGAAATTCGATTAACCATTAACCGAATCATGGATAGCTGGATAAATGCCATGCCAGATTCGGGCAATCTTTCATAATCTTTGGATAACCTTCGATGAAAAGAGATCCAGGCAAAAGTTCGTTCCACAATCCATCTTTTGGGCAAGACCTTAAAGGTGTGTTCTTCCGTCCTTTTCACAATTTCCAAAGACCATTGAAATTGAATTCGCACCCATTCTATCAATTCACCCATATAACCGCCATCGGCAAATATTTTCACAATTCCAGTAAGATACTTCTCCTTCAACAATCGCATTACTGCTCTTGCTCCAACACTATCATGGATATTGGCAGCGTGAATAACGATAATCATCACCAATCCCAAAGTATCGACAACAATGTGACGTTTTCTTCCTTTGATCTTTTTACCTCCATCAAATCCAATGTCACCTTCACAGAGATTACAGGCCTTTACGCTCTGGCTATCTACTATGCCAACGGATGGCGTAGGCTTTTTCCCGATCCCAGTCCTGATTCTTTCTACCAAAACATCATGCGTTTCTTCTATCAACCCATCTCTTTTCCACTTGCGGAAGTAGTAGTAAACCGATTCCCATGGGGCAAAGTCTTTTGGAAGCATTCTCCATTGTGTTCCGCTTTTAGCAATGTAAAGCAATGCATTCATGATTTCATGAAGAGAATATTTTCTCTTCCGCTGGTTAGGATCAACAATATTTTCAATAAATTGCCACTGGCTTTCGGTCAAATCTGTTGGATAGGTTTTCATAACGGTTTGTTTTTTGGTACATTACAAACTGATGAAAACTTTCAATCGGTTTACGAAGGCCTTTTTACTTTTTATTCACATTCGATTGTTAATCAGTATAATAATAAATTATCCTTTAATTTTTAAACAGACTCTTAATTTCCGGACCGGAAAAAAGCCAATCCCTGTTAAATGTCCTTGTACTGGTTGAATATTTCTATGGAAAGTTCACGGACAACAGTAGATAATTGCCGGACATCATTCCCCCGGGTCATGATGACGATAAGATAGGGCTGCGAGTTACTGTAAATAATGCCGGATTCAGAGAAATCCATTGCATGTCCAATAACTCCACGTTCGCCAAATTTATGAGCCACAATCAAACCGGCAGGAAGATCCTTGACAAGCCCCGACCGGAAATTGCACTCGGTGAGCAATTTCAAAGCATAACTTGATAAATCCTTTGAAAGATAAGTGGAACTGTATAGGATCCTGAAGAATTTTGAATATTGCCTGGGAGTAATCATATACTGACTGCTCGCCAGATCGTCGCAAGGGATGTCCAGGTCCTTGAAAATTTGCTGGTAAATTCCAAAATCGATATGCGATGATAATAACACGGTTGCATTATTATCTGATTGTGTAATCATATACCAAAGGAGCTTCGCAATCGAATAACTCCTCCCCGGAAGGATCGAATCGCCGAGAAAGGTTTGTACAGGGAATTGCCCCGTCGGCTTCGCATAAAAATATTCTTTTTTCAGTGTGCCAGGAAAATTTTGTTCCTGCTTGAGAAAATAGATCATAATCGGGACCTTCATAAGGCTTCCGGGATAATAACCGGTATTGTCTCCAATATCAGTCCAGGAAGTAGAATTCAGATCCCTCAGGTAAACAGATATCGATTGAACATCTCCCTTCTTTTTTCGTTGATCAATAAACTTATTTATTTCCGCTTTTAACAAAGCAAAACGGGGAGATTCTGTATTGACCTCGGCTAAAAGAAGGGGTTTAATAAGGCCTTCCTTACTATTGGTTTCCCTGACTATAGACAGGGAACAGGTATTGTCCGGTTCTGGTAACTTTTCTTTCTGGGCAGAAAGTTTATAGTCCTTTGCAATCAGGTATATATTTATCGCAAGCGATGGAACAATGATAAATGCAAGAAAAATCAGGCTTCTTTTAATCCAAATATTCTTTTGCTGTACAAGTTTCATTCGAGTCCAAGAGTTTGTGGGAGTTAACGTATAGCTTTCCTGACCAATTAACAACAAAATCTTGAAAAAGTTGCCTTGTTAACAATTTTTTTTTCTTCAGCTTCATCACGCCATTAATAAAACATACAGGAAACCCACTGGCCATAACTGAAGCATCTCCAATCCCATGCCATCCCTGGAATTTCTTTTTACTCATCAACCTGTCTCATTGTGAATACCATGATTTGCAGGAATTCAAAGAAAACCTTACCTTCGCGCCCGGAAAGAAATCCCCATTCGTATGCCAAACCAGGTTAAAATATTTTCCGGACGTGCCATGAACTTCCTGGCACAAAAGATCGCTGAAAGCTACGG
>CAIYPA010000054.1 GCA_903927965.1 uncultured Bacteroidia bacterium | reverse complement strand
GCATCTCCATCTGCCGGATTCCTGTCAAGACCATTGCTTTCATAGCACTATATTTGATTTTAAATTTTTGCAATTTTCTGATTTCACTTGCAAAGATAAATCTTTTTAAAATGTCAGGACTACTTTTTGGAATATAGTTCAGGCCCTAAAAATAGCCTTCATTTTGTGCAAAAGATCATTCATTTTGTATATTGTCAGCATTGAAATACAAGGTATCTTTAAACCAAATTAATTATACCATTATGCAAGTTTTATTAGGGATTTTCTTTCATTCGATTGGTGGGTTTGCTTCCGGTAGTTTTTACATGCCTTTTAGTAAGGTAAAAAAATGGGCGTGGGAAAGTTACTGGATTATTGGCGGACTTTTTTCATGGCTTATCGTTCCGCCTGTTGCAGCCTATCTTACAATTCCGGGGTTTGCTGAAATTATCAAGGCAGCTTCTTTCAATGTCCTTGCAGTCACCTATGTGATGGGATTACTTTGGGGAATAGGTGGGTTAACTTACGGATTGGGTGTTCGTTACCTTGGAATGTCGTTGGGAAACTCAGTTGTGCTTGGATTTTGTTCCGCTTTTGGCGCATTGGTACCTCCCATTTATTATAGCATCGTGCCTACGGCGGGTAAGATTTCTTTTATCCATATGTTGGCGAATCCCGGAGGTCAGTTGGTACTGCTTGGTGTAGCCGTTTGTCTGACAGGTATCGCCATTTCGGGAAGAGCCGGAATGTTGAAGGAAAAGGAGATTTCTGCTGAACAAAGCCAGATGAGCGTTAAGGAGTTCAGCCTCGTCAAAGGATTGGTTATTGCCGTGATTTCAGGGATACTGAGTGCGTTTTTCAATTATGGTATCGAGGCGGGCAAACCGATGGCCGAAGTTGCCGATAAAGCCTGGGCGGTTCTCAATCCCAATGAAACCGGCAAGTTCCTGTTTGGAAACAACGTCACCTATATCGTCTTGTTGTGGGGCGGTTTGACAACCAACCTGATCTGGACAACGATCCTAAGTTTGAAGAACCATACTACCGGTGATTTTACGAACAAAAAAACACCTCTTTTGAACAACTATTTCTTTGCTGCACTTGCCGGCACAATTTGGTTCATGCAATTTTTCTTTTACGGAATGGGCGAAAGCAAACTTGGAAACGGTGCAAGTTCATGGATTTTGCATATGTCAACCATTATCCTGACTGCCAACATGTGGGGCATTTACAACAAGGAATGGAAAGGGACTTCCTCAAAAACGAAAATGACCATCACGGTCGGTATAGCTGTTATCCTTTTGTCTGTATTTATTGTAGGAATTGGAAATTCAATATAAATATCTGAAATTCAATACATTATTATTTCAATATATTTCTAATATTTCCATTTATTTCTAATATTTCCATCTATTTCTAATATTTCCATCTATTTCAAATATTTCCATTTACTTCTAATTATTTCCATCTATTTCAATTTTGCTATGACAAGATATGCTTTTAAAATGATGTTAAAACCAGGTTGCAAGGATGAGTATAAGAAACGTCACGATGAAATCTGGCCGGAACTTGCTGAGCTGATCCGTTCGACAGGCGTAAGCGACTATTCGATATTTCTGGATGAATCGACAAACACGCTTTTTGCTGTCCAGAAGCAAGGTGGCGAAAAGTCGTCGCAGGATATCGGAAATAATCCTGTTGTCAGGAAGTGGTGGGCTTACATGGCCGACCTTATGGAAACGCACCCCGATAATTCACCGGTTTGTGTGCCACTTGAGGAAGTGTTTTACCTCGCTTAAAGCTTGGAGCGAGGAGCAGGGAGAGCTGAGAATGAATGAATTAAGAATGAATGAATTAAGAATGAAAGAATTAAGGGAGAGACAATGGGATTGGCGAGGGTGAGATTGGGTGAGGGAGAGACTGGAAGAGGAGAAAGAATTGGATTTTCCAGCAGGTTTTGGAATACAAAATCATCCTTTTTTGCACGTTCAAGCCAGCCGCCAGTTGCAAGCCGCCAGCAGCTTATAATAAACGGAATCAGAATATCTTAATAATAACAACCATGAAAAACGAATTTGTACAGCGGGCTTATGAGCTTGCAAAAGAACAATATGCAACCTTGGGGATCGATACCGACAAGGCCATTGCACGGATGAAAGATGTGAAAATCAGCCT
>CAIYPA010000053.1 GCA_903927965.1 uncultured Bacteroidia bacterium | reverse complement strand
GGGATTTGAAAGAAAAAAAATCTTATCATGAAAAAATTGGAAACGCCCTATAACATCACCTACCCGCAACCAGGGCAGTCATGCCAATCAAAAAGATATTAACTTTAATAACCCTGTCTGCGGGTAGCCGCAGACCGTTATATGCCACTTTAAAAAGACAAACATGACAAGGAAATTGGTAATATTGATTTTAGCAATAATAACAATCACGGGCTGTGGCAACAATAATCAAAATATTAATAGGACAGCTAGTGAAAATGCGAAAGAGAAAGAAGTTCAGCAAAATACAAGTAAATCCAAAGACAATAAGACTAATCCAAAGAGGATTGGAGATTATATGTCCGATACAACCAACTTTTTTTGGTGCGCAAAACAAAGTGATACCGCGAGCTATTGGATACAAATTGTTTTCCAGAAAGAATTTGCTGTTTATCAATTTCATGGACAATGCATATATTGGTTTTTTACCAATCATTATTATACTAAGGCTGATAAAATTGAACTTTTATGGTCATATAAAACTGATTGTTTATGTTTATTGACGATGGACTTTCTAAGAAAATCAAATGGGGTTAAAAAGTTTCCAAAAGCTGGAGATGCTTTTTGTGAATACAGTTTATTAAATGACACAGTAATTGTCGTGAAATACAATTTTCCTGAATGGACAGAAAAGATTAATAAAATGGAGAAAGATTCAATTCCCAAAATATTTATATTTAAAGAAAAGCGGCATATAACAGCACCATAATAAGATACAGTATGAAACAGACATTTAAGCTTAAAAAGGTGAGATTTTATCCGACGAAGACAAAATCATCATTCATGACAATGCCAGTAAACAGAAGTGGATGGTGTCATTGATGATTCTTTTGCCAGCAATTTATTCTATTTTGACTTTTTTGAAGTCTTATAAAAATGGAAACCAATTTGATTAAGTAGAGTAAATGATTTGCAAAACGCAGGGGAACTTGAAAAATTCATAGCAACAAATTCGATACAAAATGACAATACAATTGCTAATCAAGACTGCCGGAAGGCTTGAAGCCTATCAGAAAGCGTCTCACCTCATTTTCGAAATCAGGAACTATTCCAGTGCAGAATCGCAAAAACGCCGTTTGGTGGACTATTTTTTACAATGATTTGTATATTTGCATAAAATTAGGCTGATATGGATTTACAGACAAGAAAACTGAATGCGATTGGATACTTGATTAACCTTCAGGATGAAAAAGTATTTTCCAAAATTGAAGCCACCATAGATTCAGTTAGGAATCAGAAAGATAGTCATTTAAAGCCATTTACAGAGAAACAATTAATTGATCGTGCAAACAGGGCAAATCAGGACTATTTATCTGGTAGGTTCAAATCACAGGAACAACTTGAGTCAGAATCTGATAATTGGTGAAAATGAAGATTATTTGGTCAGATTTTTCATCGGAAATTCTTATTGAGATATTTCAATATTACAAAGAGAAAGCTGGATATTCGGTTGCTCAAAAAATAAAATCCAATATCTTTCAATCGACCAAACAACTTATTAAGCATCCAACATCTGGACAGATTGAATTAACGCTTGAAAATCTTGGTGAAGGACATCGATATTTAGTCGAGGGAAATTATAAGATTATCTATAAGAGAGTCAAGGAAGGTATCCTGATTACAGACATATTCGATACACGACAAGATCCAGTTAAAATCAACGATAAAAATAGAAAGCCAAGCAGGTAAACCACAGATAGGCTATTAGCCTATTATACAGACCTTAACGCCACTCCAGAAATTGGCAACCTTTCCATAACAAGTCATCCTGACAAAATTAGGAACAAGCTATTTACAATGGTTTTCCCAAAATTTTAGTGAAGGGACTTACACCCTCCGGGAAAACCCAAACATTGAAAATCCCATTTATAAGCGAAAATTTGTATTTTTACACTTCTTCAAGAGCATAGGACGTAATTTCAAGATTGATGAAAATGAATGAAGAGAACCAACAAAATATAATCATCTACAACACCGCAGACGGTAAAGCTTCAGTTTCGTTGTATGCCAAAGACGGCAATGTGTGGATGAACCAAAACCAGCTTGCAGAACTTTTTGACACCTCGAAGCAAAATATCGCTCAACATATCGCCAATATATTAAATGATAATGAGTTAGATGCAAATTCAGTTGTAAAGTATTTCTTTACAACTGCTTCAGATGGCAAACAATACACTTTTACTTTCTATTCGCTGGATAGAATTTTATGTTTTCAGGATAAAAAAGTTCTCGTATTAACTTGATTAGCAAAAATGGAACGAAGATCATTTCTCAAAACAACAACAGGAGTTGGAATTGCAGGGTTGCTAAACGTAAAACCCGCTTTTTCTTCACAATCTGAAAGTCTTATCGAAGGAAAAGACCCAAAATTGGTTGACTTGAAAAAGCTGATCCCTGGCCCGGTAATGATCGACCAGATTGATCTGCTAAAAAACGGAGGAGATTACTTTGTAAGAGTTACATCAAAGGATGGGGATATCGGAATTGTAAAAGGCAACGATAAAATAGCTGAAACCGCTACCCTGATAAAAAAGTTGGTGAACCCTGCGTTTAAAAAGAAAGATGCCCGCGACATTGAAACGCTGATAGAGGATATGTTTTACAATGCCTCAGCCTATAAATTTACGGGGATTCCACTATGGAACGGTGTTGGACATGTTGAACTGGCGATCCTCGATTTGCTCGGGCAAATTACCAAAAAACCGGTTTACGATTTGTTTGGTGGAGCCATCCGCACTGAGATTCCGGTTTATATGTCGAGTACCCGACGCGATACCACCGCCGAAAAGGAAATTGAATGGGTGAGCAAGCGTGTTTACGAAACCGGGGCAAAAGCCGCAAAAATGAAGATCGGCGGGCGAATGAGCCGAAATGCCGATGCATTGGAAATACCTGTTGCAGGTGGTGAACAGGATTGCAGTTTACATACTTTTCAATGGTACATCAAACACCATGGACTTGATCTTGTGCAACCCGATATGTTTTACAATGGAGGGATAATCCGGGGGCTACAGGTAGCCGCTTTTGCAAATCAATATGGGATGAAAATTGTGCCCCATTCACCGAAGAACGACGCCACCGGCGGGGCTAATCTTCAATTTGCAGCCATTATTCCAAATCTGGGACCTTATCAGGAATTCCAGGCAATGCCTGAAAAACCGGATTCATGGTATTCCCCTTATCTGGAAGTGAAAAACGGAGTTTTGAAACTGCCAACAAATCCCGGATTGGGATTCCAATATGATATGAGATTCATCAATGGCTCAGAAAAGCTTTAAAAAATGATATAACGAAAACTTCAGTAATGACAGAAAACAAAAATAAATTTTCAGGAAATGGTATTGGCATTGGGGCTGCTCTTGGAGTCGCATTCGGAGCAGCCTATGGTGGTTCTTCGGGAAATACTTCGTTAAGCATCGCCTTGGGATTGGCCATAGGTGTTGCAGTAGGTGCGATTTTTGACTTCATAAAAAGCAGAAAATAATTTGATCAATTACAGCGGTTTTCTGAAATTTCCGGGAAGGACTTTTACCCTCAGGTAAAATCCACTTATTGATAATCCTTTTTTCGTATTTTTGTTGAAAATAAAGAAGGGTCGTATGACATATTCTGAATTTACAATAAGAGTTTTAGTCGCATTACTGGCAGGTGCGGTAATCGGCTTTGAACGCCAATGGCATCATAAATCTGTAGGTTTAAGAACAACCGCTTTAGTTTCTCTTGGTTCTGCCATTTATGTATTGTTATCGATCAGTATTACTCAAACTAGTGGCGACGCAACGAGAATAATCGGACAAGTCGTTACAGGAATTGGATTTTTGTGTGCAGGAGTAGTTTTCAAAGAAGGATTAAGCGTCCACGGTTTGACTACCTCTGTTACAATTTGGTGCAGTTCTGCAATTGGATGTTTGGCAGCGGCAGGATATTATATGGAAACATTTATTGCAACATTTCTGATCCTTGTCGTAAACGTAGGTTTAAAATCTGTAGACAATTGGTTAACAAATCGAAAGCCTGAAAATGAAGACCAAAAATAAAATTAAGTGGTTATCAGAACCTGAAAAGAAAGATTATCCTGCGGCAATTTCATATTTAAATTTAATCTTTGATGAAACTCAGGCAAAGTTATTTGTCGACAAACTAGAAAAAGCGATTGTCGTCGAGTTTAAAGCCAAAGACATATTTCGGGCAAGTTCACTGTCACTTTTAGGCATTAGTAACGAACATGTAAATAGAGACATTAAGAAAATCGAAGACGAAATTAGTCTATCTCCATTACTTCTTGTTAGAAATCCGACTATCGGAAAAGTCATCATTGCCGATGGTTACCACAGATTATGTGCAGTTTATTCTCAGGATGAAGACGCACGAATACCCTGTAAAATAGTTTAATTGACTAAATTTCTGTTTATTAGTTTATTACACTACACCAGAAATTCATTACTTTTCCCGTACACATCTTCCCGCTAAAAAATGGGACAAACTGTAAACAGCGGTTTTCCTATTTTAGCCAAGTACCTTACACCTTCCTTTTACAAGTTCTACACTCAGTTTATGCCCCATTTCCCCCTCTCCCCTTATACATAAACTTCAACATTCTCATAATGTGTGAATTATACAAATCATTTTAATAATCGTGTAACAATCAAGCATAAGATTGAAAATAAATTTACATCCTATTTAAAAAATAACTTATGCTTGGGGAATTAAACGAAGAACAAATTGAACATGTACTTACAACAAATGCAATTGGCAGAGTGTAATTGCCTGGGGCACGTTTGAAGAACTGGAAGGTGATGAAGAAAAAATCGCCCTGCAAAAACTTCTTAGAAAATTGATGCCAATGATGACTGGCCAAAACAGTCAGCCCGCTCAGGAACTTGAACAGCTACATAAACTTGAGGCTCTCCATTTAAAAGCCACTGTTTACAGAATAAAAATTGAGGAGAAAACTGGCAGGTTTGAAAAACGCTAATTCTTTTTTTTGGTAAAAAAGTCCTATTCGAGAGACAAATTACATCGATGAACAGCGAAAACAAGATTGTTGCAAGGGTCGTAAATGCCGGGAAGGAATACAAGGCAGGTGATACTGTAATCACTGCCTTGCAGGCAAGTTCTGTTGAATTAAAATCGGGGGAACTGATGCTGATCCTTGGACCTTCCGGTTCGGGAAAAACAACACTTCTTTCACTATTTGGCTGTGTAATCTACCCTAGTTTTGGGGAAGTATGGATTGATGGAATAAAAGTGAACGAACTGAGTGAAAATAAGCTTGCTGATATACGGCTTGAAAAAATTGGGTTCGTTTTTCAGAAATTCAATTTAATCGCTCCTCTTACTGCGCTTGAGAATGTAATGATGCCCCTGATCCTCCAAGGTGCTGGCGAAAAAGAAGCCAGGGACAAAGCAACTGCTGCATTGGTTAAAGTGGGCATGGGCGACCGCATGAAGAACCTGTCAAATGATCTGAGTGGCGGACAGCAGCAGCGTGTAGCCATTGCACGTGCATTGGTAATTAACCCCGAGATCATGTTGTGCGATGAGCCAACTGCTTCTCTCGATATTGCCAGTGTCGG
>CAIYPA010000052.1 GCA_903927965.1 uncultured Bacteroidia bacterium | reverse complement strand
TCGTGCGTAACCTTTTATCGAATGCTATCAAATTTACACCTGAAAATGGAATCATCAAAATCACTTCCAGCCTTAAAAAACAGAACTTTGTTGTTTCGGTAACCGATTCGGGAATTGGGATCGATCAGAAATTAAAAAAATTGATCTTTCAATCAGACAAAGATCCTACTTCGGTCGGTTTGATGAATGAAAAGGGATCTGGATTTGGTTTAAAATTATGCAAAGAGTTTGTAAAGATGAATAAAGGAAAGATCTGGATTGCAGACAATACTGAAAGTGGTACCTGCTTTTCTTTTACTGTGCCTCATGTCAATACAACTGCTGTTGAAAACCGATATGACTTAGTTCTGTAATCGTTTTGTTTTAAAATTATTTGTTGCCTGAGTTAATTGAACATGATATGAATGACAATATGAAAAATTGGGAAAAAGAGCTGAGTTCAGAAGTCCGTATGTTGCAATTAAAGAATGAAGAACTTATGCTCGCAAAGGAAGAGGCAGAAAAAATTGCTGCTGAAAAATATGCAGAATTGTTTCAATTCGCACCAGTAGGATATTTTACACTTTCAAAAGAGGGCGAAATCATTGAATTAAACACCTTTGCATCTCAATTGCTTGGAATTGAATGCGCACTCATAAGAAATGTTAGTTTTGAATCATTGGTCTGTGAAGATAACAAACCAATATTCAATCTATTTCTTCTTAGAGTGTTTTGCAACAATACCAATGAAGTCTGCGAAGTTACGATATTTAAAAACAGGGGCTTGCCTGCATTTATACAACTTACCGGAAAAGCTTCTGCAAGTGGTGATCAATGCTTATTGACGGCAATTAACATTACCGAGCGCAAGAAGGCGGACGAAGCTCTGATTGAGGCAGACTGGAGGTTTAGTGCTTTGTTTGAGAACGGTCCAATTGGAGTTGCATACCATGAAATGATCTATGATGAATTTGGAAAATCAATCGATTACCGGTTTCTTGATGCCAATAAAAGCTATCGGGAGCTAACAGGAATCGACCCTCGTGGCAAAACTGTTAAACAAGCATTCCCAGGTATCGAAAACGATGTTTTTGATTGGATCGGAACTTATGGCACTGTTGTAAGTACCGGGAAATCAATTCGCTTCGAACAGTTTCTTCAATTTAACAAGCGATGGTATGATTGCGTTGCTTATCGGTACAAACCGAACCATTTTGTATCTGCTTTCCTTGAAATAACGAAACGAAAAAGTGCCGAAGAAGCACTTAAGGAGAGTGAATTAAAGTTCCGGACTGTAGCGGATCAAACGTCTGACTGGGTATACTGGATAGGTGAAGATCAACAAATTTTCTATATGTCACCGGCCTGCAAAAAAATTACTGGTTATGATCCGGAAGAATTCATATCAAAACCTCAGCTACTTAAAGAAATCGTCTATTCGGGTGATTCCGACTCAATCCTCCATTACAAAAGTCAAATATTATTGGAGGAAAATAGGAATAAGGTTTATGATTTAGAAATTAGGGTGATTGGTAAAGATGGTACATTGGTTTGGATCAATCATATTTCCAGTCCTATATTTAATGAGCACGGGAAATACATGGGAAGACGAATTAGCAACAGGGATATTACAGAAAAGAAAAAAATGATTACAGACTTGATTAAGGCGAAAGAACGGGCAGAAGAAAGTGATCGTTTGATGTCATCTTTTTTGGCCAATATGAGCCATGAAATCAGAACTCCGATGACTGGCATACTAGGATTTACAGAATTATTAAAGGAACCCAACCTTTCGGTAAAAGAGCAGATGGAGTTTATTCATATTATTGAGATAAGTGGCGCACGTATGCTCAATATTATTAACGATATCATGAGTATTTCAAAAGTAGAATCGGGACAAATGGAGGTATATATCTCAGAGACAAATATTAATACGCAGATTGATTACCTTTATACCTTCTTCAAACCCGAGGCTGAAAAAAAAGGGTTACAATTGTTTTTCAAAAAAACATTGTCATCGCAGGAAGCCATCTTAAGAACAGACAAGGAAAAAATCTATTCAATTTTAACGAATCTTGTCAAGAATGCAATCAAATTTACACCTACTGGCTCGATTGAATTTGGTTATGAAAGAAAAGACGAATATCTGGAATTTTTTATAAAGGATACCGGTCCGGGGATTCGCGAGGAGCATAAGCATTTCATTTTTGAAAGGTTCAGGCAAGGCAGTGAATCGCTGAGTCGGAATTATGAAGGTGCGGGGCTGGGGTTAACCATATCGAAAGCATTTGTCGAAATGCTTGGCGGTAAAATCTGGGTTGAAAGTACAGTGGGGAAAGGTTCCACATTTTATTTTACGATTCCCTATATGGCTCAAATGGAAGAAAAAAAACTCAGTGAAAGTTTTATTCGTACAGATATAGCTGAAAATCGCATTAAAAAACTAAAAATACTTATTGCGGAAGACAATCAAATATCCTCAATACTTCTTGGTAAAGTTATGAGCAACTTCTGCAAAGAAGTTCTCAATGTGAATAATGGAATCGATGCTGTTGAGGTTTGTTTCAGTAATCCCGACATTGACCTTGTTCTGATGGATATTCAAATGCCGCTTATGGATGGTTATGAGGCAACCCGCCTAATCAGAAAATTTAACGCGAAGGTTGTAATTATAGCACAATCCGCGTTTGCATTAACTGGTGACCAGGAGAGGGCAATTGCAGCCGGATGCAATAATTATATTTCAAAACCGATTCAACAAAGGCATTTAAAAGAGTTAATCAGTACCTATTTTAATCAACAGGAACCCCTCATTTTGAACTAACTAATAATTTATTAGTTGAGAATTTTAGTTTTTTCTTCGCTTTTGTTTTGTCTTAGTACCAGAAATCTCCATCTATTCTATAATTTTTGCCAGGAATACCAATGGCCTATTTTCATTTAGCCAAATCTGTCGCAAATATCGTCAGAACTAGGTATTAAATCATTGTAACAAAATGGTAACCGATAATTGACCACGGTGTAACACGGGATAGTCACTTTTGTCACGTTAAAAACTCTGAAACTTCATACTATGAGAATTTTTGCATTAGGTGGGGCAGGTAAGATTTGCCGTGAAGCTGCACTCGATATCGTCCAATTTGGAACCTTTGACCAGTTGACGATTGGAGATTTTGATGTAGATGCAGCAAAAGAAACAGCGAAATGGCTATTTCATCCCAATGTGGATTATGTATTTATTGATATAAGAAACAAGAGCAATTCAGTTGCTCTTTTATCTGAATATGATATAGTTATCGACGGTACTACCATATCACTCAATTCACTATCGACCGAATGTATTGCACTTGCCAATTGCCATGGTATCAATCTGAATGGATTTGGTGAGGAATACCAATTCAGCGATATTTTTAAAACAAATGGAAAAATTATGGTCCCAGGATTTGGGATGACTCCGGGTATTACCAATATGATGGCTGTTCATTCTTGTGACCAGATGGAAAAAGTAAACTCCGTTCGGGTCAGCCACGGAGCCTTTCGGCCAATTGCCTTTTCCGGTTCGATCGCCGAGACAACCATTTATGAATATGACCCAAATTTGCCCGGACGGACAGTATTCGAAAATGGGCAATTTTTTCAGGTCCCACCATTTGCGCGTCCCAGGGTAATCGAACTTCCTGAGCCATATGGGAAAACCCTGCAATATA
>CAIYPA010000051.1 GCA_903927965.1 uncultured Bacteroidia bacterium | reverse complement strand
GCGGGAAAATTATCAAGGCTTACCGGCCAAATTGGTATCCGAGGGAATTAACCCCAAGATACCATGGCTTTATGATTATAAATTGGATTTCAGGTTCAAGTAATAATTTACTAAAATGAATACCCCGTAAAAAATCGCTGACTTTTCGGGAAAGGCACTAAGTCACTAAGGGATACAAATTAATTGGTGTTATTTTTAAGGTACTGTTCATACTTTTCCAGCAACTGCTGCTTTGATTCTGTTCCAGTTAGCACCAAAATACGATATTTTAATCGCAAGGTCTCCCCCTTTTTCAGGATGATTTTACGGTCGAACAAGGCCGCAGGACTGTAATAGAAAAACGGGGTTTTCGGGTCTTTGATTGCATACCAACTGGTTGAATTCGTTGTGAACTTTGGGTGCTGCATCATGGCGAGTCCAGCCCTCCCACCTGATAAAGAGTTAAATCCCATAAAAAACCAATTCCCTTTCCAGAATTTTGTACTGTCTCCGTCAGAAATTATTTCCGGGGTGTTGAATTTCTGGTTAAACCGGACCGATAATCCTGCATAACCGCCCCACGATTGTCCACCCTGTTCGCCAACGATGGGTGTCCGATCCAGTATTACACTGTCCAACAAGGCTTTGAAAAGATGATCCTCATCCATGTAATAACTTCCGTCTTTAAGTGGTGCTGATATGTGTAACGACCGTTCCTCTGATAATGCCACTGCACCTTTTAATGGATGGTAATTCAATTTCAAACGAACATCTGCCGAAAAATCCTTGTTTTTGACAAATTCTTTTATCTGTAATTCTGTAACCCCTTCTGAGCGGTAACCTGTTTCGGGAGTCTTGTAATCGTTCAAATATTCCCAATAGTTGACCCCATTGATGTATTTCCATGAAAACCAAAGGCCAAGGTGCCAGGGATGATCGGGTGGCGCGACACAAGTCAGGGTAGTCTTCCCAACATTCACAGGATGAAAATAGGGTTTTCCATAACGGTCGTTAAAGTTGAATTGCCAAACCACCTCTGAATGATTGGACAAACCAATTGTTGTATCTGTCTGGCACCACCCGAACTGACTTTTTCTAATCACTTTCGCAACCGTAATTTCAGCAGGAACTTTTACAGTAATCTCCTTACCTGCACACCATTGGGCTGCCCTCAATAGAAGAGTCTGTAAACCAGTGTTTAACAAGGCTCGTTCATCATGTCCCAGAATTGTAAAAAAGCTCCTCCCTTTCCCTGTCTGGTTAACGAAAATGGCAGGAAAGTCGATCTTGTGGCCGTCTTTCTCGTCAACACCAGACAAAGAACCAAGTGATTTCACACCCGGATAAATGTCTGTATTTTCCCAAAGTTCGTCAACTATATAGAAATCACTTAACCCCTTTGTTATCGGATGATCCTGGTCAAAACTGTAAACACACCCTTTGGTTGGCCTGCCATGTTTGGTCGCGGCGCCCCATCTTCCGATTCCGATCCTATGATAATTCTCCCAACTGTAAAACGAAGATGCGCCGGCGTGAAAGAACAGGGCTCCTCCCCCTTCGTTTACATATTTTTCAAACCCCTTTTCCCACTCATCGCTCAATTTCATTTGGTTATCGGGCCAGGTGTTCCAATTGCTCAGAATAAGATCGTACTTTTTTAAGTGATCATAGGTCAACGTGTCCGGCCTTTCGGTTACCGAAGTTTTAAAAAGCTTGGCCTGATTAAAAATCCTGACCAGCATTGGCGTTGTCTTTTGCCATTCATGGTTATTCTTTCCACTAAAAATCAATACCTTGATCAAAGCACTGTTCCCCTTATCGGATGAATTGTCCCAGATGGCAAAACCCTGATAACCAGATGCAATCATCAAAAGAAGAAGAATTATCCTATTCATTATTCAGATGGATTATATGCTAATATTTCAATTGTATTTCTTTATTTCAATATATTTCAGCACATTACAATAACCTCGACAGATGTTCATAACTACGGATTGCCTGATCTATCGTACCACATTCCACACTGAAGACAATCTCCCTACCGCTTGATTTTACGATGTCGATGACCCGTTGCCAGTCAACAACCCCATCACCGCAAGCACAACCAACCGGAGTACCACTGACCTTTCCCCTTTCGGCATTGCTCTGCGACAGGCTGATATCTTTTGCATGGAGATGGACCAACCGGTCCTTCACCCTTTCGAGCCAATCGTAAACATCGGAACCTCCGGCAAGATAGCTGTTGCCTGTGTCGAAATTGATCCCAATAGTGGGAGAACCGACCAGATTGTAAATACTGTCGAGGCCATCGGGAGTTTTGCTGTATTGCTGGTGCGGTTCCAACCCGATTTTAATCCCGTGGCGTTCGGCAACCATGGAAGCCTCCGTCAGCGTATAGGTCATCAGTTGATAATCCAACTCTTTGGTTGTCCAGAACGGCTTTGGCCCCTCGTCGGTGTTGACTACCGGTGCTCCAGCCTGTGAGGCCCACCGGATTGCCATTTTAAGATATTCGACACTGATCTCCGGTTTGCAAAGTGGTGTATGTGATGACAATCCAGAAAGCTTCACTTTGTTCCTGTCGCATAGTTCCCTGATTGCCAATGGGTCATCGAAAAGAGATACTGAATGGAAATAGCCCGCTTCACTCAGCAGTTCACGACCCAAATGCACCATTGGTTCAATGTATTCATATCCGATTTCGGCAGCTTTTTTCACGCCATTGGCAAACGAAAGGTCGTGATGCCGAACAAACTCCATGTTGATACCCAGCTTGATTTTTCCTTCCATTGTGTGTCTTATTAAATTTGTATATTTGTCAAAACGATTTACAATTTCTTTCATTAGCCCTCTTCCGGTAAAGGTAAAAGTAAGTGGGTTCAAATGATGGTTTGTTCAAAATCTTTCAGTGTAAAAATTTATTTTAGAGATGGAAAGGCGTGCACAATTCTATGACCCGGAGGGCAAATTGTCCTACAAGGCTGATAACTGCAGCCCGGTAAAAAGTGCTGCCGATAAGGGCGAACTGGAACTTACAACCCTTGCCAGGGATGCCTATCCCGGCAAAAGGCTTGGCAAAACGGAGCTGACCGGAATTAAGAGTATCGGTTATTGGAATATCAAAAAGCAACAGGATTGGGGTTTGGATTGGCACACCAACGAGGGGATAGAAATTTGCTACCTTGAATCTGGCGATCTTACCTTCTTTCTTGGGGAGGATAAATACGACCTCTCTACCAACCATTTGACAATCACCCGACCTTGGATTGGCCATAAATTGGGGAACCCAAACGTGGCATTGAGCAAATTGCACTGGGTGATTTTAGATGTCGGGGTACGCCACCCTCATCAGGAATGGGTTTGGCCCAACTGGGTAATCCTGAATCCTGCAGATCTTGAAAAGCTGACCCTCTATTTCAGGCAAAATGAGCAGCCGGTATGGATTGCAACTCCCGAACTTAAAGATTGTTTTATCAGGATCGGAAAGGTGATCAAAGAGTGTGGCGACAAAGATTATGAATCAAAACTGAGGGTCCTGATGAACTCATTGCTGATCGCTTTGCTTGAACATTTTCAGGAGGGTAAAATCCTGTTGAATGAAGAGTTGGTCGCCTCGCGGAGGACTGTCAGGCTATTTCTGAGTTCGCTCGAAGACCATCTCCATAAACCCTGGACATTGCCTGAAATGGCAGCCTGGTGTAAACTGGGGACCACAAGGTTCACCAAATATTGTGTTGAGATAAGCAATTGTACACCAATGGAATACATTAACAGGATCAGATTGGGAAAGGCATCCGGGATGTTGCTCTCACATCCTGAAATTTCGGCAACCGAGATCGCCTACCAATGTGGGTTCTCCTCACCACAATATTTCACCACCGTTTTCAAACGCCATTTCAAGAAAACGCCGCAGGCGTATAGGATGAACAATGGGTAAAGGATGTTGAGGGTAAGAATTGAAATAGGTGGAAATAGGTGGAAATAGTTGAAATAGTTGAAAAGAATAGAAATATTTGAAATAGCTGGAAATATTTGAAATAGGAATGGGGTTATATGTTTGATCCCCAACAATCAAACATTAGGATGAAGTGTCGCGGTGACTTTTACTGTATCAACCGCCACCCGTACACTAAAACAAAGTTCGAAAGTTTCGATGTAAGAATAATTAAATCCTTGAATATAAGGTAAATGAAACCTCCACTACCATCCTCACCCATAATAAGAGAACTCTGTTTGTAATACGTTCTCTTTTGTTAGCAACAACAAGTCCATTTTTCGGTATATGCTTAATTGTTAATTGTTTGCAACAATAGTTTGGATAGATCATTCAATTTCATAATTTCGGACGTCTTAAAAAGCTTCAAAAGCCAATTCCCCTAAAACGGGTAAATTTGAATAATCCCGGGTAAACGGTCCCGAACCAGAGCTCTGTAAAGACTCAAAAGTAAATGGGACCGCACCATCAAGGAAAAATGGTAACAACGAAAACCGTACGTAGGAGTAGTTCCGGAAAAGCTCAATACTTCCTTCGGACGAGGGATGTCAGCTCTCCTAATAGAGTCTGTGGAGAAATTCTGGACATTGTTTTAAGTCAGTACTTCTTAGTTTGGGATAGCTTTGGGGTATTTCAACCATTAATCCGCAAATAGAATCTTATATCCATTGCAGTCGCGGACAAGAAATTCACGGCTACCATAAACCCGTTTAACGATCCCTTCTACAATATCGGCACCCTGTGATTTAAGTTCATCAAAGAAAGCATCTATTTCAGGAACCCAAATAACAAAGTCGGTTGATCCCTTTCTGACATTCTCATTCACATTAATTTCGGAAGAATCAGATTTTGCAAAATGGATTTGTAACCCATCCCTTTCCACCATCGCATAGACAGGTGGATCAAGGAAATAGCCAATGATCCTGAAACCAAGTATATCCCTGTAATATTCGGCTGTTTTTGTCACATCAGGAACCACTATCTGTGGAGCGATTCCGATCATTTTTGGTCTATCGTCCATGTACAACAATTTCGGTCCTTGTAATTTCAATAAGGGAATTGACCTCCATCAGGTAAGATATCTTTTCAAGATGTTGGTCAAAAATTGCTTTTAAAAATATTGATAGGGAAAGTGGCAATTGGGCATCTATAATGAATCTCATCGTTCTAAAATTGTCTTTTAAATTTCAGATTCGACTATATATAAAACATTAAATTTCAATATATGTCTGTTATTGATTGTTTCTCATCGGCTCATTTTATGAAGCAAGACTATAAATGCTTTTTATCTGTGTCAACTTTGCAGCATAATCAATACAAGCTAGAAAATCCTCCTTTTCAAGATCAGGATAGTCTGCCAATAATTCTTCCACAGTCATCCCAGATGCCATTAGTTCAAGCATATTTTCAACAGGATAGCGAAGCCCCCGGATAGTTGGTTTTCCGTGGCAAATATCCGGGTCAATGGTTATTCTTTTAAATAGTTCCTGATTCATAAGCCAATTATTTATTATAAGTACAAATATACAATGAAAATTCCGGAAATCTAAATATTGTTTCTTAACCCGCCTGTTCTTCAACTTCATTTTTAATTCCTTCATTTTTAATTTTTTAAATCTTCATTACATCATTTCCCGTCTCCCTTCTTCGTTCTTCTGATCTCCCACTCAATTCCTCTTGATTGCTATCTTTGATCGTATTATCTTTGCACCTCAGTTTTTGACAGAAACGCTGGAAAATTACAACCGATGAAGAATTTCAAAAGAACGCTGATCACTTCAGCTTTGCCATATGCCAATGGACCGGTTCATATTGGCCACCTTGCAGGTGTTTATGTACCTGCCGATATTTATGCACGTTACCTTCGTCTCAAAGGCGAAGAGGTTGCCTTTATCGGCGGCTCCGACGAACATGGGGTACCAATTACCTTAAAAGCAAAAAAAGAGGGGATTACGCCACAGGATGTAGTCGATAAATACCATGGGATGATCAAAGATTCGTTTGAGAAATTTGGGATATCGTTTGATGTTTATTCACGGACAAGCTCCAAAATCCATCACGAGACCGCTTCCGAAATTTTCAAAACGTTGTATGATAAAGGTGCGTTTACGGAACAAACCTCCGAACAGTTTTATGACGAGGAGGCCAAACAATTCCTTGCAGACCGTTATATCACAGGGACTTGTCCAAAATGCAATTACGAAAAAGCTTATGGCGACCAATGCGAAAGTTGTGGGAGTACCCTTAATGCAACTGACCTGATCGATCCAAAATCGGTACTCAGTGGCAACAAACCGGTCATGAAGGAGACCACACATTGGTTCCTACCACTCGACCAGTATGAACCCTGGCTGCGCGAATGGATACTGGAAAGCCATAAAGAGTGGAAACCCAATGTTTACGGGCAATGCAAATCGTGGATCGATGGTGGGTTAAACCCACGTGCAGTTACCCGAGACCTCGATTGGGGGGTTCCCGTTCCAATTCCGGAAGCGGTGGGGAAAGTCCTGTATGTTTGGTTCGATGCCCCCATTGGCTATATCTCCAACACGAAAGTGCTTTGCGAAGATCAACCTGAGAAATACGGAAGCTGGGAAAAATGGTGGAAAGATTCAGAAACAAGGATGTTGCACTTTATTGGCAAGGACAATATCGTATTCCATTGCATTATTTTTCCTGTGATTTTAAAAGCTGAGGGCACCTATAATTTGCCCGACAATGTCCCTGCCAATGAATTTTTAAACCTTGAAGGGGACAAGATCTCGACTTCCCGAAACTGGGCTGTCTGGTTGCACGAATACCTCGAAGCTTTCCCTGGGAAGGAAGATGTCCTGAAATATACCCTGACTGCCAATGCGCCAGAGACAAAAGACAACGACTTTACCTGGAAGGATTTCCAGACACGCAACAACAGCGAGTTGGTGGCAATCCTTGGAAATTTCGTTAACAGGGCTTTGATACTAACCGATAAAAATTACAACGGCGAAGTTCCGGTATTGGGTGAACTTACTGAATATGATAGCAATGCTCTTTTAGAGATTGGAAACCTAAAGGTCGAAACTGAAAAAGCTTTGGACACCTTCCATTTTCGCGAAGCATTGAGGCTTGCCATGGAAATGGCACGGTTGGGGAATAAATACCTTGCCGATATGGAGCCGTGGAAAGTGGTGAAGACCGATCCTGAACGTGTGAAAACAATCCTGAATGTGGCGCTTCAGATCACCGCCAACCTGACAATTGTTTTTGAACCGTTCCTCCCGTTCTCGATGAACAAACTGCGCGGGATGATGAACCTTACAAAATTTGATTGGAGCGAACTTGGCCGTACCGACCTGATTGGGGCAGGCCACAAAATAAATACACCGGAACTTCTGTTCGAGAAAATCGAAGATGATGTGATCCAGGCACAAGTCGATAAACTTCAAGCGACCAAAAAAGCCAACGAGTTGGAACTCTCCACGGCCAAACCTGCAAAGGATAACATTGAATATGAAGATTTTGCTAAAATGGATATCCGTATTGGTACGATTATAGCTGCCGAAAAAGTGGCGAAGACAAAAAAATTATTAAAGCTCACCATTGATACCGGCATCGATCAGAGGACTGTGGTATCCGGCATTGCAGAATATTTTGAACCTGAGAAGATCATCGGACAGCAGGTTTCTATTCTGGTGAACCTTGCTCCCAAAACGTTGAAAGGGATCGAGTCGCAGGGGATGATCCTGATGGCCGAGAATCCGGTTGGTTCGCTTGTATTCGTTGCACCAGTATCAAAAATCAAAGATGGATCGGAAGTGAAGTAGGCATTAGTCAACAAAATTTTTCGATGATATAAGATAGAAATGGGAGAAATATGTTGAAATATATAAAATAGGAAATAAAAAAAACCGCAGAGAACATCTGCGGTTTTTTATTTCCTAAAGTTGATTACTTTGTTGCAGGAGCTGGTTTTGCAGCTGGTTTTGCAGCTGGTTTTGCAGCAGCAGCTGGTTTTGCAGCTGGTTTTGCAGCAGCAGCTGGTTTCGCAGCTGGTTTTGCAGCAGCAGCTGGTTTCGCAGCTGGTTTTGCAGCAGCAGCTGGTTTCGCAGCTGGTTTTGCAGCAGCAGCTGGTTTTGCAGCTGGTTTTGCAGCGGCAGCAGGAGTTGCAGCTTTAGCAGCTGGTTTTGTAACGGTCTGTGTAGTTTTTGCTTTAGCTGCAGGAGCTTTTTTAGCAGCTTCCTGTGCATTAACGGTAACCAATCCAAGTGCAAAAACAAAACTTAATGCGAGAACTAACTTTTTCATATCTAAAATATTTTTTATAGTTTAATGATCCAAAAGTAGGACTACTACTATGAAGGAATCATGAAGATTTAGGTGCCGGTAATTAAATTAACATATTTTAACGGTAATTGGATTTTAAAGGTAGAACCCTGCCCCTTCGTTGACTTCACATTAATAGAACCGCCATGAAAACGGACAATACTGCTAACAATGGAGAGTCCCAATCCATGCCCTTCACCAGAGGTTGGGTCAACTCTTTTAAAACGATCAAAAACCCGGGAAATCTGGTCTGAATCAATCCCTATCCCATTGTCTTCCACTTCGATACAAATATTTTCAGATGTAGTTAACGTTGAAATACGGATCCATCCACCATCGACATTGTATTTTATTGCATTACTTACAAGATTAAATATCATGATATACAACAACGACCTGTTAACATGTGCAAGGGTGCAACCCAAAGGGATAAGGTTTTCGATTGTGATATTGTTCATATCCGCCCGGTCTTCGATGTTCACAATAATTTCATCCACAATTTCATGGACTACAACTGTCTCGTTTTTAGCGAATTGATCATTCTCTATTCTGGCAATCAGAAGCAATGCCTTGATAATCTGTTGCAAACGGTTCAAGTGATTTTGCTGATCCAGTATTGTGGCAACAAATTGGTCTGGCAGATTTCCTGAAGTCAGAAGGTTTTCCAATTTGGTTTGCATGATCGATATGGGAGTAAACAACTCGTGCGAAACATCCGCAGTAAATTTTTGTTGGTTTTTAAGTATTGTTGTGACTTTGAGCATCAATTCGTTCAATGCATTGTTCAGATAGACAAAATCGGATGTTGTACTTTTTAGCTGGGTATATTCATAAGTTTCAGGATTGGTAATAGTTTTTAATTTAGGGATAATCCTCCTGTTAAGGGGATCCAGCAAATATTTAAAAATACCAATATCAAAAAGAATCGTAATGATTAAAACCACAAGCATGATCGTTATGGATATATTTTCAAGCGTCCTGTTTAGTGAAGTGATCAATTGTAAATTTTTGCCAATCTCCAATAAATAATGCTGCCTGCCTATGACGAAAGCATAGTTAAGGATGCGAAAATCAAATTCTTCCTCTTCGATCACCCTTACATCATTCGAAAACTCGATTGTTCCCGGTGTTTCAGTCGTATCTATGTCAATTTTTATATACTCATCCTTGAGCATATTGTAACTCGCAAAAACACTGTCGTTCTCAATGTCCAAGAACGATGCTATGCCAATTTTGTTTACAATGGACATCGTTTTATCTTTCATTTTTAAAAGGTCACGATCGGTATGACGTAGAGCCTGCGAACCAATAAACTTTTGGAGCAGGATGAATAATATAATAAAGATCACGATTTTTGAAAGGGCACCTATTGATGCCAGCTTTAACTCAAGTCTCATTTTTAAAATTATAAGTCATTTACAATTGTTCGTTACCAATTTTTCGATTAGGTTTGAATCCTCAAATGTCAGTGAAAAAATTGGATTATGAAAGTACTAATTGTAGAGGACGAAATTTCTTTGGCCAATGAAGTAAGGAACTACCTCGAAAAGGAGGGATTCGCTTGTGATGAGGCCTATACAGGAAAAGTAGCTTCGGAAAAATTATTTTCAAATGATTACGACCTTCTTCTACTTGATCTGGGACTTCCTGATTATGAAGGTCTTGAATTGCTGAAAGAGTCCATTGCCAATAAGACCGACACAGCCGTGATCATCCTTTCAGCCCGAAGTGCCCTTGAGGACCGGATCAAGGGTCTCAATCTGGGTGCCGATGATTACCTACCAAAACCTTTTTCGTTGCTTGAACTGAAATCGCGGATTATGGCAGTCATGAGGCGAAAACATGGTATTAAAGCCAATATCATAACAATCAATAATTTAGATGTTGATCTGGATAAAAGGCTTGTCACATCCCATGGCAATGTAGTATCGCTTACACGAAAAGAATACGATATCCTTAGCTTTCTGGTACTCAATAAAAACAGGGTTGTCACACGTCTCCAGATATCCGAACACATTTGGGGCGATATTATCGAAGAAAATTACAATTCAAATTATATTGACGTCCATATTAAAAACCTCAGGAAAAAATTGTCCGATTTTATTGATGGGGAATTTCTCGAAACCGTAAGGGGTATCGGGTTTAAATTTGTTGAAATTGCATAGAAATATAAAAAGGGAAAACAGCATTTAAGCTATTTTCCCCTCTTCCTATTTTAATCTTGGGTAAATTTGACTTCAATTTATAACCAGGAGACCGGTTCTCCTAAGAACATTTGCATTGCGGCACAACGCAACTTTTCTCTCTTTTAAACTTTTCTGATTGTGCCTCTGTTCGATGTGTCATTTTATTATTCTACAATAGTTTAACACCTACGGTGTAATTGATTGTACATTGACAAATTTCCTTCACTGGGATACTATATTCTTCCAAATTCATTTTCAAATCTTCAAATTAACTAATTTTCAAATCTCTCCCTCAAACCTTCTCAACCTCTTCCGGCATCCTACCGCGCCACCAGGTCGCTAGGGCAGAACCGGTCACGTTCATCAAAGGTCCGAAAATGGCCGGAGCAAGACCTACTGTAGCAATTTTTCCCATCTCCAAAGCCAGTCCCGAAGCGAGACCACCATTCTGCATTCCTACTTCGAAAGCGACAGTCCTTCGGTCTTTTTCTGGCATACCAAACAACCATGAAACAGAATAGCCTAATGTATAGCCTGTCATATTATGCAGGAAACTTGTGATGATCAGCAGCACCCCCACTTTCAAAAGACTATCACGGCCAGCTGCCGTTATAATGGTAATAATGACGGCAATCCCAAGCATGGAGATAAATGAGAGGACTTTTCCCATCCATTGGTTATCGCCTTTCATGATATATTTCAACAACATAGCACCCATCATTGGAAGTAGAAAGAACCATCCCAACGATTTGAGGAAAGCAAATACAAAATCTGGTAAATCTGAATTTTTGGATTTCATATAGACCAGGTTCGAGAGCAGGATAATAACGAAATAAGCCACCAACTGAAGGATTTTTGCACTGATTTTTACTTTCCCTTCCTTCGAAAAAAGGTTAAAAATAAACCCGGCAACGATTGGAAGGATAATCATATTCAGGATATCGAGCATCATCTTCCAAAAGTTGACTTCAATATACTGTCCTCCAAGCCATTTCATCAGAAATGGTGTAACAAAAGGTGACAACAATGTCGATATTGCGCCGATTGTGACTGCCAATGCCAGGTTAGCCCTTGAAATATAGGACATTACATTAGAGGCCAAACCGCTTGGCACGCATCCGATCAGGATGATCCCTGCCGAAATTTCAGGTGGGAATTTAAAAATATGGGCAATCCCGAATCCTACCAGGGGCATGATCAGGTAATGCGCCCCAACCCCAATGACTACCCCTTTAGGCATTTTGATGACCCCAGTGAAATCCTCAAAGCTCATTTGCGATCCCATCCCAAACATGATGATCTGTAAAAGTGGAACAATCAACAATTTAAGTTGGAAATCACCCACAGAGAGGAAAAATTGCGGATAGAACATCGAGGCAGTTACTGCCGTAAAAATCCAGATGGTATATGAGAATCCTTTTGTTGAGGGATAACCCCTTACACCAAGAGCAAGGGCGATAAAACCTGCCATTAACAAAGGACCACCAACCGATGGGTTACCGGTAGATAAGAGTAGCAGTGCTCCACAAAAAGAGATTGCGGAAATAACCAGTAGTGATAAACTTAATTTCTTGACCATATCTTTAAAACTAAAATCTTCTCAAAACGAAAAATCCCCCCTGGTCCACTATTTCTTTAGAGGAGACATTAAAAGGAAGATCGTTGATTCTAAATGTTAATTGTACTTATCTAGATTTCTGCGTCCATCTGCGAAATCTGCGGGCAATTTTTTATTCTCCCGCAGATCCCGCTGATTTTCGCAGAGGTTTTTACCCAAATTAATTGTTTGAATTACAGGGCTAAAAATTAACTGAAAACCCTATCATGCGAACGCTTGTCATCCCATTCGGGAGTTGGTCCAAAATAGCTTTTGTCTTTAGGATGCAGGTGTTTCTTCACCTCTTCATCGTTAAGTTCAATTCCCAATCCCGGTGCCATTAATGGAACATTGGCAAAACCTTTTGTGATCAGTTGGCGACCGTCAGTTGTCTTAACAAGGCTTTCCCACCAGGAAAGGTCAACAGAGTGATGTTCGAGGGCCAAAAAGTTTTGGGTCGCGGCAGCACAATGAACCCCTGCCATAAACGATACGGGAGTACCTGCCTGGTGCATCGCCATAGCAATACCATGTTCTTCGGCATAATCGCCGATCCTTTTCGTTTCGAGAAGACCACCTGAAGTTGACAGGTCAGGATGGATGATATCGACAGCATGAATGTCGATCAGTGGTTTGAAATTCTTGAGCAGGTAAATATCTTCCCCTGTAAGAAGAGGTGTTTCCAAAGCATCCGACATGGTCTTCCACTGATCAGTCAATTCCCAGGATACAATGTCTTCCATCCAGGCCAACCTGTATTTCTCAAGGGCACGGCCCAGCCTTATCCCATTGTTCAGGTCGAAATGACCATAATGATCTGTCGATAAAGGAATTTCGTAACCTACCAAACTTCGCGCATGTTCAGCTACTTTAGCGAGTTCCTCAATTCCCTTTTCGGTGATCTGAATCTGTGTGAACGGGTGCTCAGTATTGCCATAGGACATATAATTTGCCTGATCCCCCCATTGTGCAAGATCCTTATTTCCGCTTTCCCAGAATTTTCCGTTCACAATCGTACCAGGTATCCCTTTCAGTTCACCAATCGACAAGTCCATTTTCAGCCATGTATATCCCTGTTCTTCGGTACGGTATTTAATCAGCTTCAATTGTTCTTCGGGTGAGTGCGATTCGGGGGTATCTGCATATAACCTGATCTTGTCGCGATATCTGCCGCCTAACAGTTGCCAGCAAGGCACACCATAAGCCTTGCCCACCAAATCCCAGCAAGCCATTTCGACGCCACAAACACCACCTGCCTGGCGTGAAGGGCCACCAAATTGCTTGATGCTTTTAAATATCATTTCCACATTGCATGGGTTCATCCCAAGGATACGGCTTTTCAGCATGAGTGCATAACGGACATCGGCACCATCCCTTACTTCGCCTAAACCATAAATTCCCTGATTTGTGTCTATACGGATGATTGCCGTATTTCCCAGCACACCGGTCAAACAATATCTTAAGTCGGTAATTTTTAATTCAGAGGGGTTGGACGACCTGCTTACATTGGCGGTCGCCTGGGCAATTGTATCTTCAATGGGCAAAGTCATCATCCCTGCTAAGGATATTCCTCCCAAAAGGCTTTTCTTAAGAAAATTCCTGCGGTTTTTCTCAGTCATTGGATTATTGATTTCCAACCGGATAGCAGCGGCCTCCCCTTTTTCCCTCGTAATATTTTGCTCTTTTATCTTTTGTATAATACTCTTCATTTCAGTTCAATTTTTAGTAATTCCTCTCTTTCAGATAATTATCCAATTCCTGTTTCGACATGGGAAGTTTTCCGGGATAGTTGTTGATCCAGTTGAGGAAATCCTTCTTGATGGCTTCAGTCCATTCGGTATCGATTTCGCCTGGTTTATATTTCCCTTCGCGCAAACGCTGATGTCCAAACTGGTCGCGCAAAGCTGTAAATTCAGAGGTAAGGACCAAATTTTCAACCAAATAAGCTGGTATGAAAATTACACCATACTTTTTTGCCAAAACGACATCGCCCGGTAAAACGGTAGCCCGGCCAATCCTTACGGGTGCATTGATGGAGGTCAGCATCATCTGGTCGATATAGGAGGGATCGTTTCCTTTGATCCAACCGTTGAAACCTTTGATTTCGCTCAATCCTTCCTGATCGCGGACAGAACCATAAAAGATAACCCCCCTTTTTGACCTTGCATAAATGGCATTTCCGAGGTTGTCCCCAATTAAAGTTCCATCAGCTATTTTTCCATAACTATCTGCAACATAGACATCCCCTTCTGTTAAAACATCGATTGGCCATGAATTGGTCCCACCTTTGGGAGACCTGTTTTCGGCAACCCCTTGGTCTTTCACTTGCTTTTGAAGGTCAGGCCTTAATGGCATGTACTGGGCAGTCACAACCCGGCCGGTCATGGCACTATCTGGATTGATAATCACCCAGTTATTTTCAAACTGGTTCATAAAACCCTTATTACGGAGTACGCCCCAGGCTTCCTCCATCGAAATATTCTTTAACCTTGCTAAAATATTATCCGATACCCTGGGACGGCCATCAGCCGAACGCTCCCCTTTCCATTCTGAGGTAAGTGCCTTGATGTATTCAGGTGACATTCCCACACGCTGGGCATTGGCAAAAATAAAGCAGAACACAAAAACAATTAGTAAACCTGTTTTTTTCATAATTAATTTATTTATTGTTCCCGATTATCCGGGATGAAACAGCCATGATTAATTGATAAAAATAAAAAATTAATCATGGCTGCCACTTATTTTATTAATAATTGTAAACCCTATTTGTCCCAGAATACCCGGGTTGCAAGATTATCAGCTCCCATACGGGCAACTGCTTCATTGTAATTGGTGGTATTCACTGATTTTTCCCTGACAGGATAAACCAAACGGTGTACAAAACCTCCGGTAACTGCCGGGTCAGCACTTGGATAAGTATTTGGTGCCAAAGCCGGGTACCCGCTGCGACGGAAATTAGCCCAGGCTTCTGACCCATTCTGGAAAGAAGCGATCCAATACTGGGTGTTGATCTGTTCCAAAGCCTTTGCAGCATCAAACGGATTGGCAGCCAGATAAGCATCCTGACTTGCGACCGGAATTGTGGCAGTAACATCGTATTTGGCCATCTGATCCATATGTGCCTTAACACCTGCGTTATAATAAGTGGCTGCTGATCCTGTGATCCATCCTTTCTGAGCTGCTTCTGCAAGCAACAACTGGGTCTGTGCATAAGTGACAATAAACTCAGGAATGTCAATTTTCGCAACTGTTCGCCTGTTCAATTGCGAATACTTCCATGCTGCTCCCGATTTCCCGGGATAGTCGGGTGCGTTGACGATTGATGATTCATTGTAACCAACCGGGATACCAATCTGATTGGCAGGAGTAACATCCTCAGCCCCAGCAGTGGCCAATGGATTGGCAGGAACTGCATATTTAACAGCAATCACTGCAAGGCGTGGGTCGTTGGTATTTTTAAGATAATCGACAAATGGCTTTGCAATATAATAATTGCCCCTTTCAGTTCCCTGATAGGTATTTGCAGATGGATGGTTGAAAGTACTGTTGTAAGCAAGCAAGGCATTGTCGGCATTCGATTGCATCACACCACCGGTAAAAGCAGCCGTTGCATATTGCTGTGCTTTTGCGGCATCAGACTTTGCATAACGCATTGCAATGCGAAGCAATAGCGAATTTCCCAATTTCTTCCATTGGGCAATATTCCCTTTGTAGAACAAATCGCCTGTTTCGATGGTCTTTGTGGCATCAAGGGCTTTGGTCGCCTCATCCAGTTCTTTTACCAAATCGTCATAAATGGTTTTGTTGGCATCATATTTTGGCAAATAAATACCATCAATGTAACCGCGACCTGCTTCAGAATAGGGAACATCTCCATAAGTATCGACCAATACCATGAACACTTGGGCCTTCCAAATACGTGCCATGTTGTAAAGATTGCTCCTTGCCGGGAGGCTCTTTGTCTTGTTGAGAACATCGGTCAACAGGACAACCGGACCACTTGAAGCGGTATAATAGGAATTAAAAAGGGCATTTGAATTCGGATCATACACAATGTTGTGGTTTCCGCCTTCGAGAACCCCGGTAAATGGGGTGAGGATCTGTTGAACAAGCGCGCTCTGGTAATTAAGTGTGCTGACTCCGGAACTGTACTCAGCAGTCGAAAAAAGGTACATCGGATCGAGCGAGGTAGCAAGAACAGGATTTGTATTGATCTGTTCAAAATCTTTGTCACAACTATTCAGACCTGTCAAGAATACCAACAGTATCAGGTAGATATATTTTGTTTTCATATGATAATTATCGTTGAGTTATAATTTGACATTAATGTTTAAACCGAAACTACGGGTTGTTGGGAGTGTGTGGGTCTCAATACCCTGAAGGTTATCGGAAGCAGATACCTGGGCTTCAGGATCAAGATTGTCGATGTGTTTGGATAGCATCATCACATTGTTGCAAACTGCCGAAACAACAAGTTGTTTGATAAAGGTTTTGGTGACCAAACTTGAAAGGTCGTAACCAATCGACAATGACCTCCACCGGATAAAACTACCATCAAAGATAAAAGGAGTGGCGATATTGGTGCTGCGGTATTGTGTATAAAACTGTTCAGCTTCAACCCTGGTCGTATTCGGGGTGCCATCTGCATTTACGCTTGCCATCAATACACCACCATCGCGGCCTACCAGGGATGATTGGGTCAAACCTTCACGGATAAAGTTCAGGTTGGAATTCGACATGATCTTGAACCCAGCTTTGTAGTCAACCTGTGTAGTGATCCTCAAATGCTTGTAGTTGATCGCATTGGTCCACCCACCAACCCATTTTGGAATGGCACTTCCATAGGTAATAATATTTCCCTGTTGGAAAAGTCCACCGACTGTGATGATGTTCCCATTGGCATCGCGTTTGTAGTCGAATCCACGCAAAGAAGCCAAAGGCATCCCAACTTCATGGGACACAAACCCAAAGAATTCACCTGTGCCCACATCAAACCTTGCCTGACCGTTAGCAAGGGCAATTACTTTGCTGATGTTGTAACTGGTGTTGAACCCCGATTCCCAGGTCAGGTTTTTTGTTTTAATGGGGATTACCGTCAACATAAATTCCAACCCTTTGTTTTCAAGTTTTCCAACGTTGACAAGCGTCTGGCTGAAACCGGAAGCGTTGGATACGTCAACTTTCAGGATTTCATCCACTGAGTTTTTCTTATAGGCAGAAACATCGAGGTTGACCCTGCTGTTCAACAACCTTAATTCGAGGCCTAATTCCATTTCCTTAACTTTTAACGGACGAAGGTTCGGGTTTGGACTAACCGCACCGGAAATTGATCCGAGAGCATTACCATTGAACTGGTTTGAGTTGACCGAATAGTATAAGTTGTTGGCGTAAGGATCGGTATCTCCTCCTACTTCAGCATAGGATGCACGCAACTTGCCGAAATTCAACCAGGTCGGCATCGATTTGAAAGATTGGCTGAATACGTAACTCAAACTTGCAGATGGGTAGAGGTAATTGTTTGAATTTGGGTTCAATGTCGAGAACCAGTCATTACGGGCAGTGGCATTCAGGTACAAATAGTTTTTGTACGAAAATTCGGCAGAACCATACAATGAATTGACCGCCTTCTTTGAATAGTTATAGAATGGGTTCTTGGTCTGGCCATTGCCGATTGTGTATAAGTCCCTAACATAGAAATTGGTAACAGATGCACCAATGTTGTCCCAAATCTGTTGCATCTGGTTGCCACCGGCGGTTACATCAATACCGAAATCACCAAAGGTCTTATTCGCCCCGACCAGGAAGTCAAGGTTCCTTTCACGGAAGGTGGTAACATCCTGATAATAATACCCATTAAAACCTGAGGCAGCAGCCCCGATCGAACGTGTACCTGTAGGACGGTCATAATTGTATGGACGGGTGTAATAGTCCTGACCTACACGGCCTTGAACATAGAGCCAATCCAACAACTGGTAACGGACAGATGCATTGCCAAACAAACGGTCACGTTTTACATTTTCAAACCGTTGGTATGCAACCCAATATGGATTGTTCCTGTTCGTGAAACGTGCAAGCGGCTGTTCATTTCCATTGACATCTTTATATGTATTTTTTAACCAGGCTACATCAATACTGTTGGCCATTGTATAAATGGTCGTATTGGCGTTCATATCCTGCAAACCAATCTGCGGTGGATTATGGTTGTTTTCGTTCGAATAGTTGAAGTTGAGTTGAATTGAAAATTTCTCGGTGAACTTGTAATTCAAACCAAAGTTCAGGATCTTCTTTTTGAAATCGGAATTTGGAACGATAGCATCAGCCGATGTATTTGCAAATGACATACGGAAACTTCCTTTGTCACTGCTACCTGTCAAAGCAACTGAATTTGTGAAATTAATGGCTGTGCGGTAAAAATCCTTGATGCGGTTTTTGTTGGCTACATAAGGTTGCATGCTTCCGTCAAATTGAGGTGTCAAAACGCCGTCGAATTTTTCTCCAAAACTGTGTACACCTGAACTTTGTGCTTCAGCTGTTGTAGTTGGGCGTTTGCCATACTCACCCTGTCCGTACTCATACTGGAAATCGGTATAGTCAAGTGCTTTGTCAGCCTGAAAGTTGGAGGTAATTTCAACGCCGATCCCTTCTTTCCCTTTACCACTTTTGGTCGTAATGATAATTGCACCGTCTTTTGCGCGGAATCCATACAATGCAGCTGCAGCAGCACCTTTAAGGACTGTCATTGATTCGATATCATCCTGGTTGATACTCTGTAAACCATCACCCTGGTCAGATGAACCTCCTGTAGGATTGCCAGTTCCGTTGCCTGCCGAGCCTCCGGCTGAAATGGCTGAATTGTTGATTGGGACACCATTCACAATGATCAATGGGGAGTTGTTGCCACCAAATGAAGACTGCCCACGGATACGGATTTTGGAAGAACCTCCGGGACCACCTGCCGGTGCAGATACGTTCAAGCCTGCTACCTTACCCTGCAAACTGTTTCCAAGGTTTGTGGTACGATTGGTCAAAATGGCCTCCTTATTTACTGAAGTGGTCGAATAACCCAATTTTTTGGCTTCCTTTCTGATACCGAGGGCGGTAACCACCATTTCGTCAAGATTGACCGTGCTTTCGGCCATCACGATATTGATCGCATTTTGAGTTCCAACTTTTACGTCCTGGGTCGTATATCCAACAAAAGAAAATTGTAAAACACTCTGATTGTTGGGGATACGGATATTGAAATTCCCCTGTCCATCGGTGATAACACCCGTGGTCGTCCCTTTTACGATGATCGTAACTCCAGGAATAGCTTCACCTTTCTGATCCTTCACACTACCAGATATCGCCTTTCCTTGTTGCTGTTCTGCCTTACTTGCAGCAACAAGTGGATTGAGCGACTTCAAGTCATCCTTTTTGTAAAGGAATACCTGCCGGTCGTCAATCATAAACGAAACATCAGTCCCTTCGAATAGTTGTTCAAGGACTTTTTCAATTTTTTCCCCTTTCGCATAGATAGACTTTTTGACGTTTCCGCTGATAATGGCATCATCGTAGAAAAAAATGAACTCGCTCGACTTTTCAATCGAACTGAAAATATCAGTCAATGAAGAGTTCTGGAGCTGAACGTCAATCTTTGTCTTTTGCGAATAGGAGCTGCCCGAAACAGCCATCGAACCAGCAAAGAGCAAAACTGCTAATAGTTTCATAGCTAGCAAATTAACTTTTAACCTCTTCCCTAAACAGAAAGAGCGGTCATCCGAATTTTTTTTCATAATTTTGAAACTGAATTAATTAAACATTGTGCCTTGCGGCATGATTGATTTTTAGCCGGTTGATGTTGCGAGCATCAGCCGGTTTTTTTATAAACGAGCCACTTTATTTATTCATAAAAAACATATTGATTCTCTTGTTTTGCATACCGTGATTTTGAAATAACTGCCAATCCATCGAGTACCCGCTCTGGATTATCCTTTAAGTCGAGCTTTCCCGATAAACGATTGTTACTAGTCTGATTATTAGGTATTATAATAATATTATAATAGCGGGAAACCCGTTTTAGCAATTCAGGGAACGGTTCATTTTTAAAGATCAGGTAACCATCTTTCCAGGCAGTATAATTGTCAACATTGGCAACTTCGGTAATTAATAGATTGCCTTTCTGATCCGTTAAAGAGGCTTTCTGGTTTGGCAAAAGAAAATGCTCTTTCGAATTTGAAGTTCCCAGCTTCAACTCAAGACTGACCTTACCCTCCAATAAAATTGTATTGTATTCATTGTCTGACTTATATGCCTGAACATCGAACCTTGTCCCATAAACTTTCACATTATAAGCATCTGTACGGACATAAAAAGGTTTCTTTGAATCTTTTGCGACTTCAAAATAAGCTTCCCCCTCAAGAAAAACTTCCCGCTTGTTCCCTTTGAAAACCGGAAGAAAAACCAACCTTGAACCGGAATTGATCCAAACTTTGGTCCCGTCGGAAAGTTGGATAAACGAGCGTTTGCCATGGGGTACGATCATTTGATTATAAGCACCCTCAGCAACAATCTGTTTCATGTGGGTCGTATCGTTCACCAAAACCCCTGCGCCATCTGCCGAATATTTTACATTCGATTGTTTCAGGCTGATACCCACATGCCTCCCGTCTGCAAGGATCAATTCAGTATCCTGATAACTGACCGTTGTGGACGCTGCAAACTTTTCAATGTTGGGTTGCTGTCTAAAATGAAACAGGGCAAAGGTGCCGCTTCCGATGATCATTAACAACGAAGCGGCATATTTGAACCATTTCAACCTGATCCTTTTTTTGTGGTGCTTCAGGATACGATTCCACTGTTCAAGCTTTATCTCTGGTAATTGCTGAAATTCTGGTTGCTGCAAATTATTCAACATTTCAATTGCCAATTCGATTTCAAAACGTTTCAACGGGATTTTTCCCTTCAAATCTTCAATGGCATTAGGGCCGCCGGAAACAATCTCCAGAAAGTCCCCATCAATTAAAAAATCCTCACTCGAATAAGTGTTGAAATGATGTAAATTCATTAGTTTGTTGACATTTTATCAATAGAGTGATCGGGAATAAAAATCTGGACAAAAATTTTAACATTTTTTCAGGAATTTTTCAATTTGCGAAGACGACCTCCTATTCATGGCAATATTTCACGCAAAGTTCGCGATGAACGCAAAGTTACCAACATGGATCGCTATAATGCTTTGATGACCAGCCAGTAGCCAGTTGCAAGCCGCCAGTTGCCCTCAAAATTATCTTCTCCCTTAAATTACCTTCCTAAAAGGATCCCCATCAGATGTTTGCTCCCCTTTTCCAATTGTTCAACCTCCTGACGGAGTTCCTTTAATGAACGGTAAACCAATTTATAGCACGAATCGACTGTAATTCCCAATAATACAGCTATTTCGTCGTATGATAGTTCGCTTTGAAACCTCAGGAAGATGGCCTCTTTCTGTTTTTTGGAAAGCCGCTCCATACATTTTGTGATCGTTTTACCAAGACGGTCGCTCCACTCCTCCTCAAAAACGTCCTCAACCTCAGGTTCGTGTCCTTCAACCTTGTTTTCGGTCAGGTCATCGGAACTGTTAAGGCGGTTCCTTTTTTTGAGGTCAAGAATCAATTGATGCCGGAACGACTGTAGCAGGAAAGCCTTCAGGTTCTTTACAGGAGAAAGGGTTCCTGCCGATTTGAGAAAATAGCTGAAAACATCCTGTATTGCATCTTCGATCATCTGATTGTCCTTTGTAAACCGCAAGCCATAATTATAAAGCAAATCGTAATGGCTGAAATAGATCATTCCAAGGGCTTCCTGATTGCTTTCGGCAACAAACAGGTTCCAGACTAGATTATAATCTTTGTTTTCAGTTTTTCTCACAGAAAAGTCGGTTTTTACGATTACAAATATAACAATAATCAAATGGCTTGCAACTGTTGACCTGCAACTGGCAATTGGCGGCTGGCGGCTGGCTCACTTTCAAAGCAAGACCCTGCATCGAAAGCTAGATGTATTTCTAAATATTGATAATTTAAGTGACAATTGGTCATTATTGAGGATCGGATTTACTTTTTGAACCCAGCCAGCTGCCAGTTGCCAGCCGCTGGTTGCTATTGAATGATCCATGAAAATAATGTGCTACTAAACCCTTCAAAATAGTGCCATCTTAACCATCTAATTTGCACTTTTGCACTTCCAGATTAATTCACTAATAGAAATGCCATGGCCCGTCAACTCATTTTATTGCTCATTACTGCACTTTTCATGCTTGGTCTGAAATCGGAAGCACAAACTACTCCAGCGAAAAAAAAACCTGTGCCCGTCACCAAAAGTAAAAAATGGGTTTCCCTTTTTAACGGGAAAAACCTTGAAGGATGGATTCCCAAAGTTACAGGATATAAGGCAGGCGAAAACCCACACAATGGTTTCCGCGTTGAAGATGGGTTGCTCAGGGTCGATTACCGCGATTTTAAAGCTTTCAATGGTCGGTTTGGTCACCTGTTTTACAAAGATAAGTTCTCGTCTTATATCCTTCACATGGAATACCGTTTTGTAGGAGAGGTGTTTGCAGATGCCCCCGGCTATTGTCTCCGCAACAGTGGCGTGATGGTCCATTCCCAATCGGCCGAAAGCATGGACGAAACCGAAAACTGGCCGGTCTCTGTCGAAGTCCAGTTGCTGGGATGTACCGATAAAGTCAAACAAACCACTGCGAACGCCTGCACTCCGGGAACGACTGTATTTATTAAAGATAACCTCACAACCGAGCATTGTATCCCAGCAACTTCAAAATATTACTACAACAACGAGTGGGTCAAACTCGACATTATCGTCCATGGAAGCAAGTCGGTTTACCATGTCGTCAATGGGGATACGGTCCTTGTCTGGTCGAAGGCGCAGGTTGGCGGAAGTCTTTTGCCAGAAAATTACCCCGTTCCCGTTGGTACAGTACTCGAGGGCGGTTACATTGCACTTCAGGCTGAAGGACAGCCAATCGATTTCCGCGACATTAAAATTATGCTATTGGATGACAATAAGATAGCAAATTCTGACAACAAATCCAAAACCCAGGTTGCTGCCAATCAACCTGCACCATCTACCAAAGTGATCGACAATTTTGATTCATACAGCAACAATGCACAACTTGCTTCAGCCTGGAAACCTTCTGTAAAGGGCGGCAATACAACCTTAAGTCTTGAACCCAAAATTAAAGTCCTGGGTAAAAATGGGCTGAAGTTTGGTTATATTACCTCCAAATCAGAAGACCAGGTTTCATGTTCAGCCAGCCTTACCGGTAAATGGGATTTCACCGGTTTCAACGGCGCACGTGTCTGGTTTCAACCCGATGGCTCAGGCAGGAAGATGACAATCCAATTCAACACCAGTGGTAAAGAAGGAAAGAATATAAATGACCTATGGGATTTTGATTACCTTCCCGAGAAGGGCGACACCTCTCCCCGACTGGTCTTAATTCCTTTCAGCCGGTTAAAGCACAACACAAAATTGGTCACTTCTTCCGATGTTAGCCGTACTTTCAAATCCGATTCTGTGATTGAAACAACAATTTCAATTGGTGGCAAAAACGACCAGCCTGGAAGCGGTGCCTATTATTTTGATGAATTTGCGGGATGTAAGATACAATTTTAAGGCAATCTAAAATTTGGTGGTTATATTTGTATTTTTTAGAACCCAAAAAACTGCAACTATGCGAATAAAATTATTTTTTATTGTTTGTTTGTCGATTGGCACTTTGGCCATTTCGAAAATTTCAGCACAGGGCCCCTACAAAGCCACATGGGAATCACTCGACAGCCATAAAATGCCGGCATGGTACGATGACGCCAAAGTTGGATTAAGCATGCATTGGGGTGTTTATTCCGTACCTGCCTGGGCACCACGCGAAAAAGGCATTTCATATGCCGAATGGTATGGCAACCGGATGAAGGACAAACAAAATCCGACAGTGGCCTATCACAAAGCAACTTATGGTGAGAATTTTACTTACGATGATTTCATCCCTATGTGGAAAGCCGAATCGTACAACCCAACCGAATGGGCCAAATTCGCGAAAAATATGGGGGCCAAATACATGTTCATCACCTCCAAACACCACGATGGATTTTGTTTGTGGCCAACTCAATATACCGATCGGAACGCGTTTAAAATGGGCCCGAAAAAAGATATCTTGGGTGAGTATTTTGCTGCCGCGCGTAAGGAAGGACTCAAAGTTGGTTTGTATTACTCTCTTTATGAATGGTACAACCCTCTCTATACTGGTAAGGATATTCCTTATGCCGGATTAAAGAAGGTGAACAACTATGTCGATGATTACATGATCCCCCAGATAAAAGAGTTGATCAGCTTATACCATCCCGATTTTTTCTACTTCGACGGGGAATGGGATCATCCTGAACCTTTCTGGAAAATGAAAGAAGTGGTTGCCTATTATTATAACGAAGCTGCCAAAAGGAATCAGGAAGTATTTGTAAATGACCGATTTGGGAAAGAGGACCGCGGCAAACACGGTGATTTGTACAATGTCGAGTACAGCTATAACGATGGAAGTTTAGGGATACTCACACACAAATGGTCTTTCTGGCAGGGAATTGCCAAGACATTCGGTTACAACCAGGATACCGACATGGAAGACTGCATGAGCCCGAAGGAGTTTATCGATAAAACCATTGACGGTATAAGCCGCAACGGCAACTTTGATATCAATGTTGGTCCAACTGCCGCCGGAGTAATTCCCGAATATGAACAATACCCATTGTTGAAACTGGGCGATTGGTTGAAAGTTAACGGTGAAGCGATTTATGGGACAAGGGTCTGGAGAACACAAATCGAAGGAGATGCAAGGTTTACTTCCAAAGGTGATTATGCCTATGCTATCTTCCTCAAATGGGCAGGTGATGAGTTTAAATTGAAATCGGTAAAACCGGTTGAAGGTTCCAAAATCACCATGTTGGGTGTCCCTGGTGACCTGAAATGGACATGGGATGCTTCTAACGGTCTAACAATCAAATATCCGAAAGAAAAAGCAAGGCCAACTTTGTGCAGCTATGCATGGGCTTTCAAAATAAAAGTTAAATAGAAAGGTAAGTTTTTAGAATAGCAATATTCTACCTAAATTTGGCGACTTCAAGGCTTAGGCGTTGAAGTCGTTTTTTTGGAAATTATTCATCCTGACCGGAAAAGTAATTACCTTAAAAAAAATAGTCTTAAATTCATTGTTATGGTAATATTATTCGATGTTGTAGGCAATATGTCGTTTTTCGACCTGTTGATGAAGGGTGGCTGGTTGATGTACCCTTTGTTCTTTCTTTCCCTGGTCTCCATTTTTATCCTTTGCGAACGTCTGTATTTTCTCTATACCCAAAAAAAAATCGATGAACCTTTTTTGGAAAAATTGAAAGTCCTTGTAAAAGAGGGTAAAATAGACCTTGCATTGAATTTATGCTCCTCTGCCAACTGTTCCGAAACGCGGATACTTGAAAAAGGGCTGTTGAACCTTGGCAAGCCGCTCCGCGATATCCACGATCAGATGGAGATGGAAGGCAAACTTGAGCTTTACAAATACGATGGGAACATCTATTTCCTCGGCGTAATCGCAGGGGTCGCCCCGATGATGGGTTTCATCGGTACCATTTCAGGGGTTATCAAGATTTTTTACAATATATCATTGGCCGACAATATCAGCATCTCCTTGATTTCAGGAGGTTTATACGAAAAATTGATCACTTCGGGAGTGGGCCTTAGCATTGGAATTATTGCCTATATCTCCTACCATTATCTGAACCACAGGATCAACAAGCTGATCCAGCAATGGGAACTTCGGGCCATACGGTTTATTGACCTGATCAACAACGTTAAAATATGAACATCAGGAACGACAGGAACCCACCGTTCGAGGTATTTTCAAATTCCTTCAGCGATATCATGTTCTTTCTGATGTTGTTCTTCCTGATCGCCTCTACCATGATCACACCCGGGATCATCAAGCTGGTACTTCCACAGGTGGACAAGACGCAGACGATGAACAAACCTCCCAAGGAGATCGCGATATCGATTACGAAAGAATTGAAGTATTACATCAACAACAAGCAATTCGAATTTGCGGCCATCGAGCCTGAGTTGCAAAGGCTGAAAAAGGAAAATCCTGAGCTGTTTGCAATTGTAAGATGCGACAATGCCATCGCGGTCCAAAACCTGATCGATGTGTTACAACTGGGATCCAAGACCCAGGTCAAGATGGTGTTGGCCACGACACGAAAAGAGTTGCTCAACAAATAGATTTTACAATGGTTTTTAAAGTTCCACAAAGTGAATTGGAATCGCGGCTTTTGCGGTTCAGGAAGCTTATGGACCAGCGCAATCCCGAATGGCAGATTGTGGCGGTTTTCAGCAAAATCAATACTTATTATTTTACCGGGACCATGCAGGAAGGGGTCCTATTTATCCCAAGGTACGATGAAGCGGTTTTGTGGATCAGGCGCAGTTTTGAACGTGCTGTCGATGAATCGCTTTTCCCGGACATCAGGCCAATGGAGAGCTACCGCGATGCTGCCATAACCATGAAAAACCTTCCGGATACGGTTTATCTTGAAAAAGAGATTGTCCCGATTGCGATGTTGCAGCGGTTCCAGAAGTACTTCCCATTTTCAAAAATAGAATCTGCCGATCTTCAGATTGGTGCCGTAAGGGCGGTTAAAAGCCGTTATGAACTTGATTTAATGATCGAATCGGGGAAAATCCATCAGCGGGTAACCGAAGAACTTGTTCCCGGGATGTTGCACGAAGGGATCAGTGAATCGGAATTCTTCTGCGACCTCTATACTGCCTTGGTCCGCGAAGGGCATCATGGGGTTGCCCGCTTCAGCATGTTCGATACGGAGTCGATCCTCGGACAGATTGCTTTTGGGGAAAGTTCCATCTACCCCACCTCCTTTAACGGGCCTGGTGGAAATTATGGGATGAGCCCTGCTGTTCCGATTATGGGAAACAGGGACAGGAAACTTCGTCGGGATGATCTGGTTTTTGTGGATATTGGTTGTGGTATCGAAGGTTACCATACCGATAAAACCATGACCTATGTATTTGGAAAACAGTTACCTGACGAAGCGGTTGAAATCCATTTGAAATGTGTTGAAATACAGAACAATATAGCATTAATGTTAAAGCCGGGTGCGATTCCATCAGTGATCTACAATGAAATTTTGGGTGGATTACGACCTGAGTTTATACAGAACTTTATGGGATTTGGTTCGCGTAAAGTAAAGTTCCTCGGCCATGGTATTGGACTTACAATCGATGAAATGCCCGTAATTGCCAATGGCTTTGATGAGCCGATCCAGGAAGGGATGGTCTTTGCCATCGAACCCAAAAAAGGGATTGCCGGAGTTGGGATGGTCGGTATCGAAAACACGTTTGTTGTTTCGCCTGAGGGGGGGATCAATATTACGGGAGGTCATCCCGGGTTGTTGATGGTTGACTGATGCAGTTGGTTGGTATATAACTTAAGATATTGATAAACAGCCAGACTCTGGCTGTTACTGATGGGGACGGATTAAAATCCGTTCTTACAATATGGGCCGAGCCTATGGCTCTTCGATGTGTCACTATTACACTGTGTTGTTAGCTTTTGGGGACGGATTAAAATCCATCCTTACAACATGAACCGAGCCTATGGCTCTTTGGGGTGTCACTAATGGGGACGGATTGAAATCCATCCTTACAACATAAGCCGAGCCTACGGCTCTTCGATATATCTTAACTTCGCAGTTCCGTAGGAACGATCCATGTTGTAGCCCGGGATTTTAATCCCCGGGAAAAGGATAACAATTGTAAACCCCGATTTTAATCCCAAGAAAAAAGTGCCATCGGCACGATCCATTTTTTAATTTCCGATATTACCTTTAACCAAAAAACCATGGCAAATACCTATCATCAAGTTTACATTCAATCCGTATTCGCAGTAAAATACCGCGAAGCCGTTATTGATAAAAAGTGGAAACCTCTCCTTATGGGTGTTTTGGGAACCCTGATCAATGAAACCGGCTGCAAAACAATCATCGTTAATGGCATTGAGGACCATGTTCATTGCTTTTTCGGATTAAAACCTACAGTATCCATCTCTGAATTAATGCAAACCATAAAAGCCAAATCCTCAAAATACATTAACGATCACCGCCTTACAAAGGTACGGTTTGAGTGGCAGGTAGGATACGGGGTGTTTTCGTACAGTCATTCCCAGATCGACAATGTCTATCATTACATTGCCAACCAGGAGGAGCACCACAAACACCAAAAATTTTTGGAAGAGTACAAGGAGTTCCTGGATCGGTTTGAGGTGGATTATGATGAGCGGTATATTTTTGAGGAGCTGATATGAGCCAAGACCTTCTGTTGTTGTGTTGACGGGACGGAGACGGATTAAAATCCGTCCTTACAACATGGGCCGAGCCTACGACTCTATGGAGTGTCGCCACTTCGCAGTTCCGTAGGAACGACTCATTTTGTAACCCAGGGCTTTGGTCCCGGGGTTTCATGCCGTACCCCAGGACTTCAGTCCCGGTCAATAATATTATAGGTTACAAAATTTAATTTTCGCAACTTTTATGATTTATCCCATAAAACTGAAAATTTTATTTATTTTTGTCGCTGAATTATAACAGTTTGATGCAATGAACAGCAATGCTTTCTATTTTTGGTTTAGTTATCTTAGCCTTCGTTCGGAGACTAAACGGTAGAGTATTGCAAAAACAACAATATTAAATCAAAAAAAGGTCTCCAAAGCGGGGACCTTTTTTTATGGTTTTCAAATGACAAAATTATGAAATTAGCAGTAATCGGACTTGGGCTCATCGGTGGATCGATGGCCAAAGATTTACGGAGGACCAGATTTGCCACAGAGATCATCGGCGTTGACAATGACCCTGATAACGCAAGGGTTGCCCTTGAACTGGGCATCGCCGATCGGATCGAAAATCTGGAAACAGCTATAAAAGAAGCTGATATCATCATTCTGGCCATTCCTGTCGATCGAATCGTCAAGGTACTTCCTTCAATCCTGGATCAGATATCGCCCTCAACAACCGTCACTGATGTTGGATCTACAAAACGGGAAATTGCCGAAACTGTAAAAAACCACCCTCAACGCGGAAATTATATCGCTTCGCACCCGATGGCCGGAACTGAAAACAGTGGGCCGAATGCCGCAATCGAACACCTGTTTGAACGGAAAATATGTATCGTCTGCGATCAGGACAAGTGCAGGCCGCAACATCTGGCTCTTGTCGAAAAGATGTACCAGTCTCTTGGAATGCCGATTGCCTATATGACCAGCGACGAGCAGGACCACACCACCGCATTCATTTCACATCTTCCACATGCCACCTCTTTTGCCCTGGCCAATGCTGTTCTTGCCATTGAGGACCGCAACATTATTTTCGACCTGGCTTCCGGCGGTTTTCAATCGACTGTTCGTCTTGCAAAAAGCTCCCCCGAAATGTGGGCCCCTATTTTCTGGCAAAACCGCGATTACATTTCTGAAGCACTCGAAGTATATATCCACCACCTCGAAGCATTTAAGGAGAGCCTTAAAAACAACGATCCTAAACAATTATCGGAATTAATTGTAAGTGCAAATAAAATCCGTGGTGTCCTTGAAGGTGAAAACCCATCGCTTACGAAGAATGAAGAAACAATTATTAAATTTTACACAAAATAAAAATCATGGTTACAAAATTAGACATCAATCCAATCAATCATTGGTTACCAACAATAGACAACCCACTGCTGATCAGTGGTCCTTGCAGTCTTGAATCGGAAGAGCAGACAATGGCCACCGCCCGTGAACTTGCAAAAGACAAACGTGTCTTCGTCTATCGTGGCGGAATCTGGAAACCCCGTACCCGCCCGGGTTCGTTTGAAGGGATGGGAAGCATTGCTCTGGAATGGTTGAAACAGGTCAAACAGGAAACAGGACTGATGGTAGGAACCGAAGTGGCCAATGCACAACATGTTGAAGAGTGTTTGAAGGCTGGTGTCGATGTGCTTTGGATTGGTGCACGTTCGACCGCTTCACCTTTTGTTGTTCAGGAAATTGCCGATGTTCTGAAGGGGACCGACCAGGTGATCATGGTAAAGAATCCGGTAAATCCTGATGTGCAGTTGTGGATGGGGGCACTCGAAAGGCTTAACCAGGCAGGTTTAAAGAACCTCGTAGCGATCCACCGCGGATTTACGCCATTCAGCGAAACCAAGTACCGCAACTATCCAAACTGGAAAACAGTGATCGAACTCAGGCAGCTGATGCCCAATCTTCCAATTATTTGCGACCCAAGCCATATCTCCGGCAAACGGGAGTTCCTGTTCGAAATTTCCCAAAAAGCATTCGACTTGGGTTTGGATGGTTTGATGCTGGAATCACATATCGATCCATCGTGTGCCTTAAGTGATAAAGACCAACAGGTTACACCAGCCGAACTGGCAAAAATACTTGATAGGCTCGTGATTAAATATACAAGTTCCAACGACCCGCTTTTCGAAAACATGCTCGATACGCTCCGCTCAAGGATTGATGGTATCGACCATGAAATCATAGAAATTCTTGCTTCAAGGATGGAGATTGTGAAGCAGATTGCCAACTATAAAAAACAGAACAAGGTTACCGCCCTTCAAATCAACCGCTGGACGCAAATCATGGAGGACCGCACCAACATCGCACGCAAACTCAATCTCGATGAGACCTTTATAAAGATCATCTTCCAGCTGATCCACGAAGATTCGGTCCGTCAACAGACTGAAATTATGGATGCTGAATAAAACATAAATTGCATCCAGCTAAAGCTGGATGCAATTTATGTTTTGGGTAATTCCTTTGACAACACGATCTCAAAATTATCTGTACGACAAAATCCCTTCGTTTTGTTGTTTAAATCGATCTGTTCAAGGTAACCCAGATTGACCAATTCCGTCAAATCAGTCCTGGCTGTCTGATTCGAGACGGATAATCTGGTTTCGAGTTCTTTGACACTAAACATCAATTCCGGTTCCTCAAACAGCCATTTCAGGATCTGCGCTTGCCGGGAATTGATCCCCTTTATCTTTTGAAAATTTAAGGTTTTCCGCTTTTCGTTGGTCTTTAATTGAATGTATTCGATCAGACCGTCAAAAGCCAACTGCATCGTTTTTATCTTATAAATGATAAAATAGGTCAAATCGTTTTCGTCCAATTCGGTATATTGATAAGCCCTGGCATATTGAGCCTTGCTTTTTACAATTAACCGTGAAATTGACAAATATTCGGTTAGCCAGTAGCCGTTTTTCAATAAATACCAATAAAACAAGGCCCTTGCAGTCCGACCATTGCCATCTGCGAAAGGATGGATAAACCCTATCATAAAATGGACAATACAACCCTTGACAATAGGATGGATAAAATGTCCATTTTTATCTTTGTTAAAAAAGAGAAAAACTTCCTCCATCAATTTCGGAATATCCTGATAATCAGGAGGTGAATGTACAATTTTTCCGTTGGCAACATCAATTACTTTTACATCATTATCCGACCTGAAAGCTCCCTCATCTTTCCTGTCAGCCAGCGTTTGATTGGAGATCAATTGATGGATTTCCAATAACTTTTCAGTTGTAATCGGTTCATCCTTAATAGCCACGATATGCCTAATTGTGATATAATTATTCAGGATCATTTGCTCAGACTTGTTTTTGGGTTTGATATTTTTTCTGAGCATCTCTTTGGCTTGTTTCCGCGTTGTAACAGCTCCTTCTATTTGACTTGATGCAATCGCCTCTTCCATGATTGAGCTAACAAGGTACCGCTTTTTATCACCTTCAGGAATTAAATTCTGCGTACCCAAATGACCACTGATATACAGGTCGAACTCATGAAGCCCCTTTTGTATTGAGTCGGTCAAATTGAAAATAAATTTGAACTCCCGGAACTGAATTTTTTTGGCATTGATTGTCCGGCTTAATTTAAGGGCAGCCCACAACACTTTAGGATCAGTTACATAAGCCGAAGTATGATATTTAACTTTGTCCCAATACAAGTACTTTTCGTTCAACTCATTGACCAGTACCTGAAAATCGTCATTTAAACGAAGCCGATTTACCTCATTATAAAGCTTTTCACTGATCCAATTTGGTGCGTGTTCAATCTGTTTCATCCTGGAATCTCCTGATTTTCCGAAATTTTGATTTAGGCAAATATAAACATATCTCCCAATATTTCCTAATTAATCACAAATTAGGAAATATTGGGAGATAATTGACCGGGTTTTTGACTAAACGATCTGAATTTTTAAGTCCCTGTAAGCTGAAATTCAATGATTCACATTAAAAAGGAGAACCCTTTATAAAAGACAACCAGGACTCCGAAAATTTTAGCGTTGGCAACCAGGAGATGGAAGGATCTTTTTGCTCGTTGGATATTATACTATAATTCAGTGTCTTACAATTTCCGGCAAATCCAGAGTTTACAGAAATGGGTTGAAGCTCCGTTGAATTGTCTTTTAAATCAATCTTTTTGTGAATCCGAAGGGGAATCACCTCATTGAAAAAAATACCGGCCAATTTTTGTGTTTGCCCTATTTCGTGTCCCGCCCCAGGTTCTTCGGCAAATGTCCATAGGGCCCCCACCCTTCTGTTGATTGAAAAAATCCCCTTCAGGATATCTTTTCGGGACTGTAAATCCTTTTCTCCGGTAAAAATAAGGCCCGGTACATCTCTGGCTTGTCGTGAACTCAGTGCAGTGAAGTAAAATCCGCCCTTGTTAACGACAAAGGCGATCACCCGCTCAGGTTTCCAATTCACAAACTCGTAGTTGAATTCACCTCCGGCTGAATGTCCCCACAAGACAAGGGGTGCATCTGCCAATTCTGGTAATCCTGTTTTTTGTGCAAATTTGGTTAATGCAGTTATCAGTGCCTGTCCGCTACCCTCCTTTGCATTGGCGTAATTCTCGACCTCCATCTCATCATGTGGCTGATCGGTGAAATAACAACCCAACAATGCAAAATTGTGTTTTGTAGCGAGTTCCTGCCATAACAAATCATTGACCAACCCTCTGCCATCCCCATTTGAACCGGGTACAAGAACAATGACTCCTTTGATTGTTTTGGTTTGATCGGGATACCAGAGACGGAAGGCGGCTTTTTCAAAATTTTTACCCGAAGGGATCGAATCATTCAGAATTGCTGCCCTGATCGTCAGGGTAGGGATCATGAAGACCAATGAAACCAAAAGCACAAACCGTTTCATCTTATTTATGGTTTCCCTGAATTTTTTGATAAAAGCATGTTCACATAATCAGTCAACCGAATAATATCCTCCCTTGAATCAAAATCGGTTGAATTGGACTTTATGAAATCCTTGATCACATTCTCCCTTCCCTGCAGGACCTTTTGGATATTTTTCCGGGTGTATGGTATAAAGTCACCCCCCCACAATGAATAGAAATACTCCTGGGTTTTCTGGAGTACAACGTCTTCGGTCGGTTTCAAATCAAAGGAGCGCTTGCCCAATACGATAAAGCTATAAGAATCGGAAGCCGCAGTTCTGTTGATAGTCCCCATGGCGCCCTCCTTACGAATATCCTGAATTTTAAGGCCCCGCTTCAAAAAGAGTTTGAGCGGCCCACTTTGGATCAGTTGCAGATAAGCATCATGATAATAAAAAGTATCCTTCGCCACGACGATCGAAATAATCTCCGTCTTTTTTGCAATTAACAGAGTATCTTTCGAGCTGATAAACTCCATCTCGCCTGACAAAAGGTTAAGATTAAAAAGGCAAGGAACGATCATGTTGTTTTGAAAAAAGCCTTTCCCCTGGGTAAACTCTGGATAAAGGTACCTTTCCGACATCGGGAAATACTCGTTCAGGCTCGTACCCGCCTTTACAACTACCGGTTTTTGTTTTTGAGCAGATATCCAGGTATTCATAAATAATACAAGGAAAATCACAAATAAGGTTCGTTTCATTTTATAGATATTAGACTATTTCTTATGCTTGTTAAAACTATAAATTGCTGTTTCGGGTTTAGCCCTCTTCCTAAAGCGGTTACGTTTAACCGCCAATCAGTACTGTAGGGCATCCCAATATAATTGTACCACCATGCACTGTGGTATCGCCCATTCGGGCTGCAGGTTTACCACAGATCATCACCGTGGCTGACCCTTTGATGATTGAATCGGGAGAGCCGACACAAACGCAACTGTCACCCATGACTGAGGCTGGCATCTTGCCGATAAGAACTGTTGGTGCCCCGGGCCCCACAACAGGTCCGCCAATGTGCGGAATAGGAGGAATACCCGGCGTTTGCATCGGGCAAGTGTGCATGTCTGTTAATCTTGCTGCTGGAGGCATATTCGTTTTTTTTAGTTGATCATGACTATTCCACCTTTGACAGTGGTCGTACCGGCGGCCGATAATTCGGCTGTTGCATTGCCTTTACCAGTAAATCCAATCTGGGCAGTGGCTTTTACGTTCAACCCGTTTAGAACAATATCTGATTTGGATCCAATATTTATATTGGAAGCAGAATCAATAATAACGTTTCCCTTAGATTTCAGGATGATATCTTTGGCAGAAGATAGGGTTATTCCGTTTGAATCGAGACTCAGCTTATTTCCATTCTGATCGGATAGCTGAATGGACTTTCCTTCATCACTAATAACCAATTGGTTATTACCTGGTGTCACGATGGAGATGATCTTCTTCTCCTCATCAAATTCAATCTTTAATTTTTCCCGGGTTACAATGGCTTTCTTCTGATTCTGTTCCGTGCAGGGATAAGGTGGAGTTTGCCTGTTGCCAATGAGGCTTCCGAGAATTACCGGACAATTGAGATCCTGATTGAAGAATCCGACCACCACTTCATCCCCAATCTCAGGAAGAAAAAAGCTACCCGCCCCTTGTGTTGCATAGAGGGTTGCCACTCGTGCCCACAAATCTTTTGTACTTCCGTCAGGCCAGGGTAGCCCGATGAGAATGCGGTTTTCGTTGAGGGGATCATTGCCCAACTGCCTGACTTTCCCGATAACCATTCCTGCTGCTGCGGGCACCGTTCCTATAGGTGTAGATACCACATCCGGTGGGGTGGTGGTTTTTGAGTCGGAAACTTTTTTTGTTACGGTTTTTTTTGCCGTCATCTGATTTGTTTATTCATTAGAAAAAAGACTCAATTGGGAATCGTCCAAATTGACTTTACTCTCTTTTTTGATTTGTATTTTTGGTAAGGGTTCCTTTTTTGTAATTGCTTCTGCCAAAGGCACTTTCGATACAATGAAACCATTAACCATTGTCAATTTATCAAATGGATTGTTCTGCTTCATACGAGTGGTTGAAAACTCGCTGTCGTAGTAGCCGAGTCTTAACAAGTCCCTTATGAATTTCGATTTTTGCCCGGTCGAAGACTTGTTCGTCTGAAAAAAGCCATTGATTTCATCCACTGTAACATAGGGTTCAAATGATTTGTCAAAAAGAAAATTAATGGTGCCAAGGGCATGGATTACGGCCACTGCCCAAATTTCGATCTTTCCGGCAATAAATGGAACATCCCTTTTTCTTCCCAGTTTGTTTAAAAGTTGTTCCGATAATTCCAAATACTCTGCATCAAGTTTCAGATTACAAAATTCCTTAATCAGATCCAGGATTTGATTTTTTCTGATTTCGATTTCTGCTTTTCTTTGTTTGTCCATGTTGCGTTAAAAATTATAAAGTTCAACAATCACATTTTAAAACTTTGCTCAGGCTGGGCTTTGCTGACAACATGAAGTCCTATTGAATAAAAATAGATATTATTTCTTCATTAATAAACCTATGATTAGTCCTATAGCACCTTGTTTACCTATAATGTCTAACAACAATTGTAAATCACTAGTCATTAATCCAAGTTTTGATGCCATAGAAATATTTGCCTTGCCATTAAGAAATTCCTGAAGAGAAAATCTCATCACACCAAGCTTACTTGCAGTACCAACGTCTGCATCTCCATTTAAAAGGTTTATTACATTATTAGTAAGAAGACCTGTTTTTATTGCAATAGAAAATGTGCTCATTTTATATCGTTGTTACGCTGTTAATATCTTGAATTATTGCATTTTCTTTAGGAGAAAGATTCTCGAATTTATAGTCCAAAATCAATTTTCCAAAATTCTTTCTGAATAATCTGAATTCAATTGCTTTGCTAATACAATCATATAATTCAAATTTACTTCCTCTACTTTTCATCGCATTGTTTATTACGAAATATACTTCTTCCGTCTCAGCAAAAGATGAATTACAAAGTGTTAAAATATATTCATTAATTTCATTGATGGATTTTGATATTGATTGTTGTAAAACTGCATTAAAAAAGTCATTTGTAGATTTCAATATGTCATTTTTAAATGCATTTGAAAAATTCTCTGGCAAGGACTTTAAAAATTTGGGTTTTATATCATTGTCAAGAAGCGATAGATCAGAGAAATGTTGGAAAAATAATGTTAGATAACTTTGGTATCCGAGTACATTTGGTTCTAATTGCAGAAATGCTTCCTTTATTTTAGAGAAATGCTCTTTTTCTAAATCTCTACTTGTTAAATTATTAAATAGGTTAATTATATCTTCCGGAACAGAAATAAGTCTATCAATCATTTGATTTGATTCTTCATTTCGAATAAGTGTGTATAATCCTGAAATGTCTTTTGTCATTTTTTCACTTAACTCTTCAACCTCTTGCTTAATCTGAATATTTCTTTGTAATAATAACTCACTATCAGTTTTCATTATTTTGACGTTTTTTTCAATTCTTGCGACATAGACACCCAAACCTACACTGATAATGGCAATGATAATACCAAGTATTCCAATGAAGTTTGATGATGCACTTAATTCAGCAGAGATTCCATCAAATGCAGTATCGAGCAAGCCCGTCTGACCATTTATTTGCTCTCCATAAAATCTTTGTCTCTCATCGAGTTCGTTTACTTGGTGTCTTAATACTTCGATCTCATTTTTCAAGGAGTCAACTTTATTGGGTTCATACTTGCCTAGCGCATTATTAATGAAAACGCCTATAATTACAATGAATATCACAATCCTATTTCTCATAATATGTCTCTCCTATTTTTGTATCCGACGATTATGTTACCACCATGAAAATGGTCATTTCCTGCATTATCGAACTAACAATTGATATAGATTATTCATAATCAGAATAATAAGTGTTTAAATTCTTGAAATCACCATTTATGCCAAATTACAAAATCACTATTTACTACTTTTTAAACAAACCATCCTGTAAAAGTAACGATCTTTCCTTTATGAAATTATGTTATTCCTGTTTTTCTGTTAGGCTTTTTCCCAAATTTCGCAATCACCTAATTCATTGAACTTTCCAACTGTTTATAATCCATTTTCCCTTTGCAATGTAAACCAGCAAAAAAACAATCTTTTTGCCGTTTGAGTCGAGCAATTCATAAAGTTCGTGTTTTCTAAGGCGGTACGCTTTGCGCATCCGGCGTTTTGAGCTATAGACAACGCACAAATAGCCTTCAGGACCCCTTCAAGCATCTTCACGTAGTCGTGTGACCGATTTTTTTCTTTCTAATTATTTTTCCAGCAGCCATTCAAATACGTTTCGGTGAATTATACCCGCCCTGCCTAGTGGAAATGATTCGGTTGTTAGCAAAAATTTCGGGTAATTGTCTTTAACGGTTTCTAATGGTGTAAATTCGCGTTTTTCCGTTTCTTCATTTGTGATTTCCCATGCTACCTGATAATATTCAATTTCGCCGTTGCGATTTTTGACGGTAAAATCAATTTCGCCGTTGCGAAGTGTGCCTGTCCAAATTTTGTACCCCCGTCTTAAAAGTTCAAGATATACAATATTTTCAAGGATATGACCTTTATCTGCTGTCCTTTCCCTGCCTACCATCACATTCAACAACCCCAAATCAACAAGATAATATTTTTCCTGTGTGGCAAGCTGTTTTTTGCCCTTTATATCAAATCGATTAACGCGGTAAAAAACAAAGCTTTCAACCAAATAATCTATGAATTTCTCCACTGTTGCATGGTGTACGCTCTGATTATCGGCCTTCAGTGCTTTTGATATACTGCCGGGCGACACCTGACTGCCTATATTGGTTGCGACAAATTTTGCTACATTGCCAAAAGCACGTTTGTCGTTGATTTTATGCCTTTGTGTTATGTCTTTTTCAATAATCGTGGCATACAATGCTTCGAGATATTCGTAAACTTTGTCAAAGCCTTCTTCTCGTAATTCCACGCCCTTTGGCAACGAAGTTTCATTCACATAATCAAAAAACAGAGCTTCGTAATTCAGATACTTATTGCTTGTTTCAATTCTCCTGCTCTCCAAGTATTCAGCAAACGAAAATGGCAAAATTGAAATTTCTATATACCTTCCACTCAATAAGGTAGCCAATTCACTCGATAACAAATTTGCATTTGAACCTGTAATATATACATCTGTATTTTGGCTTGCATAGAGTCCATCAACCAATTTTTCAAAGTCAGCAATATTCTGAATTTCATCGAGAAAAATGTAATTTGATTTATCTTGCTTTAATTTGGATTTTATTTCAAAATATAACATATCCCACGACTTGTTCAGAAAGTTTTCGGGTAATTCAAAATTGAAAAACTGAATTTGATCGGGCATTACACCTTCTTTTTGCAAACGATTTCTAAACAACTCCAACAGTGTAGATTTGCCCGAACGGCGTAATCCGGTTACCACTTTGATAATATCAAATTATCAAAACTCGCAAATTTTGCAAGTTTTGATAATTTGCGGTGCTGTGTTTTTGTTATTCAGGGCCAATTTTATTTGTTTCCAACTCTCTCCAATATCGAAATTTCGTTCTTTCACCAGAATGATAAACCCCTGTTTTCCACATTTAATGAGATAGGTGGCGAAGATGTCCCTTGATAAATAAGTAATCAAACCATTTGAATGTGATTAAATTGATCAATCCCTTAACGCCTGGCCTAAAACAACTTTGGTGGAAATATCGACATATACGGTAATTGGTCCCAATAAAGCATCATAAGTAGTGTTGAAGCGCACAGCATAAACACTTTTTTGGTTGTAGCTTGATTCACTTACAGGCGCTTGTTTCCAATCAACATTCACTGTTAATTTTTCTTGTTCGCTTAACGAATTCCAGGCAATTTCCCTGATCTGCAATTGCAAGTCAGCTTCAGTTTCCTTACTGCAATTCGAAACAACGGGATTCAAGGCCAAAAATAATATGACCAGTTTTTTCATAATTTAAACACAATTGATCCATTAAAACCGCGTTGCATAACCCAGGACAACTTTCGTTGAAGTATCAACATACACGACAATCGGCCCAAGTAAAGCATCATCGGTTGTGTTGAAACGTACGGCATAAACTCTCTTTTGATAGAATGTTGATTCACTCACCGGTGCATGTTTCCAATCAACATTCACCGTCAATTTTTCTTGTGCACCCAATGAATTCCAGGCAATTTCCCTGATCTGCAACTCCGAATAAGCTTCACTCTCCTTTTTGCAATTCGAAACAAGGGGAATCAAGGCTATAATTAAGATAATCAGTTTTTTCATCTGTAAATAGTTTATTAATGTTAATCAATCAATAGATGCTTAAGATAATTGAAGGTTGCGTTAGTTCGTGGCTGAATGTTACCCGAACGGCGAAATCCGGTTATCACTTTGATAAATCAAATTATCAAAACTTGCAAAATGTACAAGTTTTGATAATTTGCAGGGCTGTGTTTTTGTTATTCAGGCTTAATTTTAAACGAACTTTTTGCCAAATTAATTTACGGCTTACAGACTACTCAGCGATGCTTTTTCCAAATTTTGCAATCACCTTATTCATTGCACTTTCCAACTGTTTGAATTCCAATTCTTCTTTGGCAATGTAAACCAGCATAAAAACAATCTTTTTGCCGTTTGAGTCGAGCAACTCATAAAGTTCGTGTTTCCGGAGGCGATAGGCTTCGCGCATCCGTCGCTTGAGCAGGTTCCGGTCGTGGGCACGTTTGAACAACCGCTTCGGGACGCTGAACACAACCTGGGCAGGATGGGGCGTCTCCAACACTTCAATTTTCCATACCACCTTCAAAGGATAGCACAAAAAGGTATTCCCGGAGAGGAACAACTCCCCGATCAGCTTTTGGCTGCACAGTTTCTCATCTTTTCCAAAACTGAAGGAACCCATAACTTAAAAGTACAAAAAAAGGGGAATGTTACTCCCCCCTTTCAGTTGAAAATAATATTTTCTATTTGTTGTTCTTGTTATAATCGGAGATAAACTTCTCTATCGCGGCGGGCATCGAAGGGGCGTCCGGTGCCGGAGCTTCCACGTCAAGGCGCAAACCCGCATCCCTCACAGCCTGGGCTGTCGCCTGCCCAAATGTGGCGATCTTGATCTCCTTCTGTTCAAAATCGGGGAAATTGTGCATCAATGATTTGATTCCGCTTGGACTGAAAAAGACAAGCATATCGTAATTCAAATCTTTGATATCCGACAGGTTGGCACTAACCGTTCGATACATAATTGCCTCTGTAACAGGTATTTTCGCTTTTTCAAGAAGAACAGGTATTTCGTCCTTGTGAATATCGGACAGCGGGATCAGGTATTTTTCATCCTTGTGCTTGAGCAATACATCGACCAGATCGGCAAATTTACCGTTGGCATGGAAGATCTTACGCTTGCGGTAAATGATGTATTTTTGCAGGTAAAAAGCAGTGGATTCTGAAATACAGAAATATTTCATTGTATCAGGGATGGTCAGTCTTAACTCCTGCGTGATCCGGAAGAAATGGTCGATCGCCATCCTGCTGGTGAAAATAATCGCAGAATGGTCAAGGACCTGGATCCTATCCTTGCGAAAATCCTTCGCAAGGACAGCCTCAACCTGTATAAACTGACGAAAGTCAATCTTTAAATTGTGCTTTACTGCCAAGTCACTATAAGGTGAACTGGCAGTGTTCGGCTCGGGTTGCGATACTAATATTTTTCTGATTTTCAACTTAATAACTTTTAAAATTCGTATTTCTTCCAAACTCCTTATTCTGTACTCATGAGTTTAAAAATCAAAAGCAACGGTAGAATTTCAAGGGTACAAAGGTACAAAATCAAATAGAAAATTGAAATGTCTTTTCGGTTTCCTAGATAAATACTTCGAATGGCCGTTGAAATATACATAATCACAATCAAGGCAGCCATCACCCAAATCGTAATGATATTGGTTTCGGGGATGATTGCATGAATGGTGACGATGGGTAGGAGACATATACCTAAAGCCTTATAATACAGTTTGATATTAAATACAGATTCTTCGGTTTGGTCCTTCAGCATGACAATGGAACCGGCCACCCTGTAGAGTAAAATCTTGGTGAAAAAGTAGCCGTTGATGATCAATAATAATGCGAAAAAAAAGATAATTGGTGGGAAACCCGGAATATCGACCTTGAAAAACGTTGCAATCTGATAGACGGAAAGTGGAACGACAAGGTGAAAAATAAAATCGAGGCGCAAAGCACCATACATTATTTTATATCCACGCTGATGAAACAACCGGGTCGCAGCATTAAAATTGACCAGACTCGTGAACAGTAGGCTTAAATATTGCAGGAACCGGACCCTGACAGATGCAAAAATCATCCATAGAATCAAGATCAGGCCCAATATCCAACCCTGATTGGGCAAGACCAATTCTTTGCCAACAAATCCATAGGGCTTTATTGTAGTGGGCACGATAGTCCGTTGCACTTCAAGAAATGCCGAGTCGGAAAGTGTGGTTACATTCCCAAAATTGACAGTATCGCCTTTTGTTACGTAAAAACCTGGGTTGCCGGTGTAAATATTCCACAATGAGTCCTTTACAACGGGTTCCTCAACATAGGTATTCCGTAGGGACTCTTTACCGTTTTTAAGTTTAGTGAGCTTACCTTTAATCCCGGCATTTGCCTGTTTGCCAGTTGTTGCCTTTTCCTTTCCAGAAACCTTGCTTTTTGGTGTTGCCTTAACAACACGTTGTTGGCCGGGCTGCCCTGCTGAAGGAGCAGCAGAAGCTTCAGAAATCTCATTTTCGACCAACGGAAAAACAAACATAAAGATTAAAATTTTTTGGCGGTGCAAAGTTAAGAAATATAGGGATGATACCCCATGTGAAAAACATCACTATTTTTGTGCCATGCAGAAATCATCAGACTTGAAAATTTATTTCGCCCCACTTCAGGAGTCAACCGATTACATCTACCGGTCAGCCCATGCCCGACTTTTCGGTGGTGTGGACAAATATTTTGCCCCTTATATCGTCCGTCAAAATGATGGAACGATAAAAAAATCGCACCTGCGGGATATCCAAACATCGAATAATCTTGGCTATCCTCTTATACCACAAATACTTGCCGGAAATACTGCTGACTTTGTGTTTCTGACAAAGGTGCTGCAAGACAATGGATATGGTGAAATCAACTGGAACCTTGGGTGCCCTTATCCCATGGTAACCAACAAAGGCTTTGGTGCGGGGCTCCTCCCCCATCCCGACACAATAAAAGCCATCCTTGAAGAATCGCTTCCTCAGATCCATGCAAAGGTTTCGGTGAAACTACGTTCAGGCTTAACATCCCACGACGATATCATCAAAGTTGCCGGGGTTTTGAAAGACTTTCCTTTAAGCGAAATTATCCTTCATCCAAGGTTTGCAAAACAGTTGTATAAGGAGAGTCCGGATTTGGAAATATATAGAAATACAGTTGAAATATTAGGGTCTGATCTTATTTATAATGGTGATATCGAAACAATTGAGGATTATAATCGATTGAAAGGCCTGTTCGGGAATACCACCACCTGGATGATCGGGCGGGGGATCCTCAAGAATCCATTTTTCCCATCCGTTTTAAAGAATCTTCCAGTTCAGGATAAGGCCCAAAAGGCGAAGATCCTTCGCGATTTTCACGATGAAATGATATTGGGTTATTCAAAGTTGTTGAGTGGGAACAGCCACCTGCTGATGAGGATGGAAAAATTCTGGAGCTATTTCAGCTTTGCTTTTCCCGACCAGCACAAGACGTTCAAACGGATCAAAAAAGCTGCCAATATCGCCAAGTATGAAATTGCGGTGAACGAGAACTTTCAAAGATTTCGATATGACGAAGAAGACGAACGCAGCCAGAATCCTTGACCGATTAAAAATCGATTATGAATTGGTAGAATACCATGTTGACGAATCAGACTTAAGTGCCGTTCACCTGGCCGAAACCGCTGGGATTCCGATCAACCAGGTTTTTAAAACATTGGTACTCGAAGGCGATAAAAACGGGAATTTCGTCTGCATTATCCCGGGAGGTGAAGAGATCGACCTGAAAAAAGCAGCCATTGCAAGCTCCAACAAAAAAGTGGCGATGATTAAAATGAAAGATCTTGAGCCATTGACCGGTTACATCAGGGGTGGTTGTTCCCCACTTGGCATGAAAAAGAACCTCCCGGTTTATATCGACGAAGCGGCATTCAACCAGGGTATTATTTATATCAGTGCTGGAATACGGGGGATGCAGATCAGGCTTTCGCCCGATGATTTGGTGAAGGCTTGTGGTGCGAAAAGAGCAGGACTAACATCTGAATCGGAAACCGACAAGGATTAGAAAACAGCTCAATTGTAATCTCAATTTGTTATCAAAATTAAATCCGATCCTCAGTAACCTGGGATCGGATTTGGGAAATATAAAACAGGAATAGGTGATCTTAGGACGTTGACCCATCAACATTAAAAAATTAAAACCTTCAAAAGAATCATACCTTTATTTAAAGGAAACCTTTCTTGTTTCGTTGTTCATCCTAATCAGATAAACCCCTGGAATTACCAGTTGGCCAGAGTCATTTGAGCCGTTCCATTTAAGTATCAGTTCTCCGTTGTTCCTCCCTTTAAACAAGTTTTTTATCTTTTGCCCCAGAAGATTATAGACCTCAACCTTTACTTCGGACACTGAACTATTCTGTATATAAATTGTCAACTCATCGGTAAAAGGATTCGGGTAACACCTAAACGCCTCTTGTCCATCCGCAACCTGAACAACAGGAAGAGTGCTTGCGTTTACTTTTACGAACACCGACCCGTTCTTTTCAAATGACTGACTTCCCGCAAGCGTTTCCATCTCTAATTTGTACGATTGGTTTCCCCTATACAATTGAAACCCGATTGTGTTGCCGGAAGAGAAACCATTCACTATGTTACCTGTCCCTTCGTTGGCTGAGGCCGGGATGCTAATGCTTCCCAATTTAAGTTGGCCTTCTCCGATTGTCGCCGAGCCTACACAATATTGCCCATCGAAGATCCCGATTTCGTCTCCAGCCTTTAAGCCTGATGTTTCCAGATCGACCAGATTGATGTTAAAATGATCGGTTCCATTGCCGCTGAATACCTTTACAAAGTGAGTGGAGGCCAAAACTTCGGCGACATAACTCACAGCTTTGGTTGGAGTTGCAGGGATTGTCAATATGCAACTCTCAGTTGTGTTTACTTTGTAACCCTTACCGGGGATAAAGTTCCCGATATTGTTTTTCCAGCCACCAAATGCCCCAAAGTTCTCAATGGTTTTTCCCGATTCGTCCATCACCTTTTTAAGTTTGCCGGCATCGATCAACGATTGGAGCAATACTTTTGCATCCTGCAAATTTGAACAAGGATAAGAGATGATGTTCCAACCTGCCATAAGGCTGATTTCCAATGGCAACACAACCGGTACACCTTCGATCGTAAGGGTGGCTTCATTGGTAAGGTTTACTTTGTAGCCTTTGATCGAGTTCAGGTTACCAATGTTGTTTTTCCATCCACCAAAAACACCAAAGTTTTCGATCGTTTTTCCGGCTTCATCCATTACCTTCTGGAGTTTTCCGGCTGTGATCAATGGCTGGAAAACATTTTTGAGGTCCACATTGGCCGGGACTACGTTGGCCGAAACAATGTTCCAACCAGCGATAAGGGCGATATCCTGTTTAACAACGGTATATCCTGTCAATGCTACAAATGCCGTAGCATCGATTGTAAACTTTCCGTCCGTGCTCCATGTAGGATCCAAATCGGAATAAACAGTTTCCGGATTCGAAATCTCAAGGTTTTTGCTCTTATCGAAAAGTTTAAAGGTAATGTCATTCCCCGTGGTATAACCGTCCAAAGTGCCTTCTTTCCGGGAAACTGCTATGCTAAGGATGTTCGTTGAGGATAATGTATCGGAGAGGATAGCATATCCGACACATTTTGACCCGTCAAATATTCCTATTTCATCTCCTGAGACCAATCCAACCCCATCCAACTTTGCAGAATGGATATTGATGTTCATGTGGTCGATCCCATTACCGCCCCAAACCGGGGTAAAATGGGAATTGCAGTTCGAGTTGACGGTAATTGCCAAAGTTGACGTTGTGCCATTTCCACAGGCATTGTTTCCCCTAACAGTAATATCCCCCGAAACGGCAGTTCCCAAATAATCAACTGTGATGGTATTGTTTGTACTGGTACCTGATACCCCTGAAGGCAAAGTCCAGATATAAGAGGTTGCATTTGCAATTGTCGGAACAGTATAGATAACAGAACTTTGTCCCTTACAAACAGTAGCAGCACCTGAGATTGTCCCTGCATTGGCCGGCAATGTACACCCTGCCTGGATTACTTTTGCTGTTTGTGGGCTTCCGGAAGCACCGGGTGCAGTAATTGTTACAATTGCTGTTCTTTGACTTGAAGAAATATTTTCGGTACAGTTAGCCGTTATTGTTCCGTTACCTGCACCGGTAGGTGTTACTGTACACCAGGTTTGGTCGCTTGCCGCTGTCCAGTTACATCCTGTGGTTACCTGAAATGGAACCGAAGCTGCCGCTGCGGAAGGTGCATTTACATCGGACGGGCTGACGACCATGGTGCATATTTGGGTACCGGTAAATGTGCCAACCATTGCGGTCCCAGTTGCATTGAGTTGATGAAGAATGGAATTGGCTGTGCTAAAGGTCGTTGCGGGCGATGGGGCAACTTTTACGCAAGTGATACCGGTCTCAACCCCAACAACATCGGTTGGCAAATATTGGAACATTGCACTATATTGGGGAGTTGTAATCCCATTTTGAGTAAGGGTCCAGTAACGGTTCAGATAATTCCCCGACAATCCGGCATAAGCTGAGTTCGATAATTTGACACCTACATAGCTGTCTGTAGCAAAAGTTCCCCCGGTGAAAGAAAGCGTAACCGGTGAATACCCGGGTATACCAGTTTCATTACCGACAGGAAAAATAAAACTTCCGGGAGTACAACCGGGAGCAAACTCCTTGCGCAGCTCGCCGGGACCTGTGGCAACTACCATAGAAGTGGCCGATGGCGTGCCTGAAATCGAGGAAGATGGGCCAAGTAATAGTGAATAATCAATGATGGCAATATTCCCTAGGGCCAAGGTGAGGATCCCATTGATGTTTGTATTTCCACCAATGGTGATGCCCGACAAATTGTTTACCGTGATATCCTGTAAAATGTTCTGGCCGCTCACGGTTTGACTGACCGAGCCGGAAAATTCCACCGTGCCTGTACCCGTTTGATTTGGCAAAGTGTTTTCATTGGCAAGGTTTTTTTTCAAGATAAGGAGACCTGCGTTTTTAATTGTTGCCCCATTTCCAACCGATAGGTTGTCCATGGAAACAAAGGTGCTGCCTGGAGTGATCACAAGGGATGTCCCGCTTGTCACCACATTGCCGGCAATAACTGGCGAAAATCCTAAGAACCAAGAACTAAGCATCAGCGCAAGAACAGCGATTGCCATTCTTCCGGTGAATTTTCTCAATCTTTGTAAAGATTTCATGTGTTTTATGATTTTTATTAAGCCTTCCTGACCAAAAGGGATAGGCAGTTTAAATATTTTTTATTACCCATATCTGTGGATCGTCCATAAACCCGTTTTTATAGCCCGTTTTGTTGTGAGGCCTCTGTTTATCTATAACAGCTAGTTCCTTATCAGATAAAGCAATCTGTTGCAGCCCACCATCTTGAAAACAGCATACACAAAACGTAACGAGACACGTTCCGTGTTTCCTGGCACAATTAATCACGCACGCACCTGACAGAGAAGCCGCCCTTCTTGTAATACAAGCCACGACCAGCATTGGTATCGCCATAGCTAAGTTCGCGAAACCAAGCAGTGGTAGAAGCATTTGCCGTGCTGCTCCACAAGTAGTTGCTGTCACCCATACGGAAGAATGCGGGATTGTTGTAGTCACGGCATAACCCTGGAATGGCGGTGAAACCGCTGCTATTGGATGCACCGGTGTTTGGGCTTAACCAATGTGCTAAGCTTGTCTCTTTTAGTTTACCGCCTGCTACATATTCGCCGCCAAGAAAAGTAGTTAGGGTGGTCCATTCGGCATCGGTAGGGACATGCCAGCCACCAGGGGCAATGTTGCGGCTGTCGGCAACTGCATACCAATTGTATAACCCACCGTAAACAGCTTTATTTGCTGGATCGATGTTGGTCCAGCAATAGGCACCGGTAGCTAAAGCAAGCCATTCAGCATTGTCTGTAACATTAGGTATCGGATCGCCGTTGCGGTATTTAGTGGTTTTAAGGTTTTCTGCCATCCATGTTTGTGTGCCGATTGTGATTGTTTTGTAAACATTCCCATCGTTATCGGTCATCGTTCCATAGGTCAGGTCAGGGTTAAAGGTTATCCCATTTGAATTGGCCAGGGTTTTAAACGAGATTTCGCTGCCATAACTAGTTCCAATGCTGTTTGTGGCATAGGCCCTTACATAATAGGTGGTATTTTCAATTAAGCCGATAAGGTTGCTTGTAAAAGTGCCAATTCCTGTACCATCAGAGGTTTTTGAATTGGCTGCTGTTGGATTGGTGGCAGTACCCCAGCACACCCCACGGGTTGTCACGGCAGAACCGCCATCGCTGGTAATATTGCCACCACTGGTTGCGGTTGTTGAAGCAATGGATGAAGCATCTGTTGTGGTTATGG